>JBBISM010000045.1:1692-14490 GCA_037441245.1 Ignavibacteria bacterium | reverse complement strand
TTGGGGATTGCCGGTCGTTAGATTGCATGCAACTGTTTATAAAACCGATGACGAAGCATACGATATCTGGAGAAAATATCTACCAGAAGATAGAATTCAAAGATTTGACGAAAAAGACAATTTTTGGGAAATGGGTGAAACTGGTCCTTGCGGTCCTTGTAGCGAAATACACTTCGATAGAACTCCGGATAAATCAGGTGCTAATTTAGTGAATAAAGGTACTCAAGATGTTATAGAAATTTGGAATTTAGTATTTATTCAATATAATCGTCAGGCTGATGCCACAATAGTTCCTCTTGAAGAAAAGCACGTTGATACGGGGATGGGATTCGAGCGAATAACAGCGGTTATTCAAGGTGTTGCCTCAAATTATGAAACAGATATTTTTATGCCCTTAATTAAAAAAATTGAAGAAATATCTCAAAAAAAATATACCCTATCTTTGAGTGATGCTGATTCTATAGCAATGAGAGTCATTGCTGACCATATTCGTGCCTTAGCATTTGCAATTGCTGACGGTGCATTGCCTAGCAATGAAGGGAGAGGATACGTTCTAAGACGGATTTTACGTAGAGGAGCACGATTTTCCCGTAATTTAGGTTTGAAAGAACCAACTTTATATAAATTGGTTCCTACGTTGATTGAAATTATGGGGGATTATTTCATTGAGTTAAAAAATAATAGTGAACTCGTTACAAAAGTGATTAAATCAGAAGAAGAAAGCTTTTTGCAGACATTGGAGAATGGAATTGAACGATTTAATGTAATTGTCGAAAAATTAAATGGGAACAAAGTGATTAGCGGGGAAGAAGCTTTTTTGTTATACGATAGCTATGGTTTCCCCTTGGATTTAACTGAGCTTATAGCTCGAGAAATTGGTTTAACTGTGGATAAATCTGGATTTGAAGCAAGAATGGAAGAACAAAGAGAACGTTCACGAAAAGCACGAAAAGAATTTGCTGAAGATGTCGAAAAACTCGATCTGCCTTATGAAACAATTTTTATCGGCTATGAACATTTCGAATCAGAAACAAAAATATTATATGCAAAAGATAATTATGTTGTACTCGATAAAACCCCATTTTATGCGGAAAGCGGAGGTCAGGTTTCGGACACGGGTACTATAATAATAGCTAGCATCAACTACGAAGTAATTGATGTAAAAAAATATGGTAATGCTATAGTTCATATTTGTGATAGAAACGTTGAGTCTTTAATAGGACAAATTGTTTTTGCTAAGGTTGATAAAGTGAGAAGACTCGACACAATGAGGAACCATTCAGCGACTCATCTATTGCATGAAGCTTTAAGGCAGGTATTAGGCAATCACGTCAAACAGGCAGGCTCTCTCGTTGCCCCTGATTATTTGCGTTTTGATTTCAATCATTTTGAAAAAGTTTCAGATGAGCAAATAAAACAGATAGAAAGAATTGTCAATCGGAAGATTTTAGAAAATATTCCTGTTCAGATTGGTTATAGTTCACTCGATGCAATAACAAATAATTCAAAAATAAAAATGTTCTTCGGGGACAAATATGGGCAAGAAGTACGTGTTGTAACAATGGATCCAGATTTCTCAATAGAACTTTGTGGTGGTACTCACGTCAAAACCACATCTGAAATAGGTCTATTCAAAATTATTTCTGAATCGTCAATTGCTGCGGGTATTAGAAGAGTTGAAGCTATAACAGGATTTGGAGTTGAGGAATATATAAAAGAACTTGAATATAATATTGCATCTAGAAACCATTTAATCGAAGAATTAAATGCTAAAATTAAAAAATTTGAGAAAGAATTGCTCAAAGCCAAAGTTAATCGGAATGACCTATTGGATAATACAAACGAGATAATTAAAATCAGCAATATAAAAATTGCCATAAAACAAACTGATTGCGATGATTTAGATGTCTTAAGAAGTTATGCTGACCAACTTAGAAATAATTTGTCAACAAAAGGAATAGGCTTGATTGTTTCACAAACTAATGAAAAGATACATATAGCTTGTGTAGTAACCGACGACTTGAAAGACTCTATACCCGCTGGTAAATTAGTCAGCGAAGCAGCAAAAATCATTGGCGGTGCTGGTGGCGGAAAACCACATTTAGCAACTGCCGGTGGAAAGGATATTAGTAAATTACCCGAATTAATATCAAAATTTCCTGAAATTGTTAAAAGTATGTTAAATTGATATTATATTTTTAATCATACAAGGGAGAAATGAAAAAATTAACCATATTTTCCTTTATCGTCCTTTCTCAACTATTATGGTCTAATCAAGACTTACCATTTGTTTTCACACTAACAGAACAACATCGCTTTTTAAGAAATTTCGAGGGTAAGTGGCGAATACTCTATACTTCATCGCTTCAAACAGGAGAACAATATCACGGAAAGGGAACATCTGAGAATTCAATAATTATGGGTTGGAAATATTTACAAATTAGAGAAGAGATAGCAATTGAGGGAATTCCTGCAATGTCTTTAGCCATCATCGGATATAATCCAGTAGAAGAAATGTTCAACCTCACTGGTTTCGATAATTTCGCCTTTAAACCTATCGTCGCAAAAGGTAATCTTGATAAGGATAATAATCAATTAATTTTTCAATATGAATACTATGACCCGATTAATAAAAAAGCTTTAAACCAGAAAACAGTGATTAAATTGTTGGAACCTGAAAAATATAGTTATTCCATTTTTATAATTGATGAAGGCAAAGAAAAATTGATGGTTGAAAAACTCGCTATCAAACTTGAATAACTTTAAACTTGTTAATCCATTTATCCTTGATAGAATTCAATTTGAAGAAAGAATTAAAATATATTGAGTTCCCAAATATTTTGTTTTCCAGATGAAATTGACTTTAAAATATGGATTAATCTTGCTCATAGCATTAATATTTGCATTATTATGTCAATATCTTGTTGGAAGTTATACAAAACATAATATTATTTATAGCGATAAATCACCGAAACCAATAGGTGCATATAGCCAAGCTATTCAATCAGGTGATATTATTTATTTAAGTGGTCAAATTGGAATAAATCCGCATACCAACCAGATAATCTCTGATGATATTAGAGAACAAACTCAGCAAATTATGAACAACATCTCTTCAATCTTGAACGAGTTGAATTTATCAATGAATAATATTGTGAATACAACAATATTTATGACAGATTTGAATGATTTTTCAATCGTAAATGATGTTTATAGTAGCTACTTTAATAATTATTTTCCCGCCAGAACAACCGTCGAAGTTTCGAGGTTACCAAAAAATGCAAAAATCGAAATATCTGTTATTGCTCATAGATAGAGTAAAAAAATGGACAAAAAAATAATTGAAAACTTAACCCAAGAAGAATTGACTGCATTATATGAGTTGTTGTTTGCTGTTGCTTCTGCTGATAGTCATATAACTACATCTGAAATTAATACAATTATATCCAATCTGGATATCAATAATTTGGATGATATCCACAAAGAAAAGGTAAGAGAATTTATACAACATCCTTCAAATATCAATGATATTATTAAAGTGCTGAGTGTTTCGGATGAAGAATTGCGTTATGCAATTATTTTTTTCCTCAGTGAGATAGTAGCCGCCGATGATGTTATCGAAGCAGAAGAAAACGAATTGCTTATGAAAGTATCACTAGAACTATCAATCGGCGATATTCATCGCTTATTGATTATGAATTATGTGTTTCGCAAAAAGAGATTAAACGCAATACACGCAGACATTGATAAAATAAGATTGGCTCTTGAAGATAGCAAGGAAGCTTTAGTTTATGCTGGAATCCCATTAATTAAAGGATTTGTGCTATAATTGTCTCGCACTTGTTTTTTTATAAGATTTAATTAATTTTGCCTGTTTGTTATATTAAACAATGAAATAGTTATGAAATTTACTTCAGTGAAGATTATTGTAACAATATTGTTTACAACTCTCACATTTTATTCCTGTTCTCATCCAACACTTCGATTCGACCAAACTTGTATAACTTGCATTAAATCTCAAAGGCTATCTTGCAGTGGAGACGAATGCCCAAAGAGCTTCGCAGTTGAAAGTGATTATCTGGTTACAATAACCGAGACGGGTGAAAATATTCATATTACAGATATACTCAATAGCGAAAATTTATCACAAAAATCGGGTGTTCCTATTGCTCTTGCGAAAATCAATGGTAAAATATTTTTAACAGGCAATTCTTTTAAAAATTTATGGATATTATATCCGAAATCGAAAAATGAAGCAAGATATAGAGCAGTGAAATTGCCACAGTCCGATATAATCAATCCCATATTCGAAATTTTTACAAGCAAATTGCTATTATCAGCACAAAACTATTCGAATAAATATATTTTCGATGAAGAAAATGATAAATGGATTATACACGGTGCATTGAAAGGTAGAGAATGAAAATTATCAACTTAATTATTCTATTTGTAGCCATAACATCCACAAGTTATCCTCAAGCTCTCGATAATGAGTTTCAAGCGTACTTTGCAAAAGTTACTTCCACAATCCAAAAAAATACTGAAGATCTTACTGCAAAAGATATCGAAATATTAAAAGAAGCAGAAAAAATATCTATCAATCATTTCGGTGAGACTTACCAACAAAGTATGAAAAACCTAATACAGAAATCAAGCAAAAAGCTCAACGAATATGATTATTATATTACAAGAAAGAAGCAAATCGAGCAGGAAATGTTACGCAAAGAACAACAAATTGAATTTACTGAAAGCCAATTGAGGCAAACCGAACAAGAACGAGATAGTGCCATATATTTCAGCGAATTATTAAAAAAAGAAATTGCTGATTTAAATAAAAGAATAAAAGAATTAACTACTGATAAGAAAAATTTTGAAAAAGCTAACAAAATGCTAATCGAAGACAATCAAAATTATCAGGCAGTAATTTCAAATACCCGAGCTTCATTATCCCGAATACAAAAGTTATTAAGCACGACACCAATAAAATCAGAAATATCCGACCAAGTGCCAGCAAGCCTTATTGATTCTCTGGAATTAGTCGAATGCGGTATTGCGGAAACATTGATGAACAATTTCAATTTAACATTGAGAGCAATGCTCAATGATCCAAAATTTATTGATACAGTTGCAAAGTATTTCAAGCAAAATAAGTCATTGCCCGCTGATATAGATGAATATGTTCAATCGGGAAGAGATTTAGCCGAGAAAATGACAATATCTTCAATGGATTGCGTCAGAATCAGCGGCGCAAGTATTTTGAATGCAATTGAGAATTTTACTCTTGAAATTGAAAATCAATCTGGCAAGTGGAAATTTGACGATGTTATTTTAATTCCAGGATTGATTCTTTTAATCATTCTGATTATAGTTATTTTGCTTATTATCAGGAAAAAGAGAACTTAATTATAAAACATTTTTTTAAAAAGTAGGGGATTGTAATGAATGAGCATATATGTGATGTTGTGGTGATTGGCTCTGGTCCTGGGGGATATGTTTCTGCTATCAGGGCATCTCAATTAGGGTTAAAAGCTATTTGTGTTGAGAAAGAGAATTTAGGTGGAGTATGTTTGAATTGGGGATGTATCCCAACGAAAGCACTTTTAAAAAATGCTGAGTATATGAATTTTCTCAAAAAAGCAGACGAATTCGGATTTAAATTCAATGATTTAAATGTAGATTTTCCTGCTGTTATCAAACGTAGCAGAGATGTTGCTGGAAGAATGTCAAAAGGAGTTGCATCACTTTTTAAAAAGTATAAAGTAACTGAAGTGAAGGGCTTCGGTTATATCCAAGATAAGAATACTGTTATCATTAAGGATAATCAAGGCAATCAGACTGATGTTATTAAAACGAGTAATATTGTTATTGCAACAGGTGCTCGGCCTAGAATGTTCCCTGGAATAAATGTGGACAACAAAAAAATTATTACAAGCAAAGAAGCAATGATTCAAAATTCTATACCTAAATCAATGATTATAATGGGAGCTGGAGCTATTGGAGTCGAATTTGCTTTCTTTTATAACTCTTTCGGAACTGAAGTTACGTTAATCGAAATGATGGATAGAATATTACCGATAGAAGATGAAGAGATTTCGAAAGAATTAGAAAGAAACTTTCGAAAACAAAAGATTAAAACTCTTACTTCTACAAAAGTGATTTCTGCTGATATTGATGATGGGAATGTTAAAGTAGTTATTCAGAAAAAGGATGGTTCAGAAGAGACAATAAATGCAGATATAGCTTTAAACGCTATCGGAATACAAGCAAACATTGAGAATATCGGACTTGAAAATGTTCATATTGCTGTTGAAAAAGGCTTTATTAAAGTGGACAATTTTATGAGGACTAACATTGACCATATTTTTGCAATAGGCGATGTTGCTGGCCCCCCTTGGCTTGCTCATAAAGCTTCAGCAGAGGGAATTTTAGTTTCAGAATTTATCGCAGGGCATACAGTAGAGGGTATCAATTATGATAATATCCCTGGATGCACTTACTGCCAGCCACAAGTTGCAAGCATTGGATTGACTGAAACCAAAGCTAAAGAGACTGGAATAGATGTCAAGGTCGGAAAATTTCCTTTTACTGCGAGCGGAAAAGCCCAAGGAATAGGAGAAGCCACTGGATTTATAAAAATCATTTTCGATGCAAGGTATGGAGAGATTATCGGCGCCCATATGATTGGTCCTGATGTTACTGAGTTGATAGCTGAAGTAGGTATAGCACGTTCTTTGGAAGCTACTGCCCGTAGTATCTTCAAGACGATTCATGCACATCCAACATTGAGCGAAGCAATAATGGAAGCATCGGCTAATGCTTGGGGCGAGGCGGTTAATATTTAATTAATAAATTCCCAATAAATTCGTTTTTCAAAAAAAAGTTGATTATTTAAAAAAAAATTTATATATTTGAAGTCCGAATTGGTAAGCGGGAATAGCTCAGTTGGTAGAGCATAACCTTGCCAAGGTTAGGGTCGCGAGTTCGAGTCTCGTTTCCCGCTCGACGGTTAAAACCCGTCTCTTCCTCTTTATGCTGCATGCCTTGCCATCAAGTCCCCCCGATGGTAAGGCATATTTTTGTAACTTTTCATTAAATTTGTTGTTAAATATATTTGAAACAATGTAATGTTTAACAATATTAGTTCCTATCGAAACATTTCTTCACAATATTAATTTGATTGATAACGTCAAATTATCAAATAACTTAGTTTTCTGAAATATAAGGTATTTTATGAAATCATTGAAATATTTCGCAATATCAATAATTCTATTGATATTCTTGAACATAAATTTATTTTCTATAGACAATTCTGCCTTGAAAATCCTTGAATCGAATGATAAATTTCTGGAATTTCGCTATACCCCCCAATTGATTGGTTTAGAGACAAAATTAACAGATGACAATCAAGAGGTAAAATTACCAATCATAAAAGATGCAATTATTGAAGATGATGAGCCAGGAAGCCCCATTTCATTAATTGTAACATTCAAAATAACAGTTCCAGATAAAGATAAATTCTCGATAGAACAAATTTCTTATACAGATGGGGTCATTTTGCAGGGAAAGATAGCCCCAAAAGAGAAAATATTATTCAATGAAGATGGCTCAATTGCAAGATTAAGTCAAATTGAACCCTCGAAATACAACCACAGTATTAGAGATATCATTGATGTTCGCTATCTCGGTTTATCAAGATACAGGCATATAGCGGAAATTAAATTGCGTGTGGCTCAATATGATTCAAAAAGTAATACTATATTTATACCCGATAATATTCAGGTAAAAATTAAATTCGATAATACTCATCATTTTGTGAACTATGATTTGAAAGATGATATAGAAATTACGATTAATCATAATGAGACTGCATCCTTTCTAAGAATTCCCAAAGAAACAGTAATTAAGAAATTTAATGACCAAATTTTAACTAATCTGAATCAAACCTGGGTAAAAATAAAAGTATCAAAAGAAGGAATATATAGAATTGATGCCAATCAATTAGCCCAATTTGGATATAATAATGCGAATGTTCATCCTAATACAATAAAGATTTTTGGAAATGGCGGTAAACATCTTAGCGAAAAGGTCAGCGATGCTATAAAAAATCAGATGAATCAACAACCAATAATCATTAGAACAAAAAGCAATGGCGAGCTTGACTATATTCTGTTTTACGGAAGTCCTGCCTTTGGTTTTGAGTACCGAGATGGCGCTTTTTATCATTACATTAACAATTACAGCAATGATAATTATTATTTATTGACCTGGGGCGGCGATGCTGGTAAACGTGCAATACCGGTTGACAATCCAACTGGCAATATAATAAATCAACCGACTACATATAAGCATTTATTTTTCTTTGAAGAAGAGATTAATCATGGGTTCCCATATCCTGGTTCTGGGAGGGTCTGGTATGGACGTAGTATTTTCCCATTTGATGCTGTCAATACACTTCATAATCTCGATAAAAGTGGTAATGTTTTTTATCGCTTCTCTGTTGCCCATCGTAATGATAAATCTGGCAAGTTCGATATATTCGAAGGTCAAAATAAACTAACAAGCATTAATATTGCTTCATCTGCTGGGGAGTACACTGGTTCGACTCGTAGCTGGGCTACAGCAAGTATTAATGCTTCGAGATTACAAGAAAATAGAAGTATTCTAAAATTTGAATATTCAAGCGAAGGACTTTCTGGAACACCTTACTTAGATTATTATGAAATTCATTATCCGAGAAGCTTTGTTCCAATAGATAATGAGATTTCATTTTTTTCTGACCCATTTTTAATTGGTTTAACAGAATATTCAATCGGTAATTTCACGGGGGGTGAAACAATTGGTTATAATGTAACCGATTTAACTAATCCGATTTTACTAACCAATGAATCCAAGTCAAACAATTTATTTTTATTCAGAGTAGAACATCAAAAAAATTCTCCACAAAGATATTATATATCATCAAAATACAACATCCCACCACTTGAAAAAGCCGATTTTGGAAATTTACGCAATGATTTTGCTGATGCAGAAATGATTTTAATTACCCATCCAGCTTTGTTAGCATCAGCCGAGCAATACAAAGTATATAGAGAAAAGCAAAGCGGAATAAAAGTCGCAATAATCACAACAGACCATATATTCACTGAATTTAGCTCCGCAATTCCCGAACCCACAGCGATAAGAGATTTCATTGCTTTTGCTTTCCATAATTGGAAAGTGAAACCTTACTATGTATTACTTTGGGGGCGTGGTCATTATGATTATAAGAATATTCAGTACAATACTCCCCAATATGTTTTAACATACCAATCAGCTGATGATACCTCATACTTAACGGGTATAGAATCTTATACCACAGATGATTTCTTTACAAGAATTGTTGGGGAAGATAGGATTAATGATATTATTATAGGAAGAATTACAATTGATAGACCAAGTATCGGGTTCGATATTTTAGAAAAAATTAAGAATTACGAAAATAATTCTTCGACAGAAATATGGAGAACTTTCGTAACATTAGTTGCCGATGATAGTCCCACAAGTAAAGGATTTGATTATGCTCTTCATACCGGCCAGTCAGAGAGATTATCAGCAGGGAAAATTCCTGAATATTTGCAACAAAAGAAAATTTATTTACCAGATTATCCTTCTGAAAATATACCAGGCGGCAAGCGGAAACCCAAAGTTACTGAGGATTTATTGAACACAATCAATACACGAGGAACTTTGATGCTAAATTGGATTGGTCATGGCAATCCAAGAGTATGGGCACACGAGGAAATCTTAGATAGAGACATAACAATTCCACAGATGCTAAACTATAATAAACTGTTTTTTTTAACAGCGGCAACTTGCGATTTCGCTCGATACGATACTCCCGATAAACTCAGTGGAGCCGAAGAAATGTTATTCAGCACAAAAGGAGGGGCTATTGGTGTATTCGCTGCAACAAGGATTGTGCTTGCAAATTCCAACGCTGTGATAAATGAGAGATTTTATGAGCGTTTGTTTAATTATGATTCAAAGACAGGCAAATATTCCACCTTTGGCGAAGCTATATTCAAGGTTAAATTAGAATTATCTGGTGACAATGACCAAAAATTCAATCTTTTGGCTGACCCATCAATGAGATTAAATTTACCCGAGGCTTTTGTAACATTCGATAGAATTAATGATATTGATTTGCCCTTGGTTAATGATACTATCATTATTAAAGCATTATCCGAAGTCAAAATCGAGGGCTCAATATTAAAACTAGGAACTGACGAAGTTGATGAGACTTTTAACGGAACAGTAATTATTACTATGCTCGATGGAGACCAACTCGCCATATCTATTGATGTTGATGGCACTAAACATAATATTCTCTGGCACGGCGGCGCCTTGAATCAAAGTTCGTACAAAGTTCAAAATGGCAGATTTATTGCCAACTTTATCGTTCCTAAAGACATTAGCTACAGCAAATATAAAGGCAGACTTTATGCTTATGCTATCTCGAATGATAAGCGTTTTGCAAAAAGTTCTGATAGGTCGTATTATGTCAATGGTATCCAAAATTGGGAAAATCCCGATAAAACACCACCCCAAATTAAGATATACCTCGATTCACGCTATTTCCAACATTGCGATATAGTTAGCCCGGAGCCATTATTAATAGTTGATTTATATGATGATAGCGGAATTAATACAACAGGCCGAGGAATTGGGCATAGAATTGAAGCCTGGATTGATGATAATATCGAATCAATTGATTTAACTCCGAATTTTGTTACTTCGCTTGAAAACCCCAAAGCCGGCTCAATCGAAAAAATTCTCTTTGGATTGAAGCCAGGCAAGCATAAAGTTAAAGTGCGTGCCTGGGATGTGTTCAATAATTTTGCAATTGCTGAAACCTGCTTCGAAATTACCGATAAGGGCAAAATCATTATCGGAGAAAATTACGCATTTCCGAATCCGACAGAAACAGTTACAACGGTTAGATTCAAGCATAATATAAAACCACCATTCGAAATTACCGTTAAAATTTATACTATCAATGGTCAATTAGTCAAGAAAATCGTAAAACGTGGATTAGAACGCTATCAGGAAGAAGTTCGATGGGATGCCTCTGATGATGCAGGTGCACCAGTCCCAGGCGGAATTTATATATATCAAATCATTGCAAATGATGAGAAAATTGGTACAGGGATTGCTTTTGGAAAAGTGAATATTTTAAAATAATCGTTCATTAATTCTGAAAATCAAAAATATTTAAATGAAAAAAATTATTCACTCGTTTAATAAATTGCATATTGACAAATATTGCTGGAGTGATATCGAAATTAGCTATTTACCGCATTTTTAGTGGTTAAATTTTTTAAATTGGAGGATTTTTTTAATGAAACAAAATTTCATTCAACGAACATTGGCTATTTTAGTATTTTTTTCCTTTGTTTCAATTATGGAAAGCAATGCACAAGGCGGCGGTGCTGGTGTCCCATTTCTGAGGATTTCACCAGATGCACGAGCAAGCGGAATGGGCGAAGTCGGCACTGCAATAGCTGATGATATAAATGCAATATTTTGGAACCCCGGCGGTTTGGCTTTTCACGATTATGTTCCCGGCAAATTTGGTAACGACCAGGAACCGATTCCTTTCCGTCAGGTCTCGCTTTCGTTCTCACCTTGGTTGCCTCAATTCAATGCTGATTTATTCTATAGTTATGGAACTATCGGGCAATATTTTGAGGACCTTGATGGCACTATAGCTATTAACTTTATTTTTATGAATCTTGGTGAGTTCATCCGCACATCTGACGATGGCAAAAAACTCGGTAAGTTTATTTCCAATGAGTTCACTCTTGGCTTATCTTATGGTACAATCATCGCGCCTGATTTAGGCGTAGGATTTCAATTGCGATATATACAATCCAATTTAGCTCCAGCCGTGCAAGGGCAACAGTCCGCTGGCGTTGGTGTAAGCGGTGCATTCGATTTGGGAATACTTTGGAAACCTCAAGTGCTCGATATTTTCGGGCTTGATATGGGCGGATTGTTCTCTCTCGGATTGAATTTGCAAAACGTCGGTCCGAAAATTACATACAAAAGCGAATCAGACCCACTGCCGACAACTTTGCGTGTTGGCACTGCGGTTACTGTCGTTAAAGATGAATTCAATGACCTCAAACTCGCTGCGGATGTATCCAAATTATTGGTAAAACGCGATGAATTAGGTTCTGACCCACTCCCAATATCATTAGTAACAGGTTGGAGCAATCCAGGTGTCGAAATAGCTATCGGTGCGGAGTATTGGTACGAGCAAATCGTTGCTCTTCGTGCCGGCTACTTCACCGAGCCAGCTCGATTGGGCAATCGTAAATTCTGGAATTTCGGTGCCGGCATTAGATACGATATTTTTAGATTAGATTTCAGCTTCATCAATACCATCGAAGAAAACCATCCATTAGCCAATACAATGCGGTTCTCGCTTATGATTGATTGGATGTAATTTTCTTATTATACATAAATCCATCTTTATAGGGGCTGTCTGAAAAGACAATAATTTGGTATAAATGGTCAGACAAGAATGTCTGACCTACCGTAAATATCGTGGACTTAGTAGAACAGACATTCTTGTCTGTTCAACCAATAATGATTGCTTGTTTAATCAATTATGGTCAGACAAGAATGTCTGACCTACTGTAAATATCGTGGACTTAGTAGAACAGACATTCTTGTCTGTTCAACCAATAATGATTGCTTGTTTAATCAATTATGGTCAGACAAGAATGTCTGACCTACTGTAAATATCGTGGACTT
>JBBISM010000045.1:0-1592 GCA_037441245.1 Ignavibacteria bacterium | reverse complement strand
CTGACCTACTGTAAATATCGTGGACTTAGTAGAACAGACATTCTTGTCTGTTCAAAAGATAATGACTTTTGCGAAAGCCCCTTTTTTTTCCAATATTTTTTTACTCAAATCGAAAAAATACCAACTTTTTGGTATTTACCTGCACTATTTTTCCCCATAATTTTGTACCGTTAAATTAAACAGAAAAACTAAAAGCAACTTGTAATGGAAACAGAAAAAATCAAATTATTAATCGCCGAAGACCACACCTTGACAGCTCATTTGCTCGGTAAGTTGCTTGCCAAACGCTCGAATTTCGAGATTATCGGCATCGTCAGCGATGGTTATTCTTTGCTCGAAGAACTCGACGCAAAGAACTGCGATATAGTACTGCTCGATTTGGCTATGCCCGAATTGAACGGATTGGACGCTATGAGCATAATTCAAAAAAGGCACCCGCTCGTTAAAATTCTTGTGCTTACTGCTCATTGCGATGGCAGATTCGTCGAAACTTGCTTGCAATTCGGCGTTGCCGGATATATCACTAAAAAATCCGATACAAACGAATTGGCTAAAGCTATCGAAATGGTATATAATGGCGAATTTTATTTAGATTCTCAGAGCTTGAATGCTTTGCTTTACGATTATAAAACTGCGGAAAAAGATACAATTTAATTATGAATAATAATTTCAAATATTGCTTAGTTTGGAATTGTTGGGGGCGAACCCCCCTATTATATATTACATACTTCGAGTTATTATTTCTTTATTGCCTGCACCTGATGAATACTACATTGCAGGGCATTAATACAGGAAGCGGGAAATTTTTACTTTTTCGAAAAAATACCAACTTCTTGGTATTTACTTGCACTATTATTTGACATAATTTTGCGTTTGAAAATTTTCGTTCTTTTAAAAATGGAATGAATTAAAGAAGGCAGCCTTCTCCAAAGTTACAGGTAGCATTACCAGAGGTTCGCAGGCAAATGCCTGCTGTGTTTTTAGGAATTTTTCTCTTTGTTTTTTTTATAAATTTTTTTATTAACAATTTTATGGAGTTTTATTATGAAGAAGTTTTTTGCAATGATGGTGGTTGCAGTGCTTGCACTGACATTGACCACAAACGCATATCAGCCAGGACCTAACGACCCTTACGCAAATGACCCGTATTACACAAACACTGACAGCAGAGGCGATGTTTTTTGGGGATTACCACAGTGGATTAAAGACCGCATTCACGGACAGCCCGGAAATCCACACAAGATTTTTGGATTGCTCGACCATACTGGCTCAAGCACTGGTACACCCGGCAACTGGGGTGGTAATAACTACATCCAATTCGACCAATATGGTGACTTTATGTGGCAGAGTGGTCAGATACGCCAGGTTCCAAATCCAGTAACTCAACATGATTTGTTGGAGGACCATTGCAAATGGTATGATTATCCCGAGTATGTAGGATGCACCGAATATTTCTACCTTTTTGTTTATGAGCCACTTTGCCTCACCTGCGTTTGCCTTGAATATCGCTGCATTGGTATTTTCACAATTCCATCATATCATACTTTATGGAATGGTCAAGGCAATCCATTCATCGGCGCTGCTCCATACCT
>JBBISM010000044.1:0-14515 GCA_037441245.1 Ignavibacteria bacterium | reverse complement strand
GGTAGTCCTTCGTACCAAGGTTCAATCATCATATGGACTTCGGCGAATTGTCCGGCTCCTCCTGATTGTTTCTTGTGTCGGTAACTTCCTTTGACTTGTTTTTGAATAGTTTCGCGATATGGGACGCGAGGAGGTATATATTCAGCTTCAACTTTATAGCGATGTTCGAGACGCCATTTAGCAGCGGCAAGGTGTAATTCGCCTTGAGCATATAATATAATCTGCCGCAATTCTTGCGAATGCTCTACTTTTAATGATGGGTCTTCGAGGTTTAAGCTATGAAGTCCAGTTCCAACCTTTTCTTCTTCGCCTTTTGTTTTAGGAATAATAGCAGTTCTCACTTTTGGCTTGGGGTATTCGATTGTGCGTAGAGTTACATTGAAATTTTTCTCATGAAGTGTATTGTTAATGTTAGTATTTTTTAACTTAACTGTTGCACCGAGGTCACCAGCATTAAATTGTGCGATTTCCTCTCTTTTTTTGCCAGTAATAACAAATAATTGCCCTATTCTTTCAGAAGAAGATTTATTTTCATTTATTAAATCCATAGATGGTAGTAACTTTCCAGAATATACACGGAAGTATGTCATATCGCCGAGATGGGCTTCGGAGACCATTTTGTAAACCAGAAGAACTAATTTGCCACTTAGGTCGCAAAGAATCTCCGTTGATTCAAGCGAAAGCTCTGGTGGCATATCTAATGGGTTTGGTAAAACATTACAAATAAATTCAAGTAAAGATGCAGTGCCAATATTTAATTTTGCAGAAGTGCATAATACAGGAAAAATTTGACGATTGATAAAAGCTTTTGTGAAACCTTGCGTGATTTCATCGTTTGATAATGTCCCCAATTCGAAGTATTTGTTCATCAATTCATCATCGCTTTCGGCAATAGCTTCAATTAACGTTTTTCGTAATTCTTCGACTTTGGATAATTCGGTTTCGGGGATTGAAGATTTTTCGAATTTATTAGTATCTGTCTGGAATTTAAATAGTGTCATTGATAGAATATCAACTATTGAATCACATCCAAAACCAGTTTTAATTGGGTATTGGAATATTGTAGCGGTATGACCAAATCTATCTTTTATTTCATTATAGATTGCATTGAAATCCGTTTTATCAAGGTCAATTTTGTTTATATTGAATAATACTGGCTTTTTCTCTTTTTCAGAATAATAGAATGCGTTTTCAGCACCGACTTCAATACCATTTATGGCACTAATATTAATGAGAGCAGAATCAATAATTCTCATAGTGGAGACGACCTCGCCGATATAATCATCATAGCCCGGAGTATCAATTAAGTTTATTTTAGTGTCATTATATTCGAAAGTTAGTGGAGTGCTTGTTACCGAGCAACCTCTTTCATGTTCAAACTCGCTATAATCTGCTATTGTATTACGATCTTCCACAGTTCCACGGCGATTGATAAATCCAGATTGAAATAAAATTGATTCACATATAGTAGTTTTGCCAGAACCAGCGTGGCCAAATAAACCTACATTGCGGATGTTTTGTGGTTCATATACTTTCATCTTTGCTCCAAAGTTTATATTTTCCAATAATCGAAATTTAATGAACTTTTAAATTATTGAATTTTATTGAAATAATAAAGATGATTTTTAGAATTTTTTGATTTTCATAAAGGAATGTGTAGTAATTCATCTTATCAATAAATTTTTCAATTTAGAAATAAAAGATGGGCTATAAAATTGATTTGTAAATCATATGATAGGAATTATACTAAAATTAACGTTGTATTATTAGCTTTTTTATGTCTGACAAAGCACCAGATTTAATGATATAGTAATAAAAACCATTGGGTAACATAGAAGCATCCCATTCGAATTGATATGAATCAGTAAGCAATTCTTTTGCTACAATGGTTACTACTTCTATACCCATAATAAATTATATCATAAACTGTTGTGTTAGATAATTTTGGGCTAATGCGTTTCCATTGATTATTGTTAGAAGATAATAAAAAGAACTCAGTAAATTTATTGGATGCTAAAATATTCGTTCCATTTGTAGCTAATTTAGTAATTACTCCCCAATCAGGATAATTCAATTTGTCCCATTGTGATTTTAGTGCTAAATGAGAATTAAATAAGAAAAAAAGTAATAATAAAAATAAAAAATTCTTCATTATGACAGCTTTCTAATCTAATTATAATAAATTTTGAAGGAGAAAGTAAAAAAAAATTTTAAAAAAATTATTATTTTTATAACATAATTTTTATGATTTTGCTATCAAGCCGTCTTAAAATTATCCGATAAAAAATATTGGAATATATTTTGATATTTAATTTTGATTGAGAATTTTTTTATAAATTGCCAATTCAAACAATCTGAATGTTTGTTTTTTTAAAGGAGTTTCATATGAAAAGAGAAGAAAAAAATTCAAGAAAAGATAAAACGATATTTGCAATAACAGCTTCCGATGTTAATAACATTGCTTACCAGCTTATAGGTAGAAAGCTTACTGAAAAAGAACTTTCTGCTTTTGAACGAGAATTTGCGAAGAATAATTATTTAGATTGGCAGGGAGCGATTCAATCAACAATTACAGAAGTCATTAGTGATAGTGTTATTGAAGATGTTTCAAAGCTAAACACCTATGAATTATTAGATGATGAAGATGATGATTACGAAGAGGTAATATTATATAGATAACGAATTCCCACCAAATATGTCAAAACGCAATTTTTTTGAGTCACTCAAATTCGATTTTTTTAATCTTGATAATGGTTTACAAGTTATAATAGTTCCAATTGAGCGAATACCGCTTATTTGCATTAATTTGTTTTATAAGGTTGGTTCGAAGGATGAGCAAATTGGGAAATCAGGGTTTGCTCATTTATTTGAGCATTTGATGTTTCAGGGGACGAAAAATATTCCAAATGGAGAATATGACAAATTATGCTCTTTGGGCGGAGGCGCTAATAATGCGATGACAAGTTATGATTATACTAGCTATGAAATTATATTGCCATCGAATCAATTAGAGCTTGGTTTGTGGTTAGAGTCCGATAGAATGTTTAATTTCGCAATCGAAGAGGAAGCTTTCAATGTCCAAAGGAACGTCGTCATTGAAGAAATCAAGGAGACAGTCTATAATGTGCCTTATTCTAAGTGGCGTGAATATCTCTCAAAATACGCTTTTGCCCCAGAGTCGGGCTATAATTGGGAAGTTTATGGCAAGATAGACGATTTACTGAATTCTTCTTTAAAAGACGCCCGAGAATTTTATGAAAACTATTATCAACCGAATAATTGCTGTTTGGTTGTCGCTGGTGATATTGATTTAAAAGTTGCAAAAGAGCTTACATTCGATTATTTCTCTAGAGATAAAGGTAAAGCAGATATAAAAATACAAAGGAAGAAATTTAGCAAAGATTATTTGAATAGCCCAATCAGGCATAGTTTGTTAGATAATGTACCTCATTCAGCAGTTTTTCTATCATTTCATACATCAGGCTTGCTAACCGATGAAATACTGGCTGGCGATTTAATTTCGTGTATAATTGGTTGGGGGGTAAGTTCGAGAATTTATGAGCAACTTGTTCATAATAAAAATATAGCATCTTATGCTGGGGCATATTTAGATAAACGTGAGCATACATCATTGATTTCAATTTATGCAGTTGCTAATCATTCTGATGTTAGTTGCGATAATTTATTCGATGAAATTATGTTGGTTATTAAAAAGTTAAAGAATAACAAAATAACAAATCAGGAACTCAAAAAGGCAAAGAATCAGGTTAGAACTCAATTAGCCCATAGTCTCCAATATATCGCTGGAATAGCTGATATGATTGGATTTTATACGATTTTCAAAAATGACCCTAATCAGATATATAGGATAATGGATATGTATGGGGAGTTAGATAAAACGAATTTAAATGATTTCATTGAAAAGCATCTAAATGAAGATAATTTTGTTAGTATTGAGATTTCGCCGCAATAATTTATTTCATCAGTAGGGAAGTATCTCCATAACTCAGGAAACGATAGTTATTATCGAGTGCTTCATTATAAATAGCTTTCCAGAGATTTTTGCCAGTAAAAGCAGAAACAAGCAGAATTAGAGTTGTTTTTGGCAAATGGAAATTTGTAATCATAGAATCAATAATTTTAAAATTGTAGCCAGGAACAATAAAAAGAGATGTTTTGCCGACGATTTCTTCGAGTTTATGACTTTGAGCCCAATTTATGATTGAATCGAGGGATTCAATAACTGGAATGTTAAGTTTATCAAGTTCGAACCAGCACCATTGTTCGATTTCAATATGTTTAATTTGTTTTTTCGATGATACTATTTTTGCCCCAAGCCAATAAATTGATTCAAGCGTTCTAACTGCTGTTGTGCCGACAGGAATAATCCGACCAGAATTGTTTTGAATTTGATTGCGAATTAATTTGATTGTATTTAGGGAAATTGAAAATCGTTCGGAATGCATTTTGTGGCTTTTAGGGTCATCGTTTTTGATTGGTAAAAATGTCCCTGCACCGACGTGAAGAGTAATTTCTGTAATTTGGATACCTTTCTGATTCAATTCATTTAGAATTTCTTCTGTGAAGTGAAGTCCAGCTGTTGGTGCAGCAACTGAGCCATCAGTTTTGGCATAGACGGTTTGATAACTTGTTTTGTCGCTATCTTCTGTTTCTCTTTTGATATACGGTGGTAATGGCATTGAGCCGAAAAATTCTAAAATTTGACCAAAGGACAAATCCTCTGGCTTGTAATTGAATTCAACGATTGCCTCATTTAAATTTTTAGTTATGATTTCAGCTTCGAAAAAAAATTCGTTATTTTTTTGAATTGGTATAAATTTATCGCCAACTCTAATTTTTTTTCCTCCAATAAGGCATTTCCATTGAGCTGTACTGCTTCGACTTGATGAATAATTATTTTGAAAATTATCATCTTGTTCGAGTAGCAATATTTCGCACTTTTTCCCCGAGGGTTTTTGCATCATCAATCTTGCTGGTATGACCTTGCTATTGTTAATTATCAAAAGGTCGCTTTTTTTTAAAAAACTTGCTATATTGCGGAAATAAGAATGGGTGATTTTTTGGTTATTTATATCACAGACAAGTAGTTTGCTTTGAGCTCTATCGGGTAATTGTCTTAATGCAATTTTATCTTCTGGTAGCAAATAATCAAAATCAGATAAATTAAATTCGATATTCATTTTGTTAATAAAGTTGGAAAAGGTTAAATTGTTTATTTAAATTTGTATGATTATTTATCAATAAATTATGGATAATAACGATGGAAAATATCAATAATTATTCGATTGTATTTGTAACCACAGATTCATTCGATAATGCTCGGAATATAGCCAAAATAATAGTATCCGAGAAAATAGCTGCTTGCTGTTCGATTGTGCATAATGTTTTATCAATTTACCAATGGGATGATACTATCAAAGAAAGTATGGAATATTTACTAATAATTAAAACGAAGAATGTGAATTTGAATATGCTCGAGACAAGGATTTTGGAGATACATAACTACAAAGTCCCTGAGATTATTTCAATACCATTCGAATCGGTTTCAATACCTTATTTGAAATGGATGGAAGATGTGTTAACCTAAGTTTAATGCAATAATTGAATATCATAGACATTGAAAGATATAGCAAATCTTGAGTATAACGCTACTTATCCTTACAAATCAATTAAGGAGTGGCGTCCAGACGATAGACCAAGAGAAAAGTTGGTCAAAAATGGTGCGGCTTCTTTGAGCGATGCAGAGTTGATAGCAATTATAATTCGTGCGGGGACAAAGAAGTATTCAGCAATAGATGTTGCAAGGGATTTACTCGATCTATCCGGTAGTTTATCTAAATTAGCTAGCTGCGATATAAGCGAAATACAGAAAATTAAGGGAATCGGTCGCTCTAAAGCTGTGCAAATTGCTGCTGTATTTGAATTGGTGCGTCGAGTGCAGGCCGAACCATTTGACCCGAGCAGAATTATTCGTTCTCCAGAAGATATTGCGAATTACTATATTCCGAAATTGAGAAACTTGCGTCAAGAATCATTTTGGGTGCTTATACTCAATACATCGAATCAGGTTACCAGAGATATTAAAATAAGCGAAGGAACGCTCAATGCATCGCTTGTTCATCCGAGAGAAGTTTTTCGAATAGCTATTGCTGAAAGTGCCGCAAGTATTATATTATTGCATAACCATCCTTCCGGCAATCCAAATCCTTCCAATGATGACATTGCAATTACAAAGAAATTGGTACAAACGGGCGAAATAATAGATATAAAAGTTCTCGACCATCTGATAATAGCTGGGGATACTTATACGAGTTTGAAAAAACTTGAACTGATGTGAATTTTATTGAATTTATTAATTGAAACGCACCTTGAATTCGAGAATACTATTGGAATTCTTCTTAACTGGTACTTTAAAAATTATATTTTTTGCATCTTTTTTTGAATAGTCATAAGTTGAGCTTAATACGGTCCAGTTCCATCCTAAAAATCTTTCAACTTCGATGGTTATATCCTCATTTTTTCTGTTTTTCAAAATAATTTGATAAGTAACTTCCCGAACATTATCAGAAATTTTGACGCTTTCTTTTTCGATTTCATTTGCTAAAACATCGAATGCTTCTCCAACTTTTAACTTGATAAGCTCATTTCTTGGTGTGTGGTCAATCATATCTTCACCGATGAATTCAATTGATTTTCCATCTGATTTATTCATCCTGACAAGTCCTTTGGGTAAGGGTATCCCGAGCTTGTTTTCTTTTGTATTATCGAATTCTATAATTACAGATACTTTTTTATCTTTATCTATATCGCCATAAATGGAATACTGTGGGCTTTTGTAAAGGTACTTTTTAGCAATTTTAATATCGGAAGCCTCGAAAAGCGAGATTTGTTTTGTTTCATTATCAGCTATTGTTGATGGTCTCTGGAGTTCATAAATATGATACTCGAAGAATTCTTTTTCTTCGAATTGTTGATATTCAGCTCCCATTGTTTTTAATTCAGATATTCGAACGTGATAATCAGTTTGAGGCTGATACTTTTGCACATCTCCTGCTACAAGTTTGATTGTAGCATCTTTATAAGTTGCTCCAGAATTATTATCAATAGAGACCCAGGCGTTTAAATCCATTTTTGTGTCGTTTTGATTTAATACAGCAACATATTCTGCGTGCCAATTCATTCTTTGAGTTTGATAACTAATTTCTATATCCTGTTTGCCTGACTTTTTAGAATCTACAGTCCATACTAAAGTCGGCTTTGTTATGAGTCCTTCTGGCAATGAGCCAACATTAATACGGTAGTCTTTAATATCGGTTAACATTGTCAGCCCACCGTCTTGATTTTGCAAAACAATACCGTTTGTATGACTGGCTAATAATTTTCCCGAGATAATATCTTTGCCTATCAAATTTATTTCTTTATTGATATATTTAGAGAGTATTTTCATAACGCTTATGAGGTCATACTGATAATTTTGTTCCAAGACTCTGCCATCGAGTTTGATATGAACAGTGGTTGGGTCTATTGATTGGGCAACATCAGTAATCTGAATTTGTGCCATCCCTTTGGGAATATCAATATTTCTAATCTGACGTATTACAGCAAAATCTTGATTATAAACAGTAACAAAATTTGATTTAATATTCGCTTCTTGCGAAAATATTATTTGCTGTGAAAACACATTAAAAGCGAGGAAGATAAGAATCAGGTATTTCATATTGCACCTATTTTTTGATTGAGAATTTTGAGTAATCAATGTAGCCATCGAAATTGAATAATGCAATAAAATTGCCGCTATTTATATAACTGAATTCGCGGGAAGATAAATCGAGAGTAAATTTATTATTACCAGCCGCAAACGAACCATTATGCAAAAGTTTAATTAATTTTCCGTCTAAAGAATAAATTTTGATGAAACCGTTTATTTCGTTTTGCAAATCAAATTCAAATGTAATATTATCGTTTGTAGGATTAGGATAGGTATTTATAGAAATTTTTTGAATTGAATCGGCAAATTTTTGGGGAACCGATGTGATTTCGCTTATCTGAAAATCCCATATTCCGCGCCCATAAGTTCCAAAGCGAACGATATTTTTGCTTATAACAAATTCAACTGTCCAATATGTTTGGTCGGGAGCATTCATACCAGAGATATCATACCATTTATTTTCATCGCTGATATATACATACGGGCCTGCTTCGGTGGCAGCAAAGACAAATTTTTCATCGGGACTGAAAGCCATATCATATATTAGGGTTTTCGGCAATCCATCGCTAATAGGAGTAAAGCTTTGACCGCCATCAGTTGATTTGAATACTGGTGGGTTAGAATATCCACTACCGCCCAAATGGATGATGTCTTCGCTAATATTTGAAGTAAGGATTTTTGTCCCGTAAAAATAATGATTCGCCGGACCAGAGAATTCTTCGTTCAAAGTCCAATCTTTGCCTCTATTTGTAGAGTAATAGAATTTACCATTTCTTGTTATTGCGTAAAATTTATCGGGATTGACATTCGAAATGTTCATTGCAGCTAACCTGGATTCTCCATCGCTGGCAAAATTAAAATCGAGCCAATTATGATTTATACTATCATTTATAAGTTCTAATTCGCAAATTTGAGATGCTCCTTTTTCTCCACCCCCGGTAAGGTATGCTTTTAGTGGATTATATGGGTCTGCAACGATTGGGGGCATCCAAAGATAACCCGAGCCTTTAAATTGCCAGAAATATCCCTTTATTTTGTCATTATCGGCATTGCGATATAGTAAAGCAAATCCGGGATAAACGGTCCAGATAGTTCCTCCGCTATTGCTGGATGTGATATGTCCATAATCGCCACTAATAATCTGCTTAAATCCAAGTACAGTTCCTGTATCTTTTGTACATATTTGGAAGCCCTGGTCTTGACTGCCTGCGTATATAATATCGGGATATATTTCGCTTGTCCGTACACTATAATATTGACTGACATTTAGTCCATAAAGAGAAATATTTTTGACTGTTTCGCAAGCATTATAAGAAGTATAAATACCGCCGTCAGTAGAGATTAGAGTTAATTCATTTTCATCATTTAATTTGAAAATATCAATTGATGGAATATCAGCGTGAAGTAGATTTTCTGGGTCGGGATAGTAAGCCCACCAATCGTTTATTTTTTTCCAGTTTATTCCCTGATCAGAGCTTTTGAATAATTCAACTCCACCATAAAAAACAATATCTGGATTTGTTGCTGATACTGCGAAACTATTTAGAGTAAAGGGACCAAATAGCAATGTTCCTCTCTGATTCCAGGTTTTGCCCGAGTCATTAGAAAAGAAAAAGTTTTCGGTAGGAGCCTGTGAAGTTCTTAAAACCGAATAGAGGTAAACTTGGCCATCAATATTTGTTCCTCGCATTAATATTCTTTTAACACTGGTTAAATCAAAAGGGGAATTGGCTATAATTGGTTCGGGGAAATCTTGCTGAGATTCAGATAAAATGAAGATAGAATCTTTGTGAATAAAGAAAACGCTCGAATAATCAGCCCAAATATCCATATAATCGGGATAGTGTGGGTATTCACGAATGCGTGTGAAACTGGAAGCTAAATCATCGGAGCGATAAATGACAGAGATTGGTTTCCAGTTATTCCAATCCCATTCAACACTTATTGCATAGATAACTTTTTTATTTTTCTGCATCACTGCACGTTGTATTGACCCCCATCTTTGTAATTGCTCAAATCCATTTGCCGATTGCCAAGTTAATCCTTCATCTTCGGAATAGTAAAAAGAGGAATTGCTTGCAACAATTATTCTATTGAATTTATCACGTTTCACGACTTTAATCATTGAACCGCCAAAACTATTTCTATCGTTGATGCAGGTCCAGTTTTCGCCGTTTAATCCACCTCTCCATACATTACCGCCTGCGGAAATGAGATAAATAAGATTTCGGCTTGTATCAATATCGGCGGTCATAATTCTGCCTGATTGATTATCGCTTCCTTTCTCAATCCATTTACCTTTAAGCCAACCATTTGCGATTGTTTCTTCATTTAATATTTTATCCAGTTGGTTGCTTTTGAGGTATTTTAATAGCTCTTCCTGCCTTTTACTGCTTTTAATAAGCTTATTTTCTCTTTCGATTATTTTCCAGTTGACTCCTTCCTCGGCTCTATGCATTTCGTGGAGCCATTCAAGTCTTTTGAGCTTGTGCTCTTTGTCAGCCTCTCGATTTAGCTCTAATATGTTTGCTGTTGTTAGGGATTGGGTCAATAGCGGGGCAAAACATAAAATAAAGATGAAAAAGTAAGTCAAAAGTGTTTTCATAGTTGTCTCAAATTGTTTTTTATTACCGACGTTGTATTATAGTTATTAATATAAAATATAAAACTAAAATATAAAAGGTTTGTATCAAAATAGGTCATTTGTGGAATGCTCCCCTTCCCTTGCAAAGGATGAAACATGAATTATATGGCTTTGAGGATTCCCGATTTCTCGGGAATGACCTCAAATCATACTTTTCGGATAGGTACTATTTAAATAAAGTGATTATTTACTATTGCATTGTTTCGGGTACTAATACAACTTGAATGTAATTATCAGTGAAATACTTTTTAGCAAATTTTTGTATGTCATCAGCTTTTAATTTATCGAAATACTTTACGAAATTTGGTATTTCTTTGAAGTCTTCATCGTTAGTATAATAATAAACTAAATTACTTAGCCACCAGTTGTTTTCTTTTTTATTGACTTCATATTCTCTCTTTTGTATCTCTTTGACTTTGTCAATATAGTCAGATTTGGGTGGTTTAGCTTTTAACTCGTTTATTATTTCTCTTACTTCGGCTGTTAGTTCTTCAATTCTATCTGGGTCGCAACCAAAACCTATATTAATCATATAGTTCGAGAAAGGATATTTTTCCAACCTTGTAAATGAATAGATACCATAAACTCCACCTTTATCTTCCCGTATTCTCTCGCGAAGAATAATATTAAACACTTCGCTTAATGCGCGCTGTTCATATCTATTTATTGGATTAAAGTCGAATTTTCCTGAAATTGCTATTCTTGCTGACGATTTTTTCTCAATACCTTTTGCAACAATTTTTGAAATTTCTCCAACTGGTGGTTTAACACCTATATCTTTCCATTTTTCTTGTTTATTTAATGTCGGTAAGCTACCAATGTATTTTAAAATTAGAGGTTTGATTTCATCAATTTTAAAGTTGCCGACTAAAAAGAAAGTGAAATTGCTTGCATCAGAAAATCTCTCTCTAAAGAAATCGAATGCAACATCGGGGTCAATTTTATTCAAACTTTCAATGGTCATTGGTAAACGCCTATAATGATAATTATTAACAGTAACATTAAAAGTATCACGGAAATTAGATTCAGGGGAAAGACTTTGATTGATTATTGACTCCTTTAATCTATCGTTAAATACTTGGTATGCTTCGTAATCTAATCGAGGGTCAGTGAAATAAAGATGAGTCAGTTGGAATAGAATTTCGACATCAGCCGGTGAAGCAGAGCCATACAGGTAACTATGTAATTCACCAATAGATGGCGATACAGAGACTAACTTACCGGTTAACATCTTTTCTAATTGGGTTTTTGCTAAATTTGAAATTCCAGATTCATTAATAATACTACTGGCATAGCTTGCAGAAAAGAAATCTTTATCACTTGCTAAGGAATTTCCGCCAGGGGCAACAGCTCGGAATAATATTTCATCATTTTTGAAATCAGTTGGTTTTAAAAATACTTTTGCCCCGTTGGATAATGTCCACTGCGTAACACCAATTTCTTTAATCTTTTTCTCGTTCTTTATTGTGCCAGGTGTTACCTCTTTTTCGAATAGTGGTGTTGTAGCGACTTGGTCTTTATATGGTTCTAATTGTTTTTTGCTGACTGTATTATAAAGCTGTTTCATTTCATTTTCTTTAGGCATAATAACATTTTCTTTTTCTGGTCCGCTCATTGTGATTACAAGACTACCATCTTTGATTAATGATGTTGCAATTCTGTTAACATCATCGAGAGTAATTTCAGGAACAAACTTTTTGGCTAATTCGAATTCTAGTTCGATACCAGGAACTGATTCACCGAATTCGAAATGGCGGGACAGTTCTGCAGCAAATACTGCAGATTCGGTTTTATCTTTTTCGTTATAAGCTGATTCCATATTACGTAGGTATTCAGCTTTTGCTCGTTCTAATTCAGTGATAGTAAAACCGTGTTGTGTCATTCTGAATGCTTCGGTGCTCAACGATTGGAAACCAGTTTGGAATTTATCATTTTTTACTGAGGCAACCAGTCCAAATATTGATGAGCGTCCTAATGCATTATTTGCTTGAAATGAGACAGCAAACAAGAAAGGGGGGTCTTTTTTGCGACTTATTTCGGAAAATCTTTGGTTAAGCATTGATTGTATGAGAGAATTAATTATTGATTCTCGGTAAGCTCCAAATGTGCCTTCGGTGGATGGCGGATGCTTATAATAAAGAGTCATTGACGAAAAGGGTAATTCTTTGTCGGTATTAATAGCAACTATTACATCATCGTGTTTTGGTAAATCATAATAGATTCGGGGCTTAGGATTAGGATGCGAGGATAGTCTGTCGAAATATTTTTTTATCAATGCTTCCATTTCGTCAATTTCGAAATCTCCAACAGCGACAACGCTCATTAAGTCGGGGCGATACCAATCGCGATAGTAACGAGTAAAAGCTTCATAAGGAGCATTGAGTATGATAGCAGTATCTCCGATTGGTAATCTATCGGCGTAGCGGGAATTATAGAGGACTTTGGGGAGTTGCTCTTTCTGAATTCTATCCATAGCTCCTTTCCCCAATCGCCATTCCTCTAAAATAACGCCACGTTCTTTGTCAATTTCTTCGGGGTCGAATGTTGCTTTGTGAGCCCATTCTTCAAGAACATGGACGCCTTGCTCCAATAATTTTTTGTCATCAGTTGGAAGCGTTAGCATATATAAAGTACGGTCAAATCCAGTAGAGGCATTTAAATCAGCCCCGAAGCGAATACCTGTTTTTTCTAAAAATGAAATAAGTTCATTTTTAGGGAAGCTCTCGGTGCCATTGAATAACATATGTTCAACAAAGTGAGCAAGCCCTTTTTGGTCATCATCCTCGAGGATTGAACCAGCTTTGATTACTAATCGGAGTTCGACTCTTTTTTCTGGTTTTTTATTTTGTTTAATGTAGTATTTAATACCATTTTTTAAAGAGCCTTTTTTTATTGACTTATCAAAAGGAACAGGTTCGCTTAAATCCTTGTATTGTACAACCGGTTGGCTCAAAACAAAGTTGAAGGCGAAAATTATAATTAAGTTAATCATTATGATGCATTTTTTCATTTTAACCTCAAAATTTTAAAATATCAATAACAAAACACTAATATTACTAATTTTTTTTGATTTTGTTTCAAAAAAAATTAAAATTGTAAAGAGTTTTTTAAATTCTTGATGAATAGTTAATTTATATACGTGAAATCTTGTCAAATATTTTGAAAAGTCACAAAAAAGCAATATAATTGTAGTTTGTTTAAAATCATTTTTTAGGTTTATATTATGTTCGAGGCTTTACCCGACAAATTTTCATATCCTAGTATTGAACTCAAGGTTTTAAAATTTTGGGAAAAGAACAAAGTTTTCGAAAAATCATTAAAAAAACGAGAAGGTTCGAGCTATTTTACATTTTATGAAGGACCACCGACCGTCAACGGTAAGCCTGGTATACATCATCTTATGGCAAGAACTATAAAGGATACTTTTTGCAGATATAAATCAATGACGGGCTATTATGTGCCACGTAAAGCTGGTTGGGATACGCATGGTTTGCCCGTTGAGTTAGCAGTAGAAAAGGAATTAGGAATTAGAATAAAAAGTGATATAGAAAAATTAGGGATTGATAAATTTAATTCAGCTTGCAAGGAAGTGGTTTATCGTAATATAGAAATGACGCAGGGTTGGCGTTCGCTTACCGAAAGAATGGGCTATTGGTTAGATTTAGACTCCGCATATATTACTTGCACGAATGAATATATTGAGTCGCTTTGGTGGGCTTTGAAGCGATTTTTCGATAATGGACTAATTTATAAAGGTTTCAAAGTCGTTCCCCAATCGCCAACAATTGAGACTCCTCTTAGCTCTCATGAATTATCACTCGGCTATAAAGATGTACGCGACCCAAACTGTTACTTGAAGTTGAAAATCTTATCGTCGCCTTTCAAGGAATTAGAAAATGCTTCGATTATTGTATGGACAACAACCCCTTGGACGCTTTTCGCTAACGTTGCATTAGCTGTTGGGGAAGATATTGATTATTGCAAGGTGAGGAATACTAGAAAACTCAAGGGGGGAAATGTTACAGAAGTTTATGTGCTTGCTAAGTCAAGATTAAATATACTCGACGGTGAATACGAAATTCTCTCGGAATTCAAAGGTGAAGAAATAATAGGGACTGTATATGAGCAGATATTTGATTATA
>JBBISM010000043.1:0-14517 GCA_037441245.1 Ignavibacteria bacterium | reverse complement strand
TATTATGTTCTAAGAGCGACGCTCGATCCGACAAAAATATATAATTATTTGATTCCCCAAGATAGAGTAAGTGACACATATATATCAATTATTAATAGCGATGGTTACTATCAGCTTGTTGATTCCAATCTCGCAGAGCTATTATCCTTATCTCCCTTTACACCTCCGAATGACAAAATCATTGGAATTGGCGAGGTAAATATTAATAATAAAAAGGAGAAATATGCATACTGCTGGCTTACAGCGGTAGATTGGGTCGTTATTGTTCAGAAAATAAATGGAAGTGCAACTGGATGGAATGTGAATGCATTAACTGTTGTATTTTCCTTCATCATTGTTGTAACAATGTTTATTGTCATTGTTTTTCGCTCAAGAAAGATTACCCAGAGCGAGAGAGAAAAAGATCAGGCTGAAGAAGAAAAAACAATCGTTAAACTGCAACTCGAGCGCGCCTCAAAATTAGCATCTGTTGGCGAATTAGCTGCTGGTATTGCCCACGAGATTAATAACTCATTAGCAATTATTGCAAGCGAAGTTGGATTAATTAAAGATTTGATTGACCCACAGTTTAAAATAAATACAAAAATTGAGGATTTAATTCCGCACTTAAATAATATCCACGAAGCTACTTTTCTCTGCAGGGATATAACAAGAAAACTTCTGAGCTTTGTCAGGCAAAGCGATATACAATTAAGAGAGCATAATTTGAACGAAATTATTGACGAATTGGTGAGTTCATTTTTCGAACGCGAATTAGCGGTTTCAAATATTAAAATTATTAAAGAGTATTCTCCAAACTTACTATCTATTTGGACTGATGCAAATCAAATCAAACAAGTACTTTTAAATATTATTAACAATGCTAAAGATGCTATAACCCCCCCTGGAGAAATAATAATAAAAACAGGCCAGAAAGATGATTTTGTTTTCTTTTCAGTTCAAGATACCGGATGCGGAATAAGCAAGGAACAAATAGATAAGATTTTTCAACCATTTTATACTACTAAGGAGGTTGGGAAAGGAACAGGATTGGGGCTTTCGGTTAGTTATGGAATTATAAGGAATTTTGGTGGAGATATCGAAGTTGAAAGTATTCCAAATAAGGGAAGTACATTTAGAATATATTTACCAATTAATCTTTCTCCATAATTCAAGGATTACAAAATGATAGATAGAATAGCCCAGGATTTTATGCTTCCGATAGAAATCTATCCGAGAATATCTTATTATGCAAGGATAAGGAAAGCTATTGCTTTTATACAATTTACCGAGATTATATCAAATAATCGCCGTTCTATGCCTCGAGCATTGCTGGTTTATGGCAATAACAATAAATTAGTCGGAATAATAAGAAGAAGGGATATTTTAAAAGTTTTGAGCCACAAATAACAACGAATAAAGAAGAAATATCATCAAAACAATATTTTCCCATAGAGATTGATTCTGGGTTGTTTGAATTATCTTATAAAACTTTCTTGAGGGAGATTATCCTTAAATCTAATAGAACAGTCGGGGAGATTATGATTCCATTGAATTATAGTGTTTCCTGGGATGATCACATCATAAAAATTATTTACGAATTGAATCACCATCAAAAAACAATAATTCCAGTCATTAAGGATGATGAGGTTATTGATATTCTACGTACTATAGAAATAATGGATGTTATAGCAGAGATTTTAAACATAAATAAGTTTTAGAAATATTGAAAAATGGGGCTTGTTATGGATGGCCATAAATCTTTATCCAAAGAGTCAACTGATAAAGAAACCAAAAATCAAAGCAATGAAAACCAAGAAAAAGATTGATAGTAAAAGAATCATATTCATATTATTTGGATTATTACTATTCCTGATTGTTTATCTAATCCCAGATTTGCCCGACGCTGTTGATCCTTACGGAAAACATTTTGTCTTAGGTAAGCAAGGATAGGCAGCACTTGCGTTATTTTTGCTTGCAGGCACTTGGTAGGTATTCGAGGTATTGCCAATCGGAGTTATTGCAATAGCTAGGAATGGGCACAATATAATTGAAGAATCAAAAGCTGATAACGAATAAACAAGCAAGGATGCTTGTTCTACCTGTGGGTCAGGGATCCCTGATTGAGTATCATCAGAAGCAGGTGGGTAAATTTCTGATATATTCTTTATTCCAAAATAATTTTTAATTAATAAAAATTTATGTAATTTTAAAAGTGTATTTTATATTTTTCGGAGTATTCGTTATGAAATTTGTTGTTTCCCTTTTATTTTTAATGTTATTAATTTCTTGTGACTCTCAAAAAGAAGAAAAAGTTGCAGAAGCATTATCGCAAGTCGAGGAACAAACACTATTCGATAGAGCCAAACAAATTTTTGGTGCTTTACCAGATAAAATGCCTGGCAGTGAAAATGATACAGAAGCATTGATTGAACTCGGGAAAAAACTGTATTTCGAGACCAAACTATCAGTGAATAATACACAATCCTGCAATACTTGCCATAATATTACTAATGGTATGGCTGGAGACGATAATAAACCCGTATCACCTGGAGCGATAGAGGGGAAAATCGGAAGAAGAAATTCGCCAACTGTACTCAATGCTGGGTATCAATTTGTTCAATTTTGGGATGGACGCTCCCCTGATTTAGTTGACCAAGCCAAAGGTCCTATAATAAATCCCGACGAAATGGCTATGCCAAATGAGAAAACAGTCGAAAAAACTATATCAGCGATTCCTGAATATATCGAAATGTTCAAAAATGCCTTCCCAAATGAGAAAAAACCAATAACTTATCATAATATTGCAGTAGCTATTGCTGCATTCGAAAGAACTTTGATTTCGAAAAGCAGATTTGATGATTACATAGGGGGTAAGCGAGATGCTTTGACTATCCATGAAAAGAAAGGAATGAAGGCATTTATTGATAATAATTGTATAATGTGTCATACAGGTCCTTTATTGGGTGGTTCGCTTTATCAAAAGATGGGATTATTGCATCCATACGAAAATACTGATGATTTGGGCAGATACGAGGTTACAAAAATCGAAAGCGATAAATATATGTTTAAAGTCGCAATGCTTAGAAATGTTGCTCTGACCCATCCATATTTTCACGATGGTAAAGTTGATAAATTAGAAGATGCAGTAAAAAAGATGGCTTGGTTAAACTTGGGGAAAGAACTTAGCGATAGTGATGTTAATTATATTATCGCATTTTTGAATTCTCTTACTGATAAATCGCTTGAGAATCAAAGACATGCTCTAATAAATAATCATAAATGAATACCTTGATAAAAATGATTCTGATAATTTGCATCTCGCTCATACTAACGGGCTGCATAATCCGAACTTTATATCCAATTTATGACAGCGAGAGCATAATATACTCCAATTTAGTGTCTGGTGTATGGAAAAAATTACCAGAAAAGGAAGAGTGGGCTGAATATTGGTATTTTGCTTATGATGAGGACGGTCTGTATAATTTTGATTTAATAACAAAGCACAAAAAAGATGATAAATATGAAATTGATACATCTTATTTTGAAGCAGTTTTATGTAGGATAAATGATGAAATGTATTTAGACCTCACACCAGACAATAAAAAGGTTTTTCGGGGTAATTACACAAATAAGTTTGATTGTGCATTCCTAATTCCTTCGCACACTTTTTTGAAAGTTGAAATTCGAAATGACAGCTTATTTTTTTATGAACCAAGATATGATATAATTGAGAATATTCTAGTTTCGAATAAAAATAAACTCGGCTTTAAAAGATTCGGTAAAAGTGATTTTATAATTACAGCGGAAACAGATGAATTGAAAAATTTCATTTCTGACCCCCTAATTCATAACCAAATTTTTAATGATACCCCACAGATTTTAATAAGAAAGTAAAATCTATGCTCAAAAAAAGCGATATTGATACTTTTTTTTCTAATGATAAGATTGCCCTGATTGGTTTATCTCGCAACAAAGATAAATTTGGAAATATGATTTATGATGAATTGAGCAAAAGGGGTTACCAGATGCTGCCAATTCACCACGCCCCAAAAATCGGCGATATTGAGTGCTATCCGAATGTTGAATCCCTTCCCGAGGATATGAGAGCAATCATTATTTGTACAAAGTCTGATAATATGAGCGGTTTAATAGATAGTGCAATTCAACGTGGTATAACGAATATCTGGATACAACAAGGAGCAAGTAATCAGGAGATAAAGCAATTTGTTGGAAGAGATGATTTGACAATAATAGATAACGAGTGTATTTTGATGTATATACCGAAGAACGGATTCCCGCATAATTTCCATCATTGGTTATGGCGATTGTTAGGAAAAGCTGAGAAATAAATCTATCGCCCAAGGTATGCATACATATATGAGAGTAAGAATTCGACAGACTGAGGTTCCTAATTTCTCGAGATTGAGATAATAATGGGTGATTATATTGTTATTGAATGATTTGTTAATTTTGCAGGTTGGAAAATTGGGTATTTGATTCCCGATTTCTCGGGTATGACACTCAACAAGGGAACTTGCTCCCTTGCAATCATTTCAGCAACAATAAATAAACAAAATGAAAACAGTTCTGATAATTGCATATTATTTCCCTCCTTCAGGTGGACCTGGAGTACAGCGGGTACTGAAAAATGTCCGATATTTGAGAGAATTTGGATGGGAACCAATTGTTTTCACTGTTGAAAATGGGCACTTCCCCGCAAGAGACGAATCATTATTAGAGCACATTCCTCCTACGATTAAGATTTATCGCTCAAAGATTATCGAACCTTATCGAGCTTATAAAAAAATAATAGGCAAAAGTCAAGATACTGCAATTGATGTAAACGTTATTAAACACGAAACACAGGAGATATCATATAAAGAGAGATTTGCTGAGTTTATTCGTTCAACATTTTTTATTCCTGATGCACGTACCTTATGGCAATGGACTTCGAGAACAAGCTTAAAGCGAGCGATTACGGAAAATAAAATTGATGCGATTTATAGCTCGTCTCCGCCATATACTTGTGCATTGATCGGTAAGCAGGCTAAAAAACAAACTGGATTGAAATGGGTAGCAGGATTCAGAGACCCTTGGACTGACTTTTTAACAACTCCCAAAAGATGGGCAATACCAAAATTGATTGATAAAAAATTGGAGAGGTCTGTATTTCAAGAAGCAGATGCTATTGAATGTGCCTGGGAAGGTATTATTAAAGATGCTTTGAATAAATATCCTGATTTGGATAAAAATAAATTCGTACACATTCCAAACGGCTTCGATTCAGAAGATTTTTTAACTATTGATTCTCGATTTCTCGAGAATGACAAAGAAATGAACTATAAATTAGCCACAATTAAGAAAACAGATGACAGTAATAATAGCAGCAAGTTTATTTTAACCTATGCTGGTTCGATGTATGGCAGGCGAAATCCTAAAAGTTTGCTTGATGCAATTAATAATTTATTGAAGCAAGAAAAAATCGAGAGAAATCTGTTAAAACTTAGATTTATAGGTAGATTTGGTCAGGATATATATGAAGTATTTGATAAATCTGGATTGCAAGACATCATCGAAACTATTCCTTATCTGCCACATAGCGAATCAATTAAAAAACTTATTGAAAGCGACGCTCTATTATTAGTTATTGACGAAGCCAAAGAAAGCGAAGAGATTGTACCTGGCAAAGTTTATGAATATATAGGCGTTAGAAAACCTATTTTAGCTCTCGGACCGAAGGATAGTGCAATTGCTCGCTTGCTTAAAGAAACAAATTCTGGTAAGATTGCTCACCAAACTGATATACATTCAATCGGGAATATCTATCTCGAATATTACACTAATTGGTGCAATAATCTTCTTTTAATAGTACCAAATGACGATGAAATCAATAAATATGAACGCCGCCAGTTAACAAAAAAACTTGCTGAATTGCTCGATAGGGTAGTTGGATAAACACTCGATAAACCTTGATTATTGTTTTAATTCCATTTACCAGTTATTCTTGAAAATATAATAATCAGTAGAACAGGCATTCCTGCCTGTTAATATAGATAGATTAAGTTAAAAACCGACAAATAATATTCAAACAAATTACGAAGTGACAAATGATAGAAGAGCAAATGATAAACAGACAAGAATATCTGTTCTACTTGCTAAATTTAAAATCCAGAAATCAATTTTTTAATTGTACGATTCTTTACATTGAGCGAAGCAGGTTTATTTTCAGATTGAAATTCGACTAAATGAGCAATATAAGCGAAAGCATCAACCTGGTCATCGAAGCGTCCTTTTGGGAAGGAGGCTAATTCGTTTTCAAAATCCATTAACCAGTTAGCATTAAGTTTGAAATAAACTTGACCGAGTTCGAGTCTGGCTGAAATTGCAAGTGCTCGAGTTACTTTATCTTTTGTTGGACGCAATGACTTAATCGGCAAACCTTCAGCGAGTGCGGTTTGTATCAATGATGTTTGATATTGAACTGATTCAATACCTATCAAGCAAGGTGACCATTGCATTGCCAAATTTTTTAATATTTTCAAATGCTCTACTGCATTAATTTTTTCTCTGACTATATCAAGGATTAAAATTTCTTTTCTCTCTGTAATAACCGAAACAATGAAAACTGTATAATCAGCGAGATTTTTTTCGCTTATGGCTAAATCGGAGGTTATGAAAATATTGCAATTTGATTTCAATCTTAAAAATTTTTGTGAACTTTGGTTGTCAAATAGAGTATAATAATCTTCGTTTGAATCGAAGTATCTGAAATATTTTTTTTCGAAAATACCTTTACCAAATGGAAGTGGTTCTTGTTGGTATAAAGCAGAGAACCAATATGTGCCAATCTGTTGCTTTATTTCCAATAATTTATTTAAATCAAATCTATCATTCCATAATGAGTGTCCTTCCTTTCTCAATAAAATATCATTTGGACCAGCTATTGCTGGAATTTTTATGAGGCACCAATTCTTTTTGATGAGATTTCCTTTTGAATTAGCTTTTATTTCTTTTATTGATTGAAGTTGCTTGAGACTTTTAATCTCAATTGTAAGGTGATTTCTAATAAGGCGTCCACATATATCATCTTCATTCCAACGAGTCATTACGAGAGTGATAATTCCGTTTGGCTCAAGTCTTGTAAATACGGTAGAATTGAACCAATCCCATAGTTTTTCACGATAATAAGCACTATTAGCTTGTGTCTCATTTTTTATTGGGTCATCAATAATAATGAGATCGGCTCCTCTACCAGTAATCGAACCTCCGGCACCTATAGCATACATACCGCCACCAGAACCGCTCAATGTGAATGATTGTGATGATTTATCATATTTTGAAAGCGATATATTTATCAATTGATTTGAGAATTCAGCGATTAAATCTCTAACTTTTCTGGACCAAGTGCTTGCAAATGAGGCACCATAGGATATCAACATTACTTGATGAATGGGAAATTGGCAAAGATACCATAGAGGGAAGTATTTCGAGATAAGTTCAGATTTGCCATGTCGTGGTGGTAAATTTATAACAAGTTTAGTGATTCTCCTTTTTGTTAATAGAAGCAGGGCATTCTCGATGAATTTCAAGTGTTTTGACAATTTCCACCTATTGTTGCTTATAACTTTAGCTAATTCAGAAGGGGATGCAGTGATGGATACAAGGGAGCAAGCTTTCTTGTTGCTTTTTTGGCGTCTGGCGTTTATCATATTGCAAAATATGATATTCCAGCAATAGTTTCATAGCAAGGATTTATAAATAATTGTGGATTTCTTCTTTCGAGGTTTTGCCAAAATCGAACGTATTGATTGAAATATTTGTCGGAAATATCATCTTATAAAATCTACTTTCCTATGTTTCTTGGAGTTAATAATATGGTTTTTTATGTGATTCGTTATTTAAAGCAACAATAACTGGATATAAGGTTTTTCCAAATGGGTTTTGACACAACTCCAGAAGAGGAAATGATATATTATCAAGAAGTATCAGGAATGAGTAGATTATGGTTTGGAAATCATTGAAGTTGATAATAAAAAGTCATTATATCTTCGATTTCCAATCTGGTTTTAAGCCAGTTATCAATCCTTTGCTCATCGGTTTTATTCAATTGCTTGCCTCGAATTCCAATTGTGATAAGCGGAATTGTATTTTGAGCATTTATTGAATCTCGCGTTGCTAATGAATATAGCTTGGTTTCTGAATATGTACAGGTGATAATTTCGGTATAAAGTTGATTTAATTCGCTCAATAGCTTCGAACCCATCTCGGGTTTATTGATGATGCTTTTTAGTTCGAGTTCCTTACTTTGCAGCAATTGACTAAGATTATTGATTTTAAATTTTAATTTTTCAACTTCATCAGTTTTTTCAGCTAATTCAGAAAAGGTCAATCCTTGTTGGAATTCAATAGTTGCATCACTAATCAGAAAATCGTCGGATTTAGCCTTGATGGCATTCTTTTGTTCCTCGTTCAATGCTGCACCCCCGTATGTTAATTGAATTATTCTGTTAACAGGGTCAATGCTACTTTTTAACAAGAAATTACCTTCGAAAATGCTGACATTATTAATAAATCTTCCGGCATTTTCAGAGAATTTTTCTCTTTGAACCAATTCGTATCCAAAGTAAACGCTCGGAATAGCAACGATGAAAATAATTATATAAACTAATTGTAGTATGAATCTTTTCATAATTGTCAATATCGCTTTCGAGATTGAGATGGTGCAAGAATTTCCTCAGATATAGAGCTTGTTGCATTATTGAAACTCCTAAAAATTTATTTATTTTTTTCTAAATATATCAAAAATGCAAAAAAAATTTTTTTTGAATAAAAATTTTTATTATAATTGCACTTTAAAGTGGGTTAAAGTGGGTAAATAATAAATAAAAATGTCCGATAATATTAATAAAATGTTTTAAAAATAATATAGTAGAATTCAAAATGGCTTTTAAGGGCAGAGAGAACTTTTCGATAGATAGCAAAGGGCGGGTAAATATACCGGCTAAGATGCGAAAATCAATTACTGCCGAGGCAAACGATACATTTGTAGTTACTCGTGGAATAGATAAATGCATCGTTGCGTACCCATCGGACGAATGGAAAAAGTATGAAGAAAGCTTTCAAAAACTGAATCAATATGATGATAAAAATCGTTTTTTCTTGAGAGTTGTTCTACCATTATGCGAAGAGGTAACTCTCGATAGTCAACAGAGAATACTATTGCCAAAACATTTATTGGAATACGCTGGAATTGAAGGGCGAGTATTAGTTATCGGTATGATGGACCATATAGAGTTTTGGAATCCGAACGAATACGAGCAATATATGAGGGAGCTTCCATATAAAGAGGTAGCAAAGGAAGTAATGGTTGGATAGATAAAGAAATGAGATGTAGATTCCTGCTTTCCCTGGTACGACTAGAGAGAATGACAAAAGAGAATGGGAAAAAAGGAATGATTAAAAAAGGATTGATAAAAGTAAATGATAAAAATTATGGAAATAAGGGATTCGGTAATAAGGATTTTGACAATGCGAATCAAGGATTTAATGTGAATGTTTAATTCAGAAAGACAAAAATGGGATTGTGAAAAAGAGGACTAAAAAAAAATATTTGGAAATTGGTAGTCGGGAAGAATATGATTATCATCTTCCCGTAATGAAAAATGAAGCGATAGATTGGTTAATTACCGATGGAAATGGAATTTATATAGATGGCACGCTTGGTGGCGGAGGGCATACGGCAGAAATTCTTGGAAGGCTTGGAGCAGGGGGGAAATTGCTCGCCTTCGATCTGGATAAAGAAGCAGTGGAATATTGCAAAGAAAAGTTCAAGGACGAAATATTGAGGGGGGAATCAAGTCGTCTTGAACTTTACAATCAGCCATATAGCAAAGCATGCAGCATAAGGACAATCGAGGGGAAATTGAAGGGCTTCTTGCTGGATTTAGGTGTCTCCTCAAGACAATTGGACGATAAAACCAAGGGGTTTACTTATCGAGAAAATGCAAGACTCGACCTTAGATTTTCTCAGGATTATGAACCAGCAGAAGCACTTCTGGCAGTAGCAAAAGAGGAAGAAATTGCCGATATTCTCCGTAAATATGGAGAAGAGCCCTTTGCCAAGTCAATAGCACGGCGTATTGTGGAACTACGCCGTGCTGTGCCTATTAATACAACTGCTCAATTGCGGGAAATAGTCGAATATTGTGTACCGAGAAAATATTTAAACCGTTCTCTATCGCGTGTTTTTCAAGCATTGCGAATTTACATCAATGATGAACTTACTCAGCTTAGCGAAACATTAAATTGTATTCCCTTCAAGTTGGCTATAGGGGGAAGAATTGTTGTAATTTCATATCATTCGCTCGAAGATAGAATTGCAAAAGAAAGTTTCCGCAAATATTCGAAAACGCTTTCCCGCAAAAATGGTGATGATAAATTAAAAGTCAAAGAACAAGATTTGGATACCCAATCAAAAGAAATGCCAATTTTAAAAGTTTTAACAAAAAAAACAATCACTCCAACACATCAAGAAATTACTACAAATCCTCGTGCGAGAAGTGCAAAAATGCGAGTGGCTGAGAGAATTTGAATACAAAAAAATAATTATTACTCACTTTTTTGTCATTGCCTAGAAATCGAGTCTCGATTGAGCGGGAATCAACAAGTAAGCAATGAACCAGTTTGTCGAGCAATAATTCTACCTAAAATTGCAATTTTCATTATAAAATATTTTCGAGTTCGGGTTAAGTTTATTAACTATTCATTGATACCAAAATCATATCTTAATTTTGACTGGAATGAAGAAATCAGTGAAAATACATTTTTTAAAATGTTCAATTCAATAGATGTTAGTGTGCTTATATCAGTTTGATTAATCAGTTTGGAATGGCTTTTTAGTCCTGACAGTTGGGATTTGAGCTGAAGAAGAGTCAGAAAATTATATGAGAAAGCAATTTCTTTGTAAAATCCCTCGGGAAAAACATTTTTTTCATATAATATCTTTAATCGTTTAAGAGTATTAGTCTCGGTTAAATTATTTTTCATTGCATACAATCGCAGCAAATGAACAATCACCCTTATAGGATTTTTCACATTTACACTTTTTGAATACTCATCAGTGCTTTCTGTTTGTATCCTGCCAAAGATGCTTAGTTGAGTTTTGTAGCTGGTCCCTACTCTTGCAAGAAAACCATAGAAAGAAGGGTTTTTGCTTAGTAATTCAAATATATATTTTTGAAGTACATCGAGTAACTTTTGGTTGCCATAAGTGAGTTTCATGTCAAAAAATACTGCAATTTGGAGTAAATTTTGAGGTTTAGGGTTGGTAATCCACTCACTGAAATATGCTTTCCATTTGTTTAGAGGTTGGTTCCATTGCGGATTTTTTGCCATAACATCTCCGGTACAATAGGAATACCCAATTGAATCAAGCATATAGTTCATTCTTTCAGCAAAACGGGCAAAATACTCCTCAGCTGCAAGCATTTTTTCCGATTCTGAATCATCGTAAATCAAAGCATTATCTTGGTCACTTGTTAAGGTTTGCTCTCCTCTGCCTTCACTTCCAAGGGATATAAATGCAAATGGAACTGGTGGTTCTCCGATTTCAAGAAAAATCATTTCAGCCAGTTTTTGACTTATATAATCAGCCAGTTTTGCAATTGTTCTTAGTATAAATTCTGGATTAACATTTCTATCAACTGAGGAGGTGGAAAAAAATGGAATTCTTCGATAAATATTTTGAAGCTCTATCAAAGTTGAGGCATTTTTAACAGCTTGGAGTAAAATCTGAGAAGTACTCATCCTGATTTTCAGCAATTCGTCAGTACCAATATAACCCGTAACCTCGCCGGGTACACCCTCAACTATAAGATGATGAATTCTTTTATCTTGCATTAGAATCAAAGCCTCTGATAGAGTGGTAGATACGGAACGACAATTACTGGAGAAGACATAAATGTACTAATAGGCCTGTCTAAGTTACTGATATTAGGAACAATCCTCTTGCGAACATCTGTATCTGTGATGACTCTTAAAGGTACTCCTTCGTCAGTGCGAACAACAAGTAGGCTGGTATCATATCGGACCATTAAATTAGCTGCATTGCCTGCGCTTAGCTTAGAGTTACATGATATTGTCTCTCTCTGAAAAAGTTTAATCTCACTATTTAATTGCATCAGTGAATAACGCATATCATCAAATGTCTGCTCTCTGAGAGCTTTCTTTTCTGCTTCTATACTGTTATCCCTGAATGTTCCTGAAATATATTCCTTATGAGTAAGCTCATCCTTTTCATATTGAGCATTTAGCAGCACAGTAAGAAGCCTCCCATCGTAAGAGCGGATTTTCAGCTTGTAATCAGCAACAAATCCAGAAGCTCTTATTAGCTTAAAAATATGCAATCCTTCGTTCTTATCATCAATAATATCATTTATAGTAGCTTTTAGTAAATCGCTTTTGGAAGGATAAGCAAGAATCTGCAGTGCATATTCATTGCAATCTACAAATCTTCCGCTATCACTCAATGAGATACTGAACATTGCTGACTGGATTTTATCAAGAAGTTCTTTCAGAAGTTTTGACCATTTATTTTTTTCGCTGATTGATAATGGTTCATCTTTGAGCTCTTTAATAATTAGTATCAGACCATCTTTATCATTTAACCTAATCTTAGAAAGGGAAAGCAAAACCGTTTCAGTTCTGTTATCTGCTGTTGCAACTATAGTCTCGAATTGAATATAGCCGAGATCCCCGGAAAGAAAAATTTTTACCTTGTTGATAGCATCAATGTTTTCAGTTGGGAACAATTCCCTTAAGTCGGGACTGAAAATCTTGATATTCTTGCTCTCAAATAGGGCATCATAGAGTTAATTTGAGTATATCAGTTCTCCTCCTAAAATCATAGCAGTTCCTTCTGTTGACGCTTCAACCAGAGTTTTGTATTTTTCTTTGGAAATCATCAGTTCCTTTTCAGCAATACTTCTTTTCTTTTCCGAGCTGAAATTCTGTAATACTATTGCAGTCAGTAGGAGCCCAATGATACTGGAAATGATAATTGAAACAAAAATCATCCCACTTTCTATTTCAGCAATTTTTTCCCTGACATCTCCAATATAAATTCCCGTGCCTATTACCCAACCCCAAGGCTTGAACTCAGCTACATAGGAGATCTTTGGAACGATTTTTATACTGTCATCCATCCACTGCCATTTATAATCAACAAAACCCTCTCCGGAGATTTTTATCTTTTCAACCATTTCAACAAATACAGCTTTATCGTTCGGATCTAGGAAATTGCTCAGGTCGTTTCCGTTCAAATCCGGTCTGTAAGGGTGCATAATCATAAATGGTTGCATATCAGTTATGAAGAAATAATCCTTCAGTTCAATGCCATACCTAAGATATTTTATTTTTTCGATGTCATCATTTTTGGCTTCTTCTTCAGTTAGCATACCGGCTTTGTAGTCAGAGTAATTTTTATTTGCAATGCTGAGAGTTGAATTAACAAGCTCACGAATCATTTCTTTATTGCTATTGAGCAGATTGCTTTCAAAATATGGAATAATATACCAGAATATAAGAACGATAAATAGCATTATGCTCAACAAAGTGGGCAGAATGATATTGAGAAAGAACTTCTTAAAATTAATCCTTTTTTCTTTTCTTCCATAGAACGAAAACAATTTATTTTCGAAAAGTTTATTAATCTCTATTGCTTCTATTTCTTTATTTTTTATATCAGCAATAATTACTCCGCTTTTACCCCTACCTTTGGCAACACAAGGAGCAACGAACTGAATAATCTCATTTTTTATAGTATGTTTTTTATATTGCATCTCAACAATCTTATCATAAGTTGCCCTAAGAGGATACCTCGAGTGCATGTGTCCTGAGAATGAATATCTTGCACCGTTAGAACTAAGCCATTCAAAATGTGTTTTCAACTCCCATGTATTATGAAGTCTGAAGAAATTCGATCCGGTTAAATCTGGATAAATGGAATGAGAAATGTGAATTATGTGGGAATCAATTTCAATTATTAGAAACTCGGGTAATTTGGAGAGAAATCCTATTTCATCAGCATGTAACTCTTTTTCCAGAAATTCATTTTCATATAGCCATAATCTGCCCGAACTTAGTTCTCTTCTCTCTTTAAAGCTTAAATCATACCAATTCTTCGGATAACTGAAATCATTGAAATGTAAAGACAGCTTTCTAATCGCAAATAAATCGTGGTTACCTATTACGGTCCATTCGCAGTATTTTCTTATCAAAGAAATACACTCAGAGACATTCCGCAATTTCACCTGTTAATAATAATTAGGGTCGTAACCTAAAATATCCCCGAGACATAGCAGTTTGTCGCATTTCTTGTCTTCGAAGATCCTAAGTGCAGTATTTAGTGAAGTGATATCCTCGTGTATATCGCTAAGTATGCCTAATTTCATCTGAGCATTACTAGTTGTTTATAAATAAACAGAAACCTCTGAAAAATGGGAATTGATTTAATCCGTTATAGAAGTGAACCGTTTT
>JBBISM010000042.1:5657-14566 GCA_037441245.1 Ignavibacteria bacterium | reverse complement strand
ATTCATATAATCTATGTAATAGTACGAAATAATAAAATAAATTATTCATCTTTCGCATTTTATCTTGTACTGATTGTATTTTTCTTTACTATTATAAAAGAGCAGAGTGCATTTACAGTATCGAATAAACAACAATTTGCCAATTTGGCTTATGAGTATGAACAGTATGAATTAGCAAGATTAGAATCAATGGGCAAGACAGTAGAAGCGATAAATGGAGAAGAGTTATATAAAGTAAAATGCACAGCCTGTCATCAATTTGACCAAAAACTTGTTGGTCCGCCACATAAATTAGTATTAAAGAAATACATTGGAAAAAAAGAGGAATTAAAGTTCTTGCTTAATCCAGTAAAGATTGACCCGGAATACCCCGCAATGCCGAATCAGGCACTAAAACCCAAAGAAGCAGAAGCAATCGCCGATTATATGTATGAACATTACGGTCCATTGCTCGAGCAATAAATTTCGAGTTTGAACAATCATTGTTTCTTTTTAATTTGAATTTTTGAATATTTTTTTGTAATTTGAAATATCAACTAATATTCACATCATCGAGTTTATAATGCAAGAAACTGAATTAATATCACGCATCCAATTTGCCTTCACAATTGGTTTTCATTATCTTTTTCCCCCAATGAGCATTGGTTTAGGTTTGATATTAGTAATTATGGAGGGAATGTATCTCAAGACCGGCAATAAAATTTATGAAAATCTCACAAAGTTTTGGGTCAAGATATTTGCACTCATATTTGCAATGGGTGTCGCCTCTGGAATTGTGATGGAGTTCCAATTTGGTACAAATTGGGCAACATATTCGAGATTTGTCGGTGATGTATTTGGTAGTGTATTGGCTGCTGAAGGAATATTTGCTTTTTTCCTTGAATCTGGATTCCTTGCTATACTTGTTTTCGGTTGGAATAAAGTTAGCCCAAGAGTTCATTTTATCTCGACGATAGTGGTAGCTTTAGGGGCTCATTTGAGTGCAGTATGGATACTTATAGCTAATTCGTGGCAACAGACACCAGCTGGATTCCATATCGTTGGGGAAGGCTTATCTCAGAGGGCTGAAATTACGGACTTTTGGGCTGTGGTATTCAATCCCTCAACAATCGAACGATTGACACATACTATTTCAGGTTGCTTGCTGACAGGAGCTTTTCTTGTTATTAGTGTGAGCGCCTTTTACTTGCTGAAGAAGAGACATATTGAGCATGCGAAAATAGGAATTAAGATTGCTCTGATTGTTGCAGCTTTTGCATCAATAACTCAACTGATTACGGGTCATAGTAGCGCGGTGAAAGTATCGCAAACACAACCAGCAAAAATGGCAGCCTTCGAAGGACATTATGAAACAGCACCTGGCGATTTATATCTAATCGGATGGGTTAATGAAAAAGAAGAAAAAACTTATGGTATCAAAATCCCAAAATTGCTTTCGTACTTGATATATTGGGATTCCAATACTCCAGTAATGGGACTCAAAGAGTTTGCCCCTGAAGATCGGCCGCCTGTCAATATTGTTTTCCAATCATACCACTTTATGGTAGGTATTGGTCTATTGCTTATCGGATTGAGCTGGTTGGGAGTGATTCTTTGGGCAAGGAAAAAAATTCATTCAACAAAATGGTATTTATGGATTGGGGTATTTTCTGTGCTTTTGCCCCATTTAGCAAATCAACTTGGATGGATGTCTGCAGAAATCGGGCGTCAGCCCTGGATTGTATATGGATTGCTGAGAACAAAAGACGCACTGTCAAAAGTTGTTTCATTTAACGAAGTTCTCTTTTCTATCATTTTGTTCGGTTGTATTTACTTATTACTCTTCATTTTATTTATCTTTTTGTTAGATAGAAAGATTAAACACGGACCAGAAGAAGCTGATAAGATTGAATCTACTTATACCGAACATACAATACCTTTCACAAAAAATTAGAGTAAAAATAAAAAATAGAGGATATTATGGAATTACAAATAACCTGGTTTATCTTAATAGGAGTATTACTCACTGGCTATGCCATATTAGATGGATTCGATTTAGGGATTGGCGCAATGCACCTACTTGTGAAAGATGATTTGGAACGTAGAATACTACTGAATTCGATCGGACCTGTTTGGGATGGGAATGAAGTATGGCTGGTAACAGGAGGGGGGGCATTATTCGCAGCATTTCCTGATGTTTACGCTACTGTTTTTTCGAGCTTTTATCCAGCAATGATGCTTTTATTATTAGTTATTATTTTTAGAGCTGTTTCGATAGAATTTCGAAGTAAAAGAGAATCTAAGAGATGGAGGAGGAATTGGGACATTGCATTTTGTTTCTCGAGTATTTTAATTGCATTTGTTATGGGGGTTGCTCTTGGAAATATCGTACAAGGAATTCCTGTTGCAGCTGATAAAGAAGCTAATATCGGTTTTTTTGAATTGCTGAATCCTTATGCTTTAATGGTCGGTATCACAACTATTGCATTGTTTATGATGCACGGTTCAATTTATTTAGTTATGAAAACCGAAGGAGATTTACAAAATAAAGTTAGGAAATGGGTTAATAATTGTATAATATTCTTTGTGATCTGTTATATTATGATAACAATGTGGACTCTAATATATCAACAAACGATGATTGAACACTTCAGAAATCATCCAGAGTTATTCATTCTCGCATTGCTCAATATGCTTGCTATTGCTAATATACCCAGAGAAATACATCATAAAAGAGAATTTAGAGCTTTTCTATCTTCTTGTGCAAGCATTGTAGCATTATTTTCTTTATTTGCAATTGGGATTTTTCCGAATATTGTTATTTCAAGTATTGACCCAGCGTATAGTCTGACCGTTTTCAATGCATCATCATCACAAAAAACGCTTTCTATTATGCTAACAATGGCGATTATTGGTATTCCTTTTGTTCTTGCTTATACAATAGGTATTTACTGGGTATTTAGGGGCAAAGTCAAGATTGATTCAATGAGCTACTAAAATTATGAATTAAACATTTAATAAATGAAAGACGCTCATTTGAGAGCGTCTTTTACAGAATTGTGATTATTTCTATTATTAAAGCATTTCGATAATTATAGCATTGGCTTCTCCCCCCCCAATACAAAGACTTGCAATGCCATATTTACCTCCGATGCGTTTAAGAGCAAATATTAAAGTTGTGAGTATTCTTGCACCAGAGGCACCAATTGGATGCCCAAGTGAAACAGCTCCGCCGTGTATATTCATTTTTTCATAGCTTATATCAGTTAATTGTTTAGTAACTATTGGTACAACCGAGAATGCTTCATTGATTTCAAATAGGTCAATGTCGTTTAATTGCAAGTTGGCTTTTTGCAAGACTTTTTTAATTGCTGAAGCCGGTGCTGTTGTGAACCAATCTGGCTCGTGTGCATAAGAAACATGTGCGACTATTCGTGCTAAAGGTTTTGCGCCTATTTGATTAACTTTCGCTTCAGAGGCAATGACTAATGCTGCTGCTCCGTCATTAATTGAAGAAGCATTAGCAGCAGTAACAACACCATCTTTCTTAAATACTGGTTTTAATTCAGGAATTTTTTCAAATTTAACTTTTGCAGGCTCTTCATCGGTATCAATAATTGTAGTGCCTTTTCTATCTGCAATTTCGATTTGTACTATTTCATCTTTAAACCAGCCATTCTTTTGAGCTTCTTGTGCGCGTTTATAGCTCATAGTTGCAAACTCATCTTGTTCTTGCCGAGAAATTTTATATTCACTCGAGCAGAGTTCGCCAGCCATTCCCATATGAATTTGATTATATACATCCCAAAGGCCATCGGAAATCATCGAATCAACGAGTTCTCCGTGCCCCATTCGATAACCGGTACGAGCTTTGAATAACATATAAGGAGCGTTTGTCATAGATTCCTGCCCCCCAGCAACTACTAATTCAGCATCGCCACATCTGATTGCTTGATCTGCCAACATAACAGATTTTAGCCCACTGCCGCAAACTTTATTAATAGTCATACATTCCACTGATTTAGGTAATCCGGCATAGATTGTTGCTTGGCGAGCCGGTGCTTGACCAATACCACCAGTGAGAACGTTACCCATAATAACCTCGTTAATTCCCTCTTTATTGATGCCGGCACGTTTGACTGCTTCAGTTATGGCGAATGCCCCCAATTGTGGAGCTGAAAAAGATGATAATAAACCCATAAAAGAACCTATTGGGGTTCTAACAGCTGATAAAATCAATGATTGCATAATTATTATCTCCAAAAGTGAACAATATGTGTTAATTTATAATTTTTATATGAACTTTTATGTAATATAGAAAAAATTATAAAATCAAAAATATTAAAAAATGATTGTTGATTTTGACTTTTTATTAAAATAATGCAAATATTTTTGTTTATTCATTCTACTTAAATAAAATAAAAATAATTTATATAAAATTTTTTTTTATCAATTAAACATTTTAAATTTGCGAACAATTTGGAGTATCGGGTTAAATAAATATAAAAAAATGGAAATAATTCCAATCGAATCCGGACCAGTATTTACTATCGGTTATTTAGTCAATGACTCAACTTCAAATGAAGCACTCATAATAGATATACCTTATGGAAGCGCTGACAGATTTATTCAACTTCTAAGTTCTAAAAATTCTCGTTTGATTGCTATAATTATAACCCATACACATTGGGATCATACTGCCGATGTCTCGAAACTTTATGAGCAAGTAAATGCACCTGTTTATTTATTTAAAGATGATGAATATAGATTATTAGAGCCAAACAAATATTCGGTATTTCCTCTGCCTTTCGAGTTAGAAAGTTATGCACAATCTCGCTATGTTAATCATAATCATATAATTAAATGCGGAAGTCTTGAAATCGAAGTCAGGCATACTCCTGGGCATACTGAAGGAGGAATATGCTTGGTCGAACACAATCATCGGGTTGTTTTTACTGGCGTATCGGTAGGGTAGATCTCCCAGGTGGTAATGGTGAACAACTCTTAGAGTCAATCAAGAGAGAATTAATGACTTTATCTGACGATTTTATAGTATATAGTGGTCACGGCGAACCCACAACTATCGGTTATGAACGTCGTAATAATCCTTTTCTCAATGGTTACATATCATTAAAATAATCTTGATTATGCTTAAATTCATTGCAAAATATGATAGATTTTCTTTAATTTTCCTTTTATTATTTTTTTGTATTTCTTTTTTTATGTTTGGTTGTTACTCATTTACAGGCGGTTCAATACCTCCACATTTAAAAACATTAAATATTCATAATGTTGATGATTTGAGCGGATTTGGCAATCCTACATATAGAGAATTATTGATGCAGAAGCTATTTGAAAATTTTCGTAATGACAATTCATTTTCTATTGTTGAATCGGGCGGAGATGCAAAGCTTCAGGTTAAGATAATCAATATTAGCGATCAACCCCAATCAATCGGAGCAAATGAACTTGTTGCTGGAAATAGAATTGATGTTAGATGCGAAGCTGAATATTATGATGATATTAATAAGCAAGCAATATGGACAAAGAATTTTTCAAGCTTCGAAGTCTATGATGTTTCTAATGCCCAAATGGGTAGAGATCTTGCTATACAAAATGCTATTACACAAGTTGCAACCGATATTTTGATAGCGGTTGTTTCAGGATGGTGATTTTTGAAAAAATAACAATTTTTAATAATAGGTGAGTGGGTTGCTACCTATGGAAAATATAATTTTAGTCATTTATTTTTTATCCTTATGTATTCTTTTCGGATTCGGAATACATGGCTTAATCTTACTCTATTATTATAATAAAGTAAAGAATAAGTTTAATTATTTGAAAATTGAAGAAGAAGAACTACCCAAAGTAACAATTCAATTGCCAATATTCAACGAATATAATGTTATTGAAAGGCTTATTCATTCAGTTTGTAAAATAAAATATCCCAAAGATAAGTTAGAAATCCAAGTTTTAGATGATTCAACGGATGAAACTCAGGAATTAGCCCGAAAGCTTGTTGAAGAATACTATCATAAGGGTTATGATATTAAATATCTGCACAGAGATAACCGGCAAGGGTATAAAGCTGGTGCGTTAAAATATGGTTTAGAGTATGCTGAAGGAGAATTTATCGCAATTTTCGATGCAGACTTTGTTCCTAATCCAGATTTCTTATATGCTACTTTGCCTTATTTCAGGGAAAGCAGAGTTGGTATGGTGCAAACAAGATGGGAACACCTCAATGAGAATCATTCATTTCTGACACGGGCTCAAGCATTGGCTCTCGATGGACATTTCGTATTGGAACAACAAGTGAGAAATAATGCTGGATTTTTTATAAATTTTAATGGCACGGCTGGTATCTGGCGAAAAAGTTGTATCATTGATGCTGGGAATTGGCAACCAGATACTTTGACCGAAGATCTAGATTTGAGCTATAGAGCTCAATTAAAAGGTTGGAAATTTATATTTTTGAATGACATTACTTCGCCAGCAGAATTACCAGCTGATATTAATGCTCTGAAAACACAGCAATTCAGATGGACAAAAGGGGCAGTTGAGACTGCTAGGAAAATGCTTCCAAAAGTTCTAAACTCAGATTTGCCATTGAAAGTCAAACTCGAATGCATTGTGCATTTGACGAGTAATATAGTTTTCCCATTTATTTTGATAGTGGCTATTTTGAATGTCCCTATCGTTTTAATCAAAAATCTTGTTGGTACTTATGATGAGTTTTATTCGATGATGTCAATATTTGTATTGGCTTCAATTTCAACGTTCTTATTTTATCTGTATGCCCAAAAGGCTATACATCTCGATTGGCGTAAAAGATTGCTGCTATTCCCTGTATTTTTAGCTGGAAGTATGGGGTTTGCCGTTAATAATACTAAAGCAGTAATAGAAGCTTTAATCAACAAAAAATCTGGTTTTTGGCGAACTCCTAAAATGGGCGATATGCAAGTAGGTCAAAAGAAAAAGAGATATTTACAGAGAAAGATAAGTTTCGCAGTAATTATAGAATTATTGATAGCTTTATATTTTGTTATCGGAATTTCTATATCGGTATATTATCGGGAGATTGCAGCCATTCCCTTTCAATTGCTATTTCTAATTGGTTTTGGAATGGTTGGGTGGTTATCACTTAATCACTCTTTGGGCAAATTCAAATATAAGTAGTTTTACTCCTGACTCTGCTCAAGGAATGTAATAACTTCAAAATGTTCTCTACAGTTGGGGCAATTAATATACTTATCGTATCCACCATTAATTTTCTTGAATCTATATTCAAGAAAATTGTGTTTACATTTTGGGCATTGCTGATTAATAGGTTCGTAGTTCGTAAGATAGTCGCATTTGGGATAATTGGAACAACCCCAGAATTTCCTTTTGGCTTTTGGACTATACCGTTCGATTAATGTTCCTTTATTACATTTAGGACATATTACACCAGAAGAAATTGGTTTGATTTCTTTGCACTCTGGATATCCACTACATCCATAAAATTTACCAAACTTTCCGTCTCTGATAAGCATTGGTTTACCGCAGGAACAGAAAATTCCTTCGGCTATTTCTGGCTCTTTCTTTTCTTTTATATCAAAAGCACCTTTTGGCAATGGCATAGTTCCATTGCAATCAGGATAATGAGAACATCCCAAAAATCTACCTTTTCTGCTGACTTTTATCACCATCGGTGAGCTACATTTTGGACAAAGTATTTCAGTGCCAAATTGTTTTGTCTCTGCATCATTTAAAGTTGCTTTAAAAGGTTTGTAAAAGTTTTGAAGTACATTGAGATAGGTCTTAGTGCCTTCGGCAATATCGTCGAGTTCTTGCTCCATTTGTGCTGTAAAATCAACATTGAATATTTTTGGGAAATGCTCCATCAGAATTGAATTAACTTCTATACCTAAATCAGTTGGATTGAATGCTTTCTTATTAAGCTCCACATAACCACGCTCTAAGAGGGTGGTAATAATTTGGGTATATGTGCTTGGGCGTCCGATGCCCAATTCGTCGAGTTCTTTAATCAAACTGGATTCTGTAAATCTCGGTGGAGGTTTGGTCGCTGAGTGTGTTAGCTCGGTATCTTTGAGGGCTAGTTCTTGATTTTCTTTTAAACCCTCTGGTAATATGGTGCTTTCATCTTTGTCGTTGTTGTTTTTGCCGTTTTCTAATAAATCGTCATAAGCAGTAAGAAATCCCTTAAATATGATAACAGAACCAGTAGCTCTGAACTTAAGCCCGTTTCCATCAATATTGACTGTAGTTTGCTCGATTATTGCTGGTTTCATTTGTGATGCGATAAATCTATCGAAAATTAATTCGTATAAATCTGCGTGGTCTTTTGGAAGATGTTTTCTAATTTCTTCAGGAGTATAATTAATAATTGTAGGGCGAATTGCTTCGTGCGCATCCTGGACATTCGTTGATTTGGAGTGATATATGTTAGGTTGTTCGGGATAATATGATTCGCCAAATTTTTCGATTATAAATTTTTTTGCGACATCCATAGCTTCTGGACTAATTCGAGTCGAATCGGTTCTCATATAAGTTATAAGACCGACAGTTTCAGAACCAATAGTAACCCCTTCGTACAGATTTTGTGCTAATTGCATAGTTTTTTTACTTGGAAATCCTAATCGCTTAGAAGCTTCTTGCTGTAATAAACTTGTTGTAAATGGTTGAGGGGGTGTGCGTTTAAGCTCTTTTTTAGTAATAGATGAAATTGAGAATTGGGTAAATTTGATTTTTCGAATTAATTCATCTGCCAATTCCTTATTGCGTATATAATGCAATTCTAATAATTTTTTATCAATTTCGGGTTGTTTTTCGGGGTGGATTGCTTTTGCAGAACCCTCAGGATTTTTAATGCTTTTATTGTTGAATGCAACAAGACGAGCTTTGAGAAATTTGTCGGCATCGAAATT
>JBBISM010000042.1:5230-5633 GCA_037441245.1 Ignavibacteria bacterium | reverse complement strand
ATATTCAATTGGCACAAAATTATTGACTTCAAATTCCCTTTCGGAAATTAATTTTAATGCTACCGATTGTACTCTACCTGCGGATAGAGCTTTGGAAGTCTTATCAATTAATGCACGGGAAACGAAGGGTGATACTTGATAACCTATGAGTCTATCCATTACCCTACGAGCTTGTTGCGACATAAATAGCTTTTGGTCTAATTCTCGGGGTTGGTTGATACCTTTTTGAATACCCGACTTTGTAATTTCGTTAAATAGAACTCGTTGAACATTGGGATTTTTTTCTTTTATTTCTTCTGCAATGTGCCAAGCGATAGCTTCTCCTTCCCTATCAGGGTCAGTTGCAATCAACACTTTGTTGGCCATTTCTGATAGCTGTTTTAATCTCTTTATGATTTGAGCC
>JBBISM010000042.1:0-5192 GCA_037441245.1 Ignavibacteria bacterium | reverse complement strand
GAGTCTCACTTTGACTAAGTCTTTGATATGACCTACTGATGCTTCGACTATAAATCCAGAACCCAAATATTTGTTTATTGTTTTAGCTTTTGCGGGTGATTCGACTACTATTAAATTTTTCTTTGGCATAATAATATTTGATTGATTTGTGATTTTAAAGTTAACAAAATTACAAAATGATTTTTAATTTTATAATTATATAAAATTGTAGAAACAAATTATAGTTAATAAATTCTTATTCATTAATTCAATGTAAAAAAATTTTTAGTTGTTAGAGGCGTCAATTCTTTAATTATTAAAGTTGTTTTATCAATAGTTCATATTTTTATAAATTTATATTATGAAAGTCATCATACTGCTGTTTTTATTTTATCCCTTATACTTTATCTTTGCTAATCAGTTGCAATCAAAATTGATTATTAATATTGACAAATTTAATAATGACAAAGGTAAAGCATACGTTGCAGTTTTTAATAATGGTGAAGCATTTTCAATGAATGGAGAGAATGCATTGAAGTATGGAATTTTTGAAATTAAAAACCGTAAATTGGGGGTAGAATTTAATAATCTGGATTATGGCAAATACGCTGTTTCAGTTTTTCACGATGAAAATAATGATGGGAAGTTAAATAAAAATTTCTTAGGAATTCCCAAAGAGAGCATCGGTGTTTCGAATAATGTTAAAAATAAGTTTGGACCGCCAACTTTCGAGCAAGCTAAATTTAACATCAATCAAAGTGTAATAGAGATTAACATTCAAATGCAATGAAGCGAACAAATTTAATTTACAATTACATCTTTTATTCAATTTTATTTCTTCTATTTGCATGCCAAGATCCAGTATCTGAAGTAACTTTCAAGGATTTCGAGGGCTGGAAGATATGCAACAATAATTCTGAAGCCAAGCTATATTCAATATTTTTTCTCAATGAGCAATATGGTTGGGCTGGTGGAGAATCAGGTACTTTTCTAAGAACTAACGATGGCGGTATTAATTGGGAGAAAATCAAAATACCATCGAATGGGAGTATATTTTCTATTATTTTCTTGGATTCACTAAAAGGCTGGATTGTAGGCGGCACTCTCAATAATGCATTGCCCCAATCATCGTTACTTTTGAAAACAACAGATGGAGGAAATAACTGGTCGAAAGAAGACTTCGCCTTGGATAATGCTGTTTATTCGAAAATTTTCTTCATTGGTTCAAACGGTTGGTTGCTCGGCAATAATCGAGAAAGAAGTATTTTCTATCGAACTACTGATAATGGACTCAATTGGGAATTGGTAAAAACTTCATTCGAGATTTTGTATTTAAATGATTTCCAATTTCTTAATACAAATTTTGGGTTTATGGTTGGAGATGGGATTATATTAGAAACTTATGATGGCGGCTCTTCCTGGATCCAAAATGTAAGAGTGGAAAATGATTGGTTGAATACCATTTCGTTAGTTAATGAAAATATTATCTGGACTGCTGGTTGGAGTGGTGTTTTATTGAAAACTATTGATAGTGGGATTAATTGGTCTGGTGTTTATTTTGACCCACCTTTCGATATCTATTCAATTCATTTTCTGAATGAGTTCGATGGTTGGTGTGTCGGGAATTTGGGAGTTATATTATATACAAGAAATGGAGGAGTGAGTTGGTTTCAACAAAAAAGTGATTTCAACAAAAAAATATTCGAAATATTTTTTATAAATAATAATGTAGGATGGTTCTGTGGAGAAGATGGAATGCTCTATAGAACTGTTACTGGTGGTTTTTAAATTCATCATTATAGTGCTATGAATGATGATTTTGATAGAAATTTTAATAATATCTCACTTATTGAGAAAATTAATGCACTCCCAATCTCGCCTGGTATTTACCAATTCAAGAATTCATCGAATAAAATCATATACATTGGAAAAGCGAAAAATCTTAGAAATCGCTTAAGGTCGTATTTCCAAAAAGGTAAGCCACAAGATGCTAAGACAAAGGCAATGATTGATAAAATTGCTGATGTGGATATTATTCTTGTGGATTCCGAGGCAGAGGCTCTAATACTGGAAGATACCCTAATTAAACAAAATAAACCACGCTATAATGTTTTATTACGCGACGATAAATCCTATCCCTATGTCCGCATTACACAAGAAGAGTTTCCAAGAATTTTTCCAACAAGGAAATTGATTAGAGATGGTTCGAAATATTTTGGACCTTATACTGAGGTCAGATACTTAAAGCAAGTTTTGAAGCTCTTGCGAAGTATTTTTATGTTCCGGAGTTGTGACCTTAAATTAACTGTGGACTCAATTAAGAATAAGAAATTCAAAATTTGCCTTGATTATCATATTGGTAAGTGCAATGGACCTTGTGAGGGATTGATAGCGAAGGAAGATTATCAGTCTAACCTTAAATTAGCAATGCAGGTTTTGAACGGAAAGACAAAAGAAGTTGAGCGGATGCTTGAAGAGAAAATGAACAGTTTAGCGGATAAGTTGCTATTTGAAGAAGCAAATTTTATTAAAAACAAATTAAACTTACTCAGTGAATTTGATGCAAAACAAAAAATTGTAACCGCTGACTTGATTGATAGAGACGTTTTTGGTTTAGCAAGAGATGGCGATACTGCTTGTTCGCTGGTTTTTAAAATACGTGACGGCAAATTAATTGGCAAACGCCACTATATCATTACCAATGCTGATAACATTTCGGATGAGAAAATTTTACAAAGGGCTATTGAGAAATGGTATCTTGAAAGTGAGTTCATTCCTAAAGAGATTTTCTTGTGTTGCGAACCCGAGCAATTAGAGTATATTATAAATTGGCTTGATACCAAAAACAAAGGTAAAATTCACATCATTATTCCGAAAAGCGGTGAGAAAAAGAAATTAATTGAGATGGCAAATTCTAACTCTTTATTTATTGCTAAAGAATATAATCTTGCACAATTGAATAGAGAAAAGATTATATCGCATTCTGTTTCGGCTTTGCATAGAGACCTGCGGTTGAGAAAACCCCCTATGCATATCGAATGTTTCGATAATTCACATCTCCAGGGTAGTGAACTTGTTTCCTCTATGATAGTTTTTATTAATGGCAAAGCTAAAAAGTCAGAATATCGAAAATATAAAATCGAGACTGTGCAAAAAAACGATGATTTTGCTGCAATGCGAGAAGTTATAAGCCGAAGATATAGAAGACTGTTAGAGGAAAAAAAAGAATTACCAGACTTGATAGTTGTTGATGGGGGGAAAGGGCAATTGTCATCTGCTGTTGAAGAATTAAAAAAATTAGAAATTTATGATAAAATTGAAATCATTGGATTGGCTAAAAAGCTTGAAGAAATTTTTTTACCTGATAAAAGCGAACCAGTCATTTTACCGAGAACATCCAGTAGCTTGAAATTATTGCAACAAATTCGTGATGAAGCACACAGATTTGCTATTAGTTACCATCGCAGACTAAGGGATAAAAGAACTTTGAAGACAGAATTAACTGAGATACCAGGAATAGGTATGAAGACCGCTAATAAATTGTTAAATGAATTTGGTTCGGTCGAAAAAATAAGGGCTACAAAAAAAGAAATTATTGAAAAAAAATTCGGAATTAGTATTGCACAAAAGGTGTATGGTTATTACCATTCAAGTTAAAATGAAACAAATTACGGTTAATAAATTAATAATGAAAAATTAAATGGAGTATTTGAAAAAAATAAAAAAAGCTTTGAATGAATTGGTTGAGAGTGGGTCAAAATTCAAGAATTATCATATACCAGCACTTTGGCTTGATCCATACTTCAAAAAGCATCAAGGAATTATCAAAGTAAATCCTCAAAGATTTTTCCTCAAACAGATTGAAAAAATTGAAAATTCTGCAAAAATTGATAAAATTGATAGAAAACTCAAATTGTCCGAACAGATTGTATATAATATGTTCATACGATATACAACCGCATTCGACCATAATAATGATGGAATCATCAGTAATGACCCTACAATAAAAGGCTTCAGGGAAACAGGGACATTTTTGAAGGCAATCGCAATATTGCCTTATTTAAAGAGCTTGGGGACAACAATCATTTATCTTTTACCAGTTACATCTATCGGTAGTCACGGCAAAAAAGGAACGCTTGGTTCCCCTTATGCTATAAGAAATCCATTTAAATTAGACGAGAATTTATCCGAACCAGCATTGAATTTATCAATAGAAGAGCAGTTTTCTGCATTTACCGAAGCAGTGCATCTATTAGGTATGAAAGTAATTCTGGAATTTGTTTTTAGAACTGCGAGTCGAGATAGTGAGCTTGCCATCGAAAGACCAAATTGGTTTTATTGGATGTATTCTGATGAAGACAATGAGCAAATTAACTTTAAACCACCAAAATTTAGCAAAGATGTTTTAAAGACAATAAAGGAAAAAGTAGAGAATAAAGATTTTAATGATTTACCGCCACCTGATGATGAATATATAAAACTTTTTGCTCCTACTCCCCGAAAACTGACCTTTATTAATGATAAGATAGAAGGAATTTTGCCAGGTAATCGCAGATGTATTATTCCTGGTGCGTTTGCTGATTGGCCACCGGACGATAAGCAACCCGTATGGAGTGATGTTACGTATTTAAGACTTTATGACAATCTTGATTTCAATTACATTGCTTATAATACCGTTAGAATGTATGATAAAAAGTTGGAAAAAGATGAGAATAGGACTGATGATTTATGGAATAAAATTGAAAGAATAATTCCTTATTATCAAGAAAAATATAATATTGATGGCGTCATGATTGATATGGGGCATGCACTCCCATCTGAATTACGAGAAAGAATTGTGAATACCGCAAAAGTAAAGAATAAAAATTTTTTATTCTGGGAGGAAAATTTCGTCTTAAATAAAAAAAGTGCTGAAGAAGGCTATGATGCAGTAGTCGGCTATTTGCCTTTCGTTATGCATTCGCCGCAAAAAATGAAAAATTTAATCAAGTTTTTAGTAAATGATGGAATTCCAATTCCTTTTTTTGCCTCCCCCGAAAATCATAATACACCGAGAGCTTATTCGAGATTCAATGAAGCAAAATTCAATAAATTATGCTGGGCAATAAGTTGCTTTTTACCTGCAATACCATTTATTCATTCTGGTTTTGAACTTTGTGAAAGTTTTCCTGTTAACACTGGATTAGATTTTACTTCAGAGCAGATTGATACAT
>JBBISM010000041.1:0-15343 GCA_037441245.1 Ignavibacteria bacterium | reverse complement strand
AAACATTATCAAGAAGAGTTTTATATTTATTCTCTGTCGTATTGTAAGCATCTTTGATATCAATAATTTTTGATACTTCATCGAATGAAACGCATAAAGTATTGTCATTAACTTTAAAAGCTTTAATCTTGAATATGCCTCGAACCTTATCATCAGAATAAAATTTTTGGTCTATGGTGTATGGGATTCCTGTATGCATAGTTTCGAGAAAAGCATCAGTTATTCCATTGCTCTGAGCTTCCTGCCATATTTCGTTGAATTCCTTTTTTAAATGCTTATCTATTTTGATGCCAGTCAATAACTCAGCTTGATAATTACCGCTGATAAGGAATAATTTGTTAGGATATTCAAATCTATAAAAGAATAGCCCGACTGGTAATTCATAAATGATTTTATTGTCTAATAGCTGGTTCATTGCTCATTGATATATCTTCTTTCGATTTAATTAATTGATGTTGCCTTAATATTTATTTACAAATATAATTATTAATAAATTCCGAATGTATAATTTATTTAGTCATTTTTTTACAAACTAGTTTATGTTTGTTGATAACATTCATTTATTACATAGACCCTATCATTATTATTTAAAAAATTCAATGTATAATTTATGACCGTAATTAGCAAAAAAATCAAAGTAAGCAGTGAACCATTGATTAAGTTGTATGCCAATTTTTTTTGATTCTAATACATCGTCGTAATTTTCGACTCCTCCAGTACGAATTATATTGAACTCTTTACTTAAATCCATTGATTGAATTATTTCATTTGCTTTTTTGCATAATGCAAAGGATTTATTTTTAAGTGGTTTTCCACTAACACCGCCACCAAAAGTGCGTGTAAAGTATTCGAATTTTTTTAAATCTTGATTGGCTATGTAACCTTTTAGATTTTCATAATTAGTAGAGGTATTTCCAAAATTTATACCGTCGAAATCAAGTTTTAAAGCTATATCAAGAATATTATGAACAAGTTCAATGTTTAAATCTGTGGATAATTTAATAATCACGGGGAGGTTTTTTGTTCTTTTTTTCAAGAATTTTTGACTGATATACTCAAGTCTATTGACAAGATTTTCATCGAGAAAATAAGAGTTTGATTGATTATGTGGCACGTTTGGACAGCTTTCGTTGATTTCAATAAAGTCAACATTAGCTTTTTCATATAGATACAATCCTTCGATGAGTTCGTCGAGTGCTTTTTTTTCATCTTTATCTGGAGAGGCACTAAGACTAGCTCCAATCGGACAGTGTGGAATTTTCTCAATATTAGAAAGTATTTTGGCAACGGTGGAATGCCCTGGATTGGGCAAGCCGAGCCAATTTGAAGCAGACTTCGAGTTGGGATATGGAATAAATGGATGCCAAATGCCATTTTTATAATTACCAGGTTTATTTTCTTCAGTAGTTGTGCCTGCTAAAAAAGCACCAGCGCCTTGATAAGCAGAAAAGTAGTAGCCGTTGCCATCTTTGAACATACCAGCAGCATTGAAAATCGGACAGGCGAAAGTTTTGTCCCATAATTTGATTCTATGCGATATTGAAGGTAAAAATCGTTTTTTGGGTAAGTTGTTAACTAGCGACTTTAAAAATTTTTTACGCCCAAAAGAATAAATGGCTGTAACTATATCTGGTCGTAATTTTGTAAGGTAAGGTCTTAGATAGTGTTCTGTTTTTGCTAATATTTCAATTATAGTCACTTATTAAAGCTCTTTTCTTAATCTGGCAACGGGTATTTTCAATTGGTCTCTGTATTTAGCTACGGTGCGTCTGGCAACTTTATATCCACGCTCTTTGAGCATCTTAGTTATTTTGTCATCGCTATATGGCTTATTTTTAGGCTCATTATCAATTATGTCTTTAATGATTTCTTTAACTACTTTTGCAGCAACTTCATCGCCGTCATCAGTAGGAAGGGATTCGCTAAAAAAGAATTTAAGTTCGAATGTGCCAAATTCAGTTTGGACATATTTACCATTGACGATTCTACAGATGGTGGATATATCCAGACCAGTTTGATTAGCAATATCTTTATAAATGAGTGGTTTAAGTGCGGATACACCTTCATAGAAAAACTCTTTTTGTAAATACCCTATTGCTGTCATTACTTTTAGCATAGTTCGTCTTCTTTGTTGTATTGCCTGTATCATAAATTTGGCATCTTCATACTTATTTCTTATCCATTCTTTCGTTTCTTTGTTTGAATTTTTATATTGCAATTCTTTTTTTAGCTTTTCGTAGGCAGAACTCATTTTTATTGGCGGTATATGACTATCATTTACTATAATTTTTAATTCATTTGTTTCATAATCTTTAGTAATAATGAAGTCTGGAATTATTGTATTAGTTTCGGTATGAAAATCGCCGATGCCGGGTTTAGGATTGAGCCGACGAATAAAATCTAAGGCGTTTTTTAGTTCGTCATGACTTATGCCAAGATCTTTGATAATTTGATGATAATGCTTTTTCATAAAAGCATCATAAGTTTTGGTGATTATATCGAGGGCAATGCTTTGATAAATATTTGGGTTTGGAATAGCTTTACATTGTGCTATCAAGCACTCTTGAATATTCCTTGAACCTATTCCTGGTGGGTCGAGTTGCTGAATAATTGATAATACTTTTTCCGTTGCAGTTAGTTCTATTGTTTTGAGTAATTCTATATTTGAATTATCTTGGTTCTCATAATTTGAATCAACTTTGAGTGTAATTTCTGGATTGTTGCTATTAACCTGATTTAATAATTTTGCACTCTCAATAGAAGGTAAATTGTTTTGCTGGATTTTGGTTTAATGTATTGTTATTAGTCTGCTTTTTCTTCAAGATTTCGAAATTTATATTTTTGATATCATTATTAACATCATCTACTATTTCAAGAAGTGGACGTCTGAGATAACCGTCAGCATCAATATTACCGATTATATGCTCTCCGATTAAAAACTCTTCTTTTGTTAGTTCTAACATTCTCAATTGTTGGCTTAGTTCCTCAAGAAAGGTCGGAGTATCTTTAATTTGAAAAGGTTCATATTCTTCGTCATCAGATTGCTGACCCGGAATATTTTTGACGAATTCCAAGTCATCTTGCCAAATGAGTTTTTGAAATTCAAATGGGTCTTTTTCTTCGATATAATGTTCGATATGTTCTGTGTCTGAGTAAGAACCAGATAATTCCGTTGTTTCAATTTCTTCGGAAATAGTTATATTTTCTTCAGTGTGTTCGCTTTCATATTGCTCAATAGTATCGCTTCCTTCATCAGGATCAGTGGCTAGCTCTAACATCGGATTTGACTCAATTGCTTGTATCACCTGCTGTTCTAATTGTACAACGGGTAGTTGCAGAAGCTTCAGATATTGAATCTGCTGAGGCGTTAATGTTTGCGTTAAAGTTGGTTTTATTCCTAATGTTAATTTCATTTATATTGTTCAACTATAACATTACTTTGATTCTACTGCAAATATATACAAAATTAAATAAAATCTGAATTAAGTTTGATTAAGTAGTGCTTTGACTTTATTTGTCCAATCTTCTCCAAAAGCTATAATTAATGCCTCATTAAGACTAATTATGAGATGTTGATTGTTTATTGTTCCTTTTACAATACCTGGTAAACATTCAGGAATTTTTTCATAGTGAAGATGAATTTGACTATATTTTTTTATACGTATGGGAAAAAGGTGGCAAGAGAGCGGTTTTCGCCAATTTGTTTTTTTAGCAAGGTAGGCTTTTTCTAAAGCACATTTAGCAATAACGTTATCATAATAGACGAAAACACAATCTCTTTTATCAATACATTGAGTTGTGTAATGGTTTGTTCCACCCCGATAAAAACCTGACGAATTAATAATTTCAATTGCTCTTGATGAGAGAAATTCTTTGACATTTTCTAAAAAACTTTCTATTATTGAAATTTCTTCATTGAGCAAAGGAGCGCCATATTCTCCAGGGAATGTACAACAAGCCCCTTTACATTTTTCTAAATCGCAAGCAAAAAAAGAATGGATAATATCTTCCTCGATTAATATATCATCAATGATGTGCATTATGTCTATTTTTTAAGTTTGATAAAAAAATATTTCTAATATAGCGATTATGTGATTATATTTACTAAGGCGGAAGATAACAAAGAATAATTATCAATCTATTTATTTGCAAATTAGTATTAAAATGAATAACAAACATAGCAAATCATTATATGAGTTAGCGAAGAAACTAATTCCTGGTGGTGTTAATTCCCCTACTCGTGCATTCAAAGCTGTTGGCGGAGAACCCTTATTTATTGATTCTGCTCTTGGTTCGATAATTGTTGATGTTGATGGCAATGAATATATAGACTATGTTAATAGTTGGGGTCCACATATTTATGGACATAAGCCCGATTTTATTATAGAAGCGGTATTGAAAGCTATTGATAAAGGACTTAGTTTTGGTGCCCCTGTCGCGAGCGAAGTTAGAATGGCTGAACTAATCACTCAACTAGTGCCATCGGTTGAAATGGTGAGAATGGTAAATAGCGGAACAGAAGCAACTATGAGTGCCATCAGACTTGCACGGGGATATACTGGCAAGAACAAGATTATCAAGTTTGAGGGGTGTTATCATGGGCATTCTGATAGCTTTTTGGTCAAAGCTGGTTCTGGTGCTTTAACTAATCAAGTGCCAACAAGTCCCGGTGTACCTTTGGGTGTTTTGAATGATACGCTGATTGCGAGATATAACGATTTGCAATCGGTTGAAATGATTGTTAATAGTAATTTTGACATTGCCTGCATTATTATTGAGCCAGTTGCTGGCAATATGGGGGTAATTAAATCTGAAGAATCATTTATTAATGGACTATCTGAAATTTGCAAAAAAAATAAAATTTTGCTGATTTTCGATGAGGTGATGTCTGGTTTCAGGATTTCTCAATCAGGGGCTCAAGCATTATATAGTATTGTACCAGATTTAACCTGCTTCGGTAAAATCATAGGTGGCGGTTTGCCTGTCGGTGCTTATGGGGGAAAGCGAGTGATAATGGAGCATATTTCTCCTTCTGGGAAAATTTATCAAGCGGGTACTTTGAGCGGGAATCCTATTGCTATGGCTGGAGGTGTTGCTATATTGGAATACATAAAAGATAATCCTGAAATTTACAGTATTTTGGAGAAAAAAGGGGACAAACTCGAAACTGGATTCAAAAAAGTTTTAGAAAAATTTAATTTAAAATATTACTTATCCCGTGTTGGCTCAATGTTCTGTTTATTTTTCACTGAAAAACAAGTCAAAAACTTCGAAGATGCAATAACAAGCGATATTGAACTATTCACCAGATATTTTTGGTCAATGCTTGAGCAGGGAATATATTTACCACCAAGTCAATTCGAATCATACTTTATTTCATTAGCTCATTCTGATGAAGATATTGAAAAAACAATTTTATCATTCGAACAAACTATGGAAAATTATATACTAAGTAGGGATAATATTTAATGTATCTTATATTTTCAATTCCATTGGCAGTAATCCCGGCATTGCTTTGGCTTTATTATTATTATAGACAAGATAAAGTCAAACCAGAACCAAAAGGATTGCTTATAAAAATCTTTCTTTTGGGGATTGTAAGCATCATTCCTGTTTTTATTATTGAAGTTTTACTGGATACTTTTTATCATATATTTTTCGGGCAGTTTTTCTTGATTTATATATTTCTGCGAGCATTTGTAGTTGCTGCGATATGCGAAGAGTTTTTTAAATTGATGATTGTGATGAAATTCGCATATAATTCGCCACATTTTGACGAAAGAGTTGATGTTATTATTTATTGCATATTTGCTAGTTTGGGATTTGCCTGCTTTGAAAATATATTGTATGTAATTGATACAGGTTATACAACAGCAATAATCCGCTCATTCACAGCAATTCCTTTGCACGCTATTGTTTCGGGTCTGATGGGATACTATGTCGGAATGGCAAAATTTTCTGGGGATAAAAAATTGGAGCAAAAACTAATTATCAAAGGTTTCTTTATAGCTGTTATTATGCATGGTTCTTATAATTTTATGCTTTTTGCAATTCCCGTTTTTGGAATAGTGCCGGCTTTGCTTAACATCCCTTTGATTATTATCGGATTTTTAATTTTACGCCGAAAAATTAAAGATTCAATTGAAGATGATTTGATAAATGGCAGATCAGTCAAAATTGAATATGATTTAGTTTTGAAATCATTGATTAAATAGTAAGTAATATGTTTTCGAATGTTGCTTTAATTAATGAACTTTTTCGAGGATTTTATATCCAACGATGGAATGATAGAATACGCCCTATGGATCTAATCGAAATGGATAAACATTCTCATAAAATGGTGATTGCTTACATTCTTGCCAAGTACGAGGAAAATAAAGGGGTGCAAATTCATTTTGAAAAATTAATTAAAAGCGGAATTTTCGAGCTTTTGAGAAGAATCACAATTAGTGATATTAAATCACCCATTTATTCAAGAATAAAGGAAAATCCAAAGGTTTTCAACCAATTGAATCAATATATATTCACTGAGCTTGAGTCAAAGATTGAAAGCGATGAGTTAAAAAATGAGTTGAATGAATATTTATTTTTCTCAAAGGATGAGTATGATATCACAAATCAAATTCTGGAAGCAGCCCATATTTACGCAAGTTATTGGGAATTTCAAATAATCAAACAAGCAAATCCAAATAGCTATCAAAATACCCGAATAGAAACCGAATTGTTGAATAAATTAGATAAATTCCGACATTTTGATGGTATTTTCAAATTAGTCAACCAATATACGATTTATAACTTTGTAGATTTAATCGGGCAATTGCGTTTTCAGATTAGATGGGCTCAAACTCCACGCATCCCTCGAACTTCTGTTTTAGGACACTCTTTGATGGTTGCTTGCATTTCATATTTATTTGCCCGTGAAAATCACTCCTGTCCCCAAAGATTATATAATGATTTTTTTGGGGGATTATTCCATGATTTGCCAGAAGCTGTTACTCGTGATATAATTTCTCCTGTCAAGCGATCATCAGAAGAATTAGAATCGCTTTTGAAAGATATCGAAAACGACCTTGCCGAAGAACAAATTTTCCCATTATTAGAGAATAATTGGGATAAAGAGATAAGATATTTCACAAATGATGAGTTTCGAAATAAAGTTAAAATAGATGATAATAATTATGAAATTATTAATTCAATCGAAGAAATGAATAAAAATTATAATGAAGATAGATTCAATCCCTACGACGGAGAATTAATAAAGGCAGCCGACGAGTTTGCTGCCTTTCTTGAAGCATATAATTCAATTACTGCTGGTATCAAATCAAAAGAATTTACGAAAGCTATAACTACAATAAAAGAACAATACAAATCAAAGACACTCGGAGAGGTGAAAATAAACTTATTATACGAAAGCTATTCATAATAGTTAAAAATTAGAGAGTTAGAGTTTCGCCGTATTCCATAACTTTACAATTGAATCCTACTGCCTCGATTTTCTTTTTGAATTCATTTGGTTCGGCATTAATAACGGGGAAAGTATTATAATGCATCGGAATTACGAGCTGTGGTTTAACGAATTTGGTTGCAACGACAGCATCATCAATTCCCATTGTGAAATTATCCCCGATTGGAACTAAAAATACATCAATTTTATTGAGTTCACCAATTAATTGCATATCCAAAAACAGCCCAGTATCCCCAGCGTGGTAGATAGCTTTTCCACCCATATTAATAACAACACCTGCGGGTTCACCCATATATCTACCGTCGGGAGATGAAGAACCGTGATGAGCAATTGTGAATTTAAGCCTACCAAAGGGGAAATTCCAAGAGCCTCCAATATGCATATTATGAGCATTAACACCAGATTCAGCAGCATAATTCGCTAATTCATTAACAGCTATTACAATCGCTTGATTATCTTTTGCAATGCCAAGTCCATCGCCTAAATGGTCTCCGTGTGCATGGGTAAGAACAACAAATTTCGATTTAACATCTTTAATAGAAATAGGGCAGGTTGGATTTCCATTGATAAACGGGTCAATAATTAGATTGTGTATTCCATCATCTAAAATAAACGATGAATGGCACAAATACGTTAGTTTTAACATCGCAGACCTCCGATTTAAATAAAAATACAATTTTCTATGATGTGAAATATATAAAGATAAGTTTGAATAAACAAAAAATTTAGGAATCAAAGTACCAAAAAGTTGATATATTTTACCCGATATATTTAAATTGCAATTTTGGAGAAATCAATATGAGATTATTAATAATATCATTAATAGTTATAGCTTTGATAATACTCGTAATAGCAATTGTCAGAAATGCTATTGTAAAATTCTTCCAAAAAATAGTGCAACGAAATCCAAATAATATTGATAGGGATAAAAATGAGATTTTATATAAAAAAGATGACGTTATTGTTTTAAAAGGCGAAGCTAAAAACCGAGAAAATGATGACAATTAGTTTAAGCGATGAGAGAATTAATGGAAAAATCAGCTAATCTTATTGCAGCAATAGACGTAGGAACTAATTCCTTTCATATGATTATTGCCTCGGTTGATCAGCGGGGTGTTTTGACTATCAAACGTAGGGAAAAAGAAATGGTACGACTCGGTTCGAGTGGTGGTGATATGAAAAAGATCACACCCGATGCATTCGAACGAGCAGTGCAAACATTGAATAGATTTGCCGCAATTGCCAAATCTGAGAATGCTATTATTCGAGCAGTAGCAACAAGTGCAACTCGGGAAGCTGAGAATCAAAATGAATTCCTTGAAATAATAAAAGACAAAACTGGGATTGAAATTGAGGTAATTTCAGGTATTGAGGAGGGGAGACTCATATACAAAGGAGTTTCTCGCTCTCTTCCTATTGATAATTTAAAAGCGTTGATAATTGATATTGGTGGCGGAAGCACTGAAACAATTATTGGGCACAAGGGTGAAGTGATATTAGTAAATAGTGCAAAAATAGGTGCTATAAGATTAACAAAACAGTTTTTCCCTGATGGAAATGCTACTGATGAACAAATTCAGCTATGTAGAGAACATATTAAAGGTGATTGGACTCCAGTGCTTAAAAGATTGATTGAGTCTGGTTTTGAAATATTCATTGGCACTGCTGGAACTATATATAACCTTGCAGTAATGAGCTTGATAATGAAAGGGGCAATTGTTCCAGATATTTTAAATGGGATGACAATTCCAAGAGAAGATATGCTCGAAGTAATCAATAAAGTTGTCTCTGCTAAGACTTTCAAAGAGAGAGAACAATTACAAGGAATTGACCCCAAAAGAGCAGATATAATACTAGCAGGGGCTTTAATTTTAGAGTCAGCAATTAAAAATCTGAACATCCAAAAGATTTTAATATCGAGTTATTCGCTCAGGGAAGGCGTTCTATTCGATAGAATTGAAAAAATTAGGGCATTTAAAGAATGGAGAAGTCTTAGTCATTTAAGGTTTGAGTCAGTTTCTAATCTATGCAAAAAATATAAAGTGGATTTGAATCATTCGGGACACGTAGCAAAACTTGCACTTCGCCTTTTCGACTCCTTGCAAAGTTTGTTCAACTTAACAGATTACGAGCGTGAATTACTCGAATCTGCAAGTTTGATGCATGATATTGGTTATTGCATCTCTCAGGATCAGCATCATAAGCATAGTTGCTATATTATTCAAAATTCAACTTTGCCTGGATTCACAAACTCTGAAACAGAAATCATTGCTAATATCGCTAGATATCATAGAAAAAGCCATCCAAAACCCAAACACGATAATTTCAAAGTCTTAACACCTGAAAAGCAGAAATTGGTTTCAATATTGTCTTGTATGCTTCGCATTGCTGAAGGAACTGATAGAAGGCAAATTCAAATTGTCAAAGATTATGACATAAAGTTGAATAGCAGAACAATTACAATTGGGCTTCTTTATGATAAAGATAAAATTTATCCTGATATTGAACTATGGGGCGCATCGAGAAGAAAGCTTTTACTCGAAGAGATTACAAAGCGAGAATTGATAATTAAGATTATTGATAGCTGAGAACAACAAAGTATGATATTACAAAATATTGAAACATGAAAATGAATCATTACAAATTTGGGGATTTGTTGACGAATTTCAAATGTATAAGAATAGATAATACAAATTATGACAAATTGAAAGGTTTAGTAAAAAATGTTAATTTACATTTAGCTTTTGTATTGTGTAATCTAATCTTTTCGCTTAGCATTCTATTATTCTTAGTTTCTTGTAGGAGTTCTCAATTGATAAATAGTGATTGGCATATTACCAATGACTCAACCTTAGCTTTAAAACCTGAAATAAAAGTAATAAATGATTCACTTATACTATTTTCTCTTCATTCCAAACGCTTGAAAGAAAATGAATCCTCATATTTTCCGACATCTCAAGATTTTTTAGTCGAAATTTATACAGAAAAGAATAATTTACTCTGGAAATCAGATAAGGATATGAACTATTTGCAAGTGATTACACCTATCGAACCTACTCAAATCGGTGATTTATATACATACTCGATTGAATGGGATGGCATTATGGATAATGGCAAAAAGCTACCCAAAGGTGACTATATTGTTAATCTAATTTTGCCAGCACGACCTATGCAATATCCAATAACCACAAATTTCAAATGGTAGAATTGTCTATGAACGATGATGAACTAATGTGGAGAGCTATTAAACTCGCCCTGAAAGGGAGTGGTTATGTTAGCCCAAATCCACGTGTTGGTGCTGTTATTGTTAAAGATGACAAAATCATTGGAGAAGGTTATCATAGTAATTTTGGTTCTGAGCATGCTGAGATATCGGCAATAAATAGTGTTACAAACGAGGATTTATCGGATGCAATTTTATATGTAAATCTTGAACCTTGCTCCCATCAAGGTAAAACACCTCCATGTGTTGATACAATAATCGAAAAGAAATTCAAAAAAGTAGTTATCGGTATGATTGACCCCAACCCCTTAGTTTCAGGTAATGGGATAAAAAAATTGCAGGAAGCTGGAATAGGAGTGCAAGTTGGTGTATTGGAATCAGAATGTAAGTGGCTAAATAGATTTTTTATTAAATATATTCAAAATGGCTTACCATATATAATAATAAAGTCAGCAATATCATTAGATGGTTATATAGCAACTGCCTCTAAGGAATCAAAATGGATTAGTTCAGAGGAAAGCAGGCGTCGGGTGCATATTCTTCGGTCGGTTTGTGATGCTGTATTGGTAGGTCGTAATACAGCAACTTTGGATAATCCGAGCTTAACAGTCCGGTATATTGATGGCAGAAATCCTTTCAGAGTTTTAATTGATACCAATCTTAATTCACCCTTGGGATTAAATCTATTTATTGATGAACAAAGAACTAAAACTATTATTGTATGCTCTGAGCTAGCTTATCAAACAGCTAAAGCAGAGGCATTAAAATCCAGTGGTGTCAATATTCTTACTGCCCGCTTAGACATTAATAATAGAATTGATTTAATTGATGTTCTCGTTAAACTTGCAAATGAGTTTATGATTTCTTCGATATTGGTCGAAGGCGGAAGCGAAATTATTGCAGCTTTTTTGAAAAAAAATCTATCTGATGAAATGCAGATTTTTATTGCTCCCAAGTTATTTGGCGATGGTATTAAGTTAATTAATAATTTTAATGTTAATACTATTGATAATGCAGAAAAAATCAAGATTAAAACAATATCCAAAAGCGGTACTGATATACATATCATTGCAACGAAAGAGCACGATTAAAGAAAAAAACAATTTAGACGTCGAATTATTGAAAAAACTAATGATAGAACAGTAATATGATGAAATGGTTATTATTATTGATACTATTTAGTCTGTCCTTGAATTCTCAACCGAAGGATATAACTCTTTTTCAGCAGTTCAATTTGGATTTCGAAATAGGCAATTTAGGCGAAATACCAGCTGGCTGGCATATAACGCCATCATCAATTGAGAGGGGATACAGAGCTACAACGACAGATTTAATGCCTTATACGGGTAAATATTGTTTGGAATTAAGCAATACAGGGGAATATAAGGAAGGAATTTATGGTTCTGTAATGCAAAGTATAAATGCTAAACCTTATCAAGGAAAACGAGTGAAACTGAGGGCTGCTATTAGAGCAGAAATTACAAGCGAAAGAGGTTCAGCACATCTTTGGATAAGGGAGCATTTTATAGATGGTAATGAAGGCAAATTCGAGTTTATGGAAGATAAACCAATTGTTTTTAATCAATGGGCTATATACGAAATCGAAATGGAGATTGAAAGATTCACGGGAGTAATTAATTATGGATTGTTACTATTCGGAACTGGTAAAGCATGGATAGATAATGTTTCGCTCGAGATTATTTTAACTGATCCAACCTCGAATGAACCTCCAAGAGAACTGACTTCTCAAGAAGAGAATAATCTCACAGCATTATCTGATATATTCGGTTATGTTCGGTATTTCCATCCCAGTAGCGAAGCACAATCAGCTAATTGGGATGAATTTGCTCTCCTCGGGGTTCAAGAAATAGAAAGCGCTAATAATACAAACGAATTAAAAACAAAACTCGAAAAACTCTTTACAATGGTTGCTCCTGGAATAAAAATTTATGAAAAGAATAAACAAATTGCCTCGAAAAAGAGAGCTGAAATGCCAAAAACAGCATTGAAAAATGTCTCTATATCCTGGATACAGGATTTCAGTGGCTTAGAAGTTAAAGATCCAAGAATTAAAAGTAAAGTTGTAAATGTTTATGAATCTCAGAGAGAAAAACCAGGAATTGTATTGCAATCAATCGAAGCTGAACCTCTTCGGAATATGAAAATTGTGCTTTCAGCTTGGGCAAAAGCCAACACAGTTGGTATTGAAAGCAAAGGACAATTGTGGCTTACTATCTTTGATGCAGATAAAAATGTACTAAAAACACTTGCCAGCGAGGACACTCCAATACTTGATAATAAATGGAGAAAATACACATTGTCAACAGATGTTCCTGATAATGCTGATGATATAAGAATTGGGCTTGTATTGATTGGAGACGGCTCGATTTGGTTTGATGAAGTAATTATTGAAGTATATGATTCCGGCAAATTATTTGATACTTTAAGACCTAGAAATTATGATTTCGAAATTGGAATACCAGATGAAATTGTTCGGAATTGGATTATTCCACAATATTCAAAAAATGCGAGCTATCAAGCAATTAATACTACTGAAAATCCCAAAAGAGGCAAACAGTGCTTATTATTAAAATCCGATACTTCTTCACGCATTAAATTACCCGAACCAGGAGAAATCGTCAGAGCTAATGCTGGAAATGAATTGGTTTTCGATTTGCAGATATCATTGTATATTGATTCATTACGGACTTTACCTTATCCACCCAAAGGTTTCCAACCATATAAACTAAAAAAATCTGAAGGTTTTTCACTGAACGCATTTGATAGGCAATCCAGACTTGCTACTGTTATAATAATGTGGAATTTTTTCAGGCATTTCAGTTTGATTGAAATAAATCGTCAAAGAATGTATGAAGTCTTGAAGAAGTGCTTATATAAAGCCTCAACCGACAGAAATGAACGAGAATTTTTAGAAACATTAACCATTTTATCTTCCCTCGTTGAGGATAGTCAAGCGAGGGTTTGGTTCGAAAAAGACTGGGATCAATATGGATTCCCGATTTTATGGCGCTTTGCCGGAAACAAAGTATTAATTACAAAAGTAGCCGATGATATCAAGGATATTACCCCTGGCGATGAAGTGATTGAATTTATGGGTCGCAAAATACTCGATTCATTGAATATTGTTGGACAAAAAATATCTTCATCTTCTGATGGTTGGCGTAAATTAAAAGCGTTGGCAATGCTCAGAGCTGGCAATTTGGGTAGCACTATTAATTTAAAGATAAAAAAGCAAAGCGGCATTGATACTACTATTGCATTGGAGAGAAGTGTTCATATCGCAGGCATGAGGGAAGATGCTTACCCAGATTTTTTTGAATTAATTCCTAACGTTTATTATATTGATATGATGCGATCTGATGACCAGCAGTTCAAAGACTCATTGGATGTTCTTGTTAATAATGCTAAAGCTATTATTTTTGATGCTCGTGGGATTTCAAATATTTCTGAGCATTTTCTTAGTTTTATTGTTAGAGAGAAACTACCTTCTTTCACTTGGAAAATTCCTCAATTTACAAAACCCGATAGAAAGTTGATTAATTACAAAATAATTAGTTCCAGTTTAAATAACAATCCAAAACAGATAAAGAGCAAGATATATCTATTAATCAATGAACGTACAATTGGTTATAGCGAAGCGATTATTAACTTAATCAAATATTATAAGCTAGGGGAAATTATTGGTACATCCACAGCTGGTTCGCCTGGAGACATCGTTGTATATAGATTGCCCTGCAAATATTATTTATCAGTTACTGGAATAAAATTATATTTACCAAGCGGCGAACTGATGTTTGGAAAACCAATTGAACCCAATATAGAAATTGATTGGGATGCAGAATCACTTTCTAAACATTTAGACCCGTTAATTATGAAAGCTTTAGATATGTTCTACAAGGATGATTCAAATTAATTTTTTTTCGAGAAAAAAATATTAAATTTGATTATTCGTTTGAATTAAAAATTTTTTTATGTAATATTTGGAGGTACAATGCACAAAAATTTCACAAAAACACTTTTAGCATCAGTTTTGTTTTTTGCCTTAATAAGTATCAATGTTTATAGCGAAGATGCAACCAAAGAGATACAAATTCAAACAAATGCACATTGTGGAGGCTGTAAGAATAAAATAGAAAAAGGTCTAAAAAAGATGGATGGAATCCTCAAATCTGAGGTTAATCTTGAGAATAAGATTGTTACTATATCTTATAATCCATCGAAAATAAGTGAGGAAAAAATCAATAATACAATAGCCGATATGGGTTATTCATCTAGTATAATAAAGGACGATGATTGCAGCCATGACCACAGTAGCGTAAAAGACGCATCAAATAAAAAAGATTGCCGTTCGAAATCGGACTGCTGTAAATCAAAGAAAACCGATAAGACAAAGGAAGTTAAGGAAAACGAATCCAAATAAATGAAAAACAAATTAAATAGGGGCTGAAATCAAGCCCCTTTTTATTTTGCACCAAGTTTATGCCGGAAGTATTCAATAGTTTTTAATAATCCTACATTTCTATCAATTATTGGCTCCCAATTTAAAATTTCTTTGGCTTTTGAAATATCTGGTCTTCTGACTTTTGGGTCATCAATTGGTAAACTTGTAAATTCAATCTGACTTTTAGAATTAG
>JBBISM010000040.1:0-15429 GCA_037441245.1 Ignavibacteria bacterium | reverse complement strand
TTGTTTTCTGCTATTGATTTGATATGCAAAGCATTGCTTTCATTCATCATATCAGCATATTGAAGCTGAAAATAGGCTACCAGAATTATTAACGGTAGTAAATAAGTAAGAGATAGTCTGATTATATGTTTTAGCTGTAATTCCCTGTAATAGCGATTTTTCCCCTCGGATTCATTTTTAATATTGTTATTGCTCGTCTGCATTGATTAAAGAAGTTAGTGCTTGCAAAAACCAAAATCAGAGATAATCTTCATTGTTCCTCATCGTCTAATTTCCTCATTTCTCTCAAAATATCAATAGGACTACGTCCTAAAGCTAATTCTGTTAATTTTTCCATTCGCTCTTGATCGGCTTCAAATTTCTTTTTTAATCTTGTTTGGTAAGCATCTTTTAATATTTCAATTAATTTTTCGAATTCATAAGGTTTTGGTAAATAACCTATTGCTCCTAATTTAGTGCATTCAACAGCAGGCTCTAGAGAACCGTGCCCGGTGAGCATAATAACTTCGATAAACTTATGCTCCTTCTTTAAAATTTCTAAAACTTCTTTACCGTCCATCCCGGGCATTTTTAAATCCAAAAGAGCAAGGTCATACTTCTGTTGCTTTGCAGTCTTAATAGCATCTACACCATTAGTTGCTTTTGTAACTTCGAAATCCCTCAACTCCAAGCGTTGAGCTATTGATTCGAGAAATGTTTCCTCATCGTCAACGATGAGTAATTTTATTTTTCTTTCCAATTATCGCTCCATAAAATACTTGCTTTGATTAATCATATAATTTTTAAAATCATCCCCCAATAAATTATTATAGTCCATAACCATAAAACAGCAAACGATAATAGAAGAACTACTGCTCCGTGCTTAGCTAAATCACCAAGTGTTATTACTCTATTTCCAGTGATAGGATTTCTTGCTAATGCAAAAACGATAGCATTATTGGGAGTTCCTGGCAAAAACATATGAGCAAAAGAAGAGGCAAAGGCGGTTGCAAGCCCAACAGCCCAAGGATTTGTCTCGGCAATTGTTGCCATCGGTACTGTGATTGGTCCGATTGATGCAACAGTTGCACCATCACTCATAAAATTAGTAATTATTCCAGTAATGAAGCTTGCAGCGATTGCCAGCCCTTGACCGCTCTTCATAACTTCTGGCAACAAGCTGACAAAAGCATCAGCAAGATAAAGCGCTGCGCCTGTTGATGCTAAACCGCTCCCCATAGCCGTTGCTCCAGCATACAGAGCTACTACTTCCCACTGAATCTTAGAAACATCACGCCAGGTTAATATACCGAAAATATTCATTAAAATTATTGCTAAAATAACTGGACCGCCCATACCCCACATTCCAGTTTCGCCTGATAAAATCCACATTGTTACTAATAAAATCATAATTGCTGCAGTAATATATTCTGTTTTTGTCATCGGACCAATTTTTTCTGATGCCTGAACCACCATTGTCGAAATATCAATTTTTTTGATTTTCATCTTTCGATAACAAACTATATAAAAATATAAACCGACGATAATTGCGGCAACAGGCACAAATGGCAATCCCATAACAACCCATTCACCGAAAGATGGTGAACCACCATAATCAGCTAAAATACCAAGCATAACGGTATTACGACCACCAGCAGCAGGGGAGCCGGGGCCTCCTATATTGGCAGCAAAATTAAGTGATAGGACAAGTAAAATTGCTAATTTTGGATCTTCTTTTATTCCGGCTGTCTGAGTTGATGAAGCATAAACCATCATTAAAATTGGCATCATAAAAGCAACCATTGCATGCTCGGAAAGGAACGAACAAGTTATACCCAGCAACGGTAGAAACAAAAATAAATATGCTGATAGAGATTTAGTCGGTTTTAAAAGCAAAACTCCTATCCGCCTATCTAAACCAGTTTTGTGAATAGCTATAGCAACAGCTAAAATTCCAAAAATAAATATTACCGAATCTTTGCCGTAAGCTGAGGCAACGTCATCTGGACGGAAAATGTTGAAGAAATACATCACCAGTCCAACAAGCAAAGCAGTCAATCCTATTGGCATTGCTCCAGTAGCCCAGAATAGAGCTGCAATTACAAGCAAGGCAATCATTACCTTAGCACGAAAGACTCCTTCGTCAACTGATAATTGATATACTTCTTTGCCTTCTTTATCTTTAACGGCTTCTCCATTTTCGTCTGTAACCTTACCTATTCTATTCTTTGAGCTATAATAATCAATTATACTGGTTCCTTTTTTCATTTTTGAATAATCTTTATAACCCAAATTCACCTCTTTCAGTCGAGATTCTTCAGATAATTCATTCATATTCGATACAGTTTTCTTGAATGACAAAATTTCAACAAGTCTTTGTGGCGCTGGCATTAATATTACAACTACAAAAACTAACAATCCGATTAACAGAAAACCCGGACGATAATTATGAACACCAATAAACCATTTTTTGAATGAACCTTTCTCAACATAAGGTATTTCGTGCTTTTCCATAGCATGTTTCTTTTCCCCGCGTGCTTCCTCAATAGTACTGACCAAACGCTCCAACTCAACAGGTTTTTGCATATAAGCAAAAGCATCCAATTTACCTGCTTCAACTGCTGAATGAATATCCCCATAACCCGTTAACATAATGATTTGCAACTCAGGTTTTAATGATTTGATTTCTTTTAAAACCTGCTCCCCACTCAAACCGGGCATTTTTCGATCTAATACTATTACGTCAATATCTTGCTCTAAACGGATAGTTTTTAGCGCATCTATTCCGCTATCAAGGGTTATGACATCATAACCCCGAATTTTAAGACGATTGGCTAATGACTCTCTAAATTCATTTTCGTCATCAATTAGTAAGAGTTTCCCCATAATTACTCCGATTTATTTTGTGCACACTCACATATATTCACCATAAAATTTGCAATCTCTTTATATAAATCTGATAATCGTAAAATACCCACAATATTTTTCCCTTCAGTTACAAGAATTGATAGGGTTTGCCACATTATTATTTTGTGTATTGCTTCTGCAACTGTTGCATCTTGGGAAATATTTTGATTGACAGGCATCATTATATCTCTAACTTTGACTGTGTGAGCTTTATCACAAACATCAAAAAAACTCTCACGCCATAAATCATAATGATCCATTATCGTTTCGATGAATTCAGAGCTTAGATTTGCCTGTGTAAGTTTATCTATATCAACAACGACATTATATTTTGGCTCCAAAGCTTTTAAAAAAGATAATTGCCCAACTTTTCCAATAATTTCGCCATTATTGTCAATTACAAGAACAGCTCTATAAGGTTCAATATCTGCCGGTCTTTGCTTTTGCTCATTTTCTAATGCCCTAATAGCATCTAATAATGTCCCATCTATGTGCACCGTAGGATACGATGATATCGGTAACATTACTTCCTTTACTACTTTTTGGTATTTCATTTATGCCTCATAATATAATAAGAAAATTAAATTTAATTATTCTATTCATAATTTTTTAAAATAAAATTAAATGACAATGGATAACTCAAAAAATATTAAATTGTAACCGCATTGTTATTATTAGATTTAAATTTTTTTTTCTTAATTTTATAATAGTTAATTTTCATTATTATATTCTAATTGGAGTTATCTTATGAAAGTGCGTGATATACTAAAAAATAAAGGCCCAGAAGTCTTCACGATTGGAACTAATAAAACTATTCGCGAAGCTATTCAAACTCTTGTCAATAACAATATTGGAAGTCTTCTGGTTTTAGATGAGAATGCTAAATGTGTTGGAATCATAACAGAGCGTGATATTCTTCGGCAAAGTGCTAAAGATCCTAATAATTATCAGAATCTTTTAGTTAATGATGTAATGACAAAAAATCTCATCATTGTCGAACCAGATGATGATATTGAATACGTTGAAAATACTATGACCAGCAATAGGATACGTCATTTACCCGTTGTACATAATAAAATTTTAGTCGGTATTATCTCAATTGGTGACGTTGTGAAATATCAACTGAAAGAAATCAAGCAAGAAAATAAATATTTGATGGATTATATCAGCGGCAAAGTATCGTAAGCTCTGTATTTTTTGGCATAACAAGTAGAGAACAAGCATCCCTGCTTGTTTTAATGTTCTTGGGTTTTATTTTCTTCTTTGAGCAATATTTTCACAAATGTTGACTGCAAGCGATGCAAAAGTTGACGCGATATTTTATCAACTTTTTCATAGTCACTATCAGTGAAATATGGGCTGTTTTCTTGTATCACTTGTTGACGTATTAATTCGAATTTTTCGCTATAAGGTGACAACAAATCGCTAATTTGATTGTTTGTCCAAGCCAAAAACAATTGTTCTTCATCGCTTATGATTCGTTCTGCTTTGGGTATTTCTGATTCCAAAACTGATTTGTGCTTTTGCAAAATATTCTGAATTGATTGCAAATCATAGTATTTTATGGTTTTTGGCAATTCATTAATTTCTACATCACGAGGTATTGCAAGATCGAGTAATAGGCAAGGTCCCTTTCCAATAGATGCTAATTTATTGAGCATTGTAGAACTAATTATATAGCTCTGGGCTCCCGTGCAAGTGCAGATAGCATCTGACGATTTCAAGACTAATTCTATATCAGATAAGCGATAAGCCTCTCCATTAAACTGATTTGCTAACATTTCTGCTTTATAATAAGTTCTATTAACGAACTTCAAGTTATTATAACCAGATTTTTTAAGACTTTCAGCGATAATTTTAGTATTTTCATTTACTCCAATAATTGATATTGAGGCATCTATAGAGAATTCATCAGTTAATATTTTAACAGCAGAACTACTAACAGATTGTTGTGTCTTTCCGAAAAATGTCTCGGTTCGTACTTTCTTACCTGTGCGAAAAGCGGCGTGGAAGAGTTTGTGAATAACTTTTTCAACTGTTTTATACTCACAAGCCATACTGTAAGCATCTTTGACTTGTCCCTGTATTTGATATTCACCGAGAACTAATGACTCCAATCCAGAAATGACGCGATATAGATGATTTACTACTTCATTGCCTTTTTTTATATAAAATAGTTCTTTTGTGCAATATATATCTATGTTCAAAAAATCAAAATATAATTTGCCGATGATATTAAATAGATTCAGATTTTTATCTATTACTAAATAAAATTCAAATCTATTACAAGTCGAGAGAATTACAACACTTTCAACGCCATCATAGCTGTAAATTCTCTTCAAGACTTCAGGTATTTTCTTCTTCTCAATAATTAATTGCTCTCGCTGAGAAATTGAGGATGTTTTGTGATTAATCCCTACAAGAGTTAATATATAATCGTTTGTTGCCATAATTATTTTTTTATTTATTGAAATCTAATAATCTATATAATAATTGGACTCCCCCTCCGAGATAACTTACATTTTTAGCGCCAATCGAATCGAAATATTTAGCAAATTCGTATGAGCGAGGTCCTTTTTGGCAAATAAATACTAATCGTTCTCCTAAATCTATCTCGTTCTTTCTCTGTCTAATTTCATTGATTGGGATTTGCTTCGTTTTGAATGGTATAGGGGCTTGTTCTATTTCATTTTCTTCACGCAAATCAATAAATTGATAATCTCGGGTTTTAGTTGTATTGAAGTCCTCTTGATTTAGTAATTCTTGTGGATTCAGGCATAAAATTCCATTTCTTTCTTGTTCAAAAGCCATCGCAGACAAATAGTTCAAGGGATTCATAGGCGATGAGTGAGGTGGAGTATAGGAATGTTCGAAGTTTAACAAATCCTCAACCCCTGACTTATTTTTCAAATAAATCGAAAAAGAATCTAAATACCTTGAAACCTCACCTCCACCTACAATTTGTAAACCAAGTAATTTCATAGCTTGTTTATCATATATCATTTCAGCAAATAAGATCCGACTTTCAGGCATATAGTCGGGTCTATCATACCAACAACCACAAACCGAAGCCACTTCAATTCCCAATTGATATGCTTTCTTTCTTGTTATCCCGCAAGCACTTGCAATGAGTCCGAATACTTTAAGAGAAATATTCCCAACTACTCCATCAAATACTGATTCAATGCCTGCAATATTATCAGCGGCAACTCTTCCTTGTCTATTAGCAATTGAACCCAATTGGCAAACTTCATTTCTACCAATAACTATGTTTTCTACTTCGACGCAATCGCCGACAGCATATATATTTTCGAAATTTGTTTGCACTCTTTGATTAACAACGATTCCCCCACAACTACCTATTCGAATTCCAGAATTTTCCAATATTTCGACATTAGGTTTTACACCTGGACATATAAACACAAAATCGGTATTTATAAATTCATCATCAAATATTACCTTAACTTGTCCATCTTCGTTATTTTGAATTGAATTGACTCTTTTGCCAAACAATATATTAATCCCATTATCTTCAATTCTTTTCTCAATAAGCGAGGCAATAGTTTTATCGAAAGATTTGCTCAATAGCCAATCTTCCATCTCAATAATAGTAGTTTCAATTCCCCAGAGACTAACCAATGCTTCAGATAATTCGCAACCGATATAACCACCTCCGATAATTACAGCACTGCCGATAGCACCAGTTTGAGCTTTTTGCCTGAAAATCTTAGCATCTTCTGGCGAGTGAAAATAAGAAATCCGCTCACTTGGTTCGAAGAAAAAATTTGGTTTGATTGGTTTAGCTCCGATTGCAATGACCAAATAATCATAATATAGTTCGATAAGTTGATTATTCTTTAAATTCAATCCAATGAGTTTGCACTTCTCAGGTTGAATTTCTGTTATACGAGTACTTATCAACACATCAATATTCTTCACTTTCTTAAAATAATCAACATCTCTAACCGCACCCCAAGGAGTTTTAACTAAATCATAGAAATCATCAATATCACCAGACGCATAAAACGGCATACCACAAGTGCCATAAGAAATAAAACTCTTTTGCTCGATAATAGTGATGTTCCAATTCGGCTTCAACCTTCTTAATCGGGCAGCAGTTTTACACCCACCTGCCATTCCACCAATGATTAATACTTCAGCCATATAGAACTTATTCTGTTAATAATAACTAAATTATTGATTTTACTTATTTGATTGCATTTAAAATATACAAATGTAATCTTAAAGTGTTTAAACATTAATAGAGAATGATAAAGATATTATTTTGGAGTGAAATGTGTATCTATACAGTTTCTGTTGAGTTTAATTCACCTTTACCCTTCTTTTTTTGGAAATCGCACAAAAAAAGCTGTGTAAATTGAGAGTATAATCGAAACTATCAATTGATGGAGAAACGGAGTAGAATGCAATGGTTTAGCATAGATACTCAATTGAATAAGAATGAATAAAATCAGATAATAGAGCAACTTACTCATTACTATTGAAAAGAACATACTGAAAAATCTGATTTTTATATATTTCATAAAAATCATAAATAGCCAAATATTAGTGATTAATTCAAGACTTATAACCAGCATCTTTGGAAAAACTGGATGCCCCGAAATTAGAAAGGATATAATAGGCAATGTAGCGGCTAAAAGAAATGCATTTTCTCTGCGAGTATGAGCTAAAGCAAGAATTATCATTATTCTCATCGGCTCGAATAAATAAATCGGAATACCAACGCTATGCGACAATGTTGGTATTAAGTAAACACATAGAATTACTGAAACATTAAATATCAATGCCTTTAGATTTTCCCTTTTAGAATTTATCGCAACAACAACTTTCATAAAGTTCAATAAATATTAATAAACTTACCAAAAAATCAAATTTATAATATTTTTGAGACAATCAGAATAAAATAATATATTTTGCAAATTTAATTAAATATCTAAATCGAATTTTATTATATTGCTTTATTTTATTCTTAGATACTTATAGAAAATATCAATAATTAATTAATGGTATGATATGACAACTTATATAATCTTTATTGTTCTATATCTGATTGGCTTAACAATATTCAACTTTATTCAGGCAAGAAAAGTAAAGACACAGGATGATATGATGGTTGCCGGTCGTAGTTTGGGTGTAACCAAAATGGTTTTCACTTTAGTTTGCACCTGGATTGGTTCTGGTACATTCATTGCAGGAGCTGAATTTGCATTCAAAGCTGGCTGGAGTTCACTATGGATGCCTGCTGGTGCTTGGGTTGGTATATTTTTAATCTATTTTTTAGCTGGTAAAATCAGAACCTTTGGTCAATACACAATTGGAGACATACTCGAAGTCCGCTATGGCAAATTTGCAAGATTGTTCGGAGCAATAGCCCTGATTATTGCTTTTACAACAATTGTGTCATATCAATTTCGTGCTGGTGGATACATTCTGAACGTATTAACCAACGGTGAAGTTTCAGTCGAAGTTGGGCAAGCATTAGCTGCTGGATTTGTAATTTTATTCACTGCTTTGGGTGGTATGATTGCAGTGGCTCACACAGATTTACCGAATGGTATTATTATTGTGCTGGCTTGCATTGTATCAGTTCCATTTGTAGTTGCTAGTTCTTTATCAATCGGGAATCCAACAGACATACTACCAGTAACACATTTTGAAGTTTTTTCCAGTGAATTTGGTGAATTTCCCGCACTGAAAGCTTTGTCTTATTTTCTTGCAACGATGCTTTTGCTTTTAGGTGTTCAAAGTATGTATCAAAAGTTTTATAGCGCCCGAACTCCAGGCGACGCAAAAAAAGCTGTTATCTTATGGATTATCGGTACAATCATTGTCGAAACAGTTGTTGTAGTAATTGCTGTATTTGCTTCAGTGAAATACTGGAACTCAGACCCACAAATTGACCCAGCTTCAGTAGTTCTTGCCGCTGCCCGTGATATGGTACCTGATATAGTCGGATTATTGCTAATTGGCGCTGCTGTTGTAGTTGTTATCTCGACTGGGATGAACTATCTTCTTAGCCCTTCGACTAATATTATCCGTGATATATACCAATCAATGATTAATAAAAATGCTGACCCCAGAAAAATGGTTGCTCTTCAAAAAATTTTCATCGTCATTCTTGGGTTCATTGCTTTTTTAATGATTTTCATACCGACATATTTTAATTTACCTATATCAGTTCTCAAATACGCTTACTTTGCATATACAATTTATGGAGTGGCATTGACCCCATCATTAATCGCAGCTCTGGCGTGGAAACGAGCTACAAAAGCAGGCGGATTAACTAGTATTATCACTGGAGCAATTGTTGTAATCTTATTTGATATCATCATCCCTTATGCGTTTCCATCTGTTATGGTTGGAACTGAATTAGCTGGAAAAGACCCCTGGGGGATTCCAAGTATATATCCAGCCGCAATTGCTTCCGTTGGCTCTTTAATTATTGTGAGTTTAATAACTCCAAAACCCGATGAAAGTGCCATAAAGAAACTATTCCCCGATAAATAATTGTTGTATAATATTTTTTGGAAATGTTATGAAAGAAAAAGCATTAGAAAGATTTTTAAGATATGTTAAAATTGATACTCAATCTAAAGAAGATTCCACAACTACTCCAAGCACACACAAACAATTTGATTTAGCCAGATTATTAGAAAAGGAATTACATCAACTCGGACTAAGCGATATAGAGCTCGACGAACACTGTTATTTAATGGCTCGATTGAAAAGCAATTTACCAGAAAATCACCCAGCTTTCGGAAAAGTTCCAGTCATAGGATTTGTAGCCCATCTTGATACTTCTCCAGAAGTAGCTGCCGAAAATGTAAATCCCCAAATAATTGATAATTATCAGGGCGGTGATATTATATTGCCTGCAGACCCAAAAGTTGTAATCCGCGAATCCGAAAATCACAATCTCAAAAAATGCATCGGACATACATTAATAACTACTGATGGCACAACCCTGCTTGGCTCAGATGATAAATCAGGCATTACAGCAATTATGATGGCACTGGAGTATTTTGTCAATCATCCCAATGAACTACACGGAGATATTCGTATTTGCTTCACACCAGACGAAGAAATTGGACAGGGAACAAAATATTTCGATTTAGAAAAATTCGGAGCTAAATACGCATATACTATTGATGGGGATTTGCCCGGGGAACTTAACAAAGAAACATTTAGTGCTAATACAGCCGTTGTAAAAATATTCGGAAGAGATATACATCCCGGGACTGCAAAAAATATAATGGTTAATTCAATCCGTGCGATGGCGGATATCATTACTCGAATGCCTCGCGATATAGCTCCCGAAACTACTGAAGGATACGAACCATATATTCATCCCTATACTGTCGAAGGCTCGATAGCTAAATCTACAATTAAGATTCTTTTCCGCGATTTCATTACCGAAGGATTAGATAAACAAAAAGTAATGCTCGAGAAAATAATCGAAGAAGTCAAAGAACTTTGGCCAAAGGCAATTATTGAACTCGAAATTATCGAAATGTATAGGAATATGCGTGAAATTTTAGAAAATACACCAGAAGTATTGGATAATCTTTGGGAAGCTTCTGACCGTTCAGGAATTGAACCTTATTGGAAACCTATCAGAGGAGGTACTGACGGTTCAAAACTTTCTGCAATGGGCTTACCTACTCCGAATATTTATACTGGGGGTCAAAATTTCCATAGCCGAACCGAATGGCTTTCTATTGATTACTTAGTTAAAACAATTGAAACTATAATTAATCTATCTAAAATATGGGTCGAAAAAGCAAAATAAATTTTTCTTTATCAGGAATAACAGACAATCCATCTGTTCCAATATTAATTGGACTGATATATCTGTTTGTTCAAAATTTGAGCTGTATAAAAGCAGAATATTTTATTGGAATTGTCATTCCTAAGCATGAGGAGTTCCTGTGTCGGTGATAAGTAATTGCTCCCCGATTTTTCGGGAATAGTACTTTTATGTACGCTACACAGCCCCTATATCAAGAAAATATTGTCTGTAAATATTAAATATTTTTGGAGTGGAAATGGAAATCGGAACAACAAAAAAAAGTGGATTACCAGAAAACGCATTTCGTGAGTTAAAAACCGGCGAAGTATATACACCCGTAATGTCCCCGCAATATATATTCCCCGAAGTAACTCCTTATTCAGTATTCTGGGGATTAGTTATGGCTGTGATATTTTCAGCCGCTGCAGCATACTCAGGGTTGAAAATCGGTCAGGTGCTCGAAGCTGCTATACCCATATCTATAATAGCAGTCGGTTTATCCTCAATACTCAAAATCAAAAACTCTCTCGGTCAAAATGTTATTATTCAATCAATTGGTGCAAGTTCAGGTGTAATTGTTGCTGGTGCAATATTTACAATACCTGCACTCTATATTCTTGGTTTGGATGTAAATTTCCTCCAGATTTTCTTGTCTTCATTGCTTGGTGGTTTTTTGGGAATATTATTTTTGATACCCTTCCGTCGTTATTTCGTAAAAGATATGCACGGAAAATTCCCATTCCCCGAGGCAACAGCGACTACCGAAATATTAATCACTGGAGAAAAAGGCGGTAAACAAGCAGGCGTACTTGCTATCAGCGGTATAATAGGTGGTCTCTACGATTTCTTTTTCTCAGCATTACATCTTTGGGAAGAAGTTTTCTCTTCTCGTATAGTTGCAGCTGGGGAATATATTGCTGATAAAGCTAAAGTTCTATTCACTTATAACGTCAGCTCATTGATTGTCGGATTTGGCTATCTAATCGGATTGAAATACGCAACGATTATCGTCTCTGGCTCACTTCTTTCCTGGTTTATCCTTATACCACTGGTTAACTCAATTGGTGGAATTGCCGTCAATTTGGGTGCTACTAATCCCTTTGCTGAAATGTCACCCGAAAAGATATTCACTGACTATGTACGCCATATTGGTATTGGCGCAATAGCTATGGCTGGTATTATCGGGATTTTGAAATCATCTAAAATAATTGGGGGAGCTTTTTCTCTTGCCATTTCTGGTATTTTCGGCAAAAAAACCCACAAAACTGATGAGCAATTGCGAACTGATAAAGATATTAGAATCACATTCAACGTTTTTCTTATTATTCTCACAACAATTGCCATTCTTATATTCTTTATTGCTGGTGTCAATATTACCTTTGGTCAGGCAATAGTTGCATTTTTAACTGTGATTATTATTGCCTTCCTATTCACAACTGTCGCCGCGAATGCTATCGCAATTGTTGGAACCAATCCTGTTTCCGGTATGACTCTTATGACACTCATCGTATCTTCTTTTGTATTAACTCAGGTCGGTTTGCAAGGAGAGCAGGGAATGCTTAGTGGTATTATTATTGGTGGTGTGGTTTGCACTGCTCTTTCAATGGCTGGCGGTTTTATTACCGACTTGAAAATCGGCTACTGGCTCGGTTCGACACCTTTGAAACAACAATCTTGGAAATTTCTTGGCACCTTAGTTTCTGCTGCTACAGTTGGAGTTGTGATATTCATACTTAATCAAACCTATGGTTTTATACAAACTCCCGGTACACCAACGCCAATGGTAGCACCTCAAGCTAATGCAATGGCTGCAGTGATTAAACCTTTAATGTCTCCCGGCGCTGAAGTGCATTGGATGTTATATTTTGTAGGAGCTATTATCGCACTATTGTTAAATGCTTTAAAAGTTTCACCCCTTGCATTTGCTCTTGGGATGTATCTCCCATTGCATCTTAATACACCACTCGTATTGGGTGGATTGATTTCTCATTTTGTAAAGAAAAGCTCCAAAGACGAAGCTATTGTCAAAGCTCGAAGTAATCGTGGTACCTTGATTGCTTCTGGATTTATTGCTGGAGCTGCAATCTTCGGTGTTTTAGGTGCTTTAATCAAATTTGCGGGATTTGATCTTTCGATTAATCTGTGGGATCCCAATATCTATAACCCAGAAGCAATATTGCGAAACAAAGAAATTATCGCCATATTAACATATATCCTCGTAATCGGATATTTCATTTGGCATATAACAACTGCTAAGAAAGAGGAATAATTAGATGGATATGTTTGAATGAGCGATAAACTCAAGAAAATACTTAAATATTCCATATCAATTGTTATTGTCATAATATCAATTTATCTCGTTTCGATTGGTATTGATTACAACGAATTATGGATCGCTATTATTTCGGCAAATTACATCTGGGTAATAGCTCCAATTCCAATAATGCTTTTATCTCATCTTTTTAGAGCTATGCGTTGGCAAACTATGCTCAAACCATTTATGCAACCAAAATCTTTATTCAATTTATTTTCTGCGGTAATGGTAGGATATGCCATTAACAATATACTGCCAAGGGGCGGAGAGTTTGTTCGCCCCTATGTTTATGCAAAAAGAGAAAAAGTGTCATATACGAGTGTTTTTGCTACAATAATTGTCGAGCGAGTTATTGATGTAATTACATTATTGCTCCTATTCTCAATTTCTTTCCTACTACTTAAAGATAAAATTATATCTATATGACAGTGCTACTTATAGCAATCATCATATTAAGTCTGTATCGCCCATTCTTTGAATTGATTTTGAAAATTGCTGTAAAACCATTCTCAGAAAAACTTCATAATACTATACTCGATAAATTCAATAAATTCCGAAAAGGGCTTGGCATCATCAAAAAGCCAGGTGAATATATTCGTTTGCTAATCGAATCATTTGCTATCTGGATTTGTTACGCACTGCCTATGTATATTATGTTTTTTTCTTTTGATTTTACTTCTAAGTATGGATTAGGTCTCGATGATGCTTTGCTTCTACTAATTGTAGTTGGTGTGGGCGTTACAATCGCTCCAACGCCAGGTGCAATTGGCGTTTACCACTGGTTGCTTATGACCGCAATGGTGAGCTTATATAAAATCGAAAGGGAATATGCCCTTGCTTATGCAACTGTTACGCACGGAATTAATTTCATCGTGCAAGTTATTATCGGAGGATTATTCATTCTCAGGGAAAGAGTTACTAAAATACCCGATAGAGAAACCATATCTGAAAACAATAGCGAGAATAGTTAATACTAATATTAGGTCTCTTTCTTGAATGCAACTTCTATCCATAAAATCGAAATCAATCGAAAAGCAGAACAGAAAATTTCGACTGGATATTTATGGGTTTTTAGTAATGAAATAAAAAAAATACCTCAAATAGACAATGGCTCGATTGTTCAGATTATCGGTGAATCTGGTAAAAACTTTGGATTAGGATACTTCAACAGGAGCAGTCTAATTAGCATCAGGATTTTGAAGACTAATGCAATACCCGATGTCTCTTTTTTTGTAGATAGAATTAGCAATGCTGAAAAACTTAGAAATATGCTTCTTCCTAAGAAACAATGTTTTAGATTGGTATTTGGGGAATCCGATTTTCTACCCGGCTTAATAATTGATAAATATTCTAACTATTTTGCTATCCAGATACTTTCAGCAGGTATGCAAAAATCATTACCCCTGATTATCGAAGCACTAATGCATTTATACCCAGAGACAATTGGCATCATCGAAAAAAACCGCTCTCGCCTTCGCTCTCTCGAAGGACTTGAGCTATACGATAAAATTTGCTATGGTATGATCCAAGAACTAATTGAAACCGAAGAATTTGGAATGAAATTAAAAATTTCACTGCTCGAAAGTCAAAAAACCGGATATTTTTTAGACCAAAGCATAAACCGGTTATTCATACGTAATATGGCAAGTGATTTGAAGGTTTGCGATTGCTTTGCTAATCAAGCAGGTTTTGCAATAAATGCATCTATAGGCAATGCTCAAGAAGTAATTGCAATTGACGCTTCACTCGAAACTCTTAATCTTGCGAAAGTTAACGCTCAATTAAACAATTGCAATAATATTAGATTCTTACAAGAAGATGTTTTCGATTATTTATCGAGTAATTCAAATAATCAGTTTGATTTAATAATTTTAGACCCACCATCTTTTACGAAAAGCAAAAATAATATACCTACTGCTAAATCGGGTTATTTAAAATTAAACCGATTAGCTTTGAGAAATATCAAATCTGGTGGATTCCTTGCATCTTCAAGTTGTTCCCAGCATATAAGTGAAGATGTGTTTTACCAAATCATAATAAATTCTGCATATAAGGAAAAACGCCAGCTCAGACTTATTCATCGAAGTATGCAATCGCCCGACCATCCAATATTAGCTTCTATGCCCGAAACCAATTATTTAAAATTTCTCGTTTTCCAGGTATTTTAATCTAACGTGTAAGAGATTGAGAAATAGTGCGATAGTAGAACAGACGTCCCCGTCTGTTCAAAATGCTCAATATTCCTTTGCTCAGACAAGAATGTCTGACCTACCAAGGATAGGTATCGCGCAATGGTAGGACAGGCATCCTTGTTTGTTAAAGAAATTTTATTTCAAAAAAATTTGCTTTTTTGATTATTAAATAGAAACCTCTGAAAAATGGGAATTGATTTAATCCGTTATAGAAGTGAACCGTTTTA
>JBBISM010000039.1:6211-15795 GCA_037441245.1 Ignavibacteria bacterium | reverse complement strand
ACGCCACCGCTCAATGCACATATAACGCCGTCGTTTTTTATTTGCTCTTTTATAGATTGTATTGAGTCATTGATAAAGGACGTTGCTCCCCAAAACTCTTTGCATCCACATATTTCACGGACAAAATTGTTCAAGATTTCTTTACCGAATTCAGTATGATGCACCTCTGGATGAAATTGAACCCCATAAATCCTTCTATCAATCGAAGAAATAGCACATACAGGAGAATTATCCGAACTGGCCAAAATTTCGAAATTTTGGGGTGCTTCCAATAATTTATCGCCGTGACTCATCCATACTTTTAGCTTCATAGGGATTTCTTTGAATAGTTTTTCTTCCGATAATATTGATAATTCAGCGCGTCCGTATTCTCTTTGGGCTGCTCTATCTACTGTGCCACCAAGATTATAAGCAATTAGTTGCAAACCATAACAAATGCCCAAAACAGGGATACCTAAATTGAATATATCAAAATTTGGCAGTGGTGCATTTTCTCCATATACGCTTGATGGTCCACCTGAAAGAATAATGCCTTTCGGTGAAAGTTCTTTAAATTTAGCATCTGTTATATTATAGGGATGAATTTCAGAATAAACTCCACATTCACGCACTTTCCTTGCTATTAACTGAGTGTATTGTGAACCAAAATCTAAAATGATAATTTTTTCTTTTACTTCCATAGAATTCTTTCAACAAAAAGCGAAAAAGTATTATAAATCATAATAAAACATTTTCAAAAATAATAATATTTACAGGAATTATTTTTTAAGATTTTGATTCTTTAATTTTGGGCGTGCAGTCAATTGAACGGAAGAATTAGTACCGTGGCAAAACACACAATTTTGTCTCTTAATAGCTTCATCATCATAGCCGGGATGTACAAAATCATTAACTATTTTAATAGGCTGATGAGGTTCGCTTGGAAGAATTTCTGATTTGAATGTATGGCAGGCGTTGCAATCATTTGTTAAAACCTTTCCCTCTGGACTGACGTGGTTTCCATCGTGGCAACGGAAACAACCTGGGCTATGCAAATGTCCGATATTATCTGGGAAGCTTCTCCAACTGGCTCTCATTTTTGGGAAGTAATTATTACTGAGTATGTTTGCAATCTCAGTAACCGCATTTTGAATTAATTGGGAGTAATGCTCGTGCAAATTAGGATATTGATTTTCATAAAAAGTCCATACGAATTTGTTAATGCTCGAATACACGTTTTCAGTAGTTGTCAGATTAGATTCAAGAGCTTGCACAGCTATTTTTTTAATATATGGAATAGATGGGTCAATGCGTCCCATCGAAAGATAAAGATTAACAATTTGTGCTGGAGGATTAAATTTATGTGATGGACGATTATGGCAGTCTATACAATCGAATTTCCTCAATTGATTAGTTCGTAAAATATCTGGGTCTATCTCAAAATCCGGGAGCTTGTAAATTATTTCTCTTCCAGTCGTAAGCGATTTGGATTTCACCCAGGGAATCTCTTGCCTGGAATGATCAGTTGCATAATAGTGAATTTCATTGCCTAAATTCATATGCCAATGAATGCCTTCAACATTACCTATTTCAATATTACCGCCACCAACATGCATTAACATTTCGATAGTGTATTTTGAATTTTTTTCATCAGCTACATAGTAATTCCTGTTTATTGTTTTGGGGTGATAAAAATGCTTGGGCCAATGACATTGTTCGCACGTTTCTTGAGCAGGGCGCAAATCTCTCACAGGAGTCTCGATTGGTCTGCTATATTTATTTGCTAATGTAGAATAAATTTGATAAACACCAGATAATTTTGATTTAACAAACCAATCAGCACCTGGACCGATATGACATTTGACACAACCAACGTGGCTATGAGGAGAACGCTTATATGTAACCCATTCAGGCTCCATAACTATATGGCATAATGTTCCGCAAAATTCATCAGATTCAGTATATTCATAAGCTTTAAAACTTCCAAATACACTAAGCATTATCAATACAATAGTACCAATAGTGAATACTAATACAGCAACCTGATGCTTTGGATTATTAAGGTCAATGACTGGCAGTCTTCTTTCGAGATGGCGTAAAGCGATTAATATTCTATTTTCTCGAAAAATTCCAAATGCAATCAATATTAGCCCAAAAATCAATATTGAAGGGAGTAACAAAAATGTTATGATACCCACATAAGGATTGTGGGTATCAGTAATTGTCTCCATTATTAAAAAGAATAAAAAAAGTCCAAAACTTATTAAGGTTATCAATGCTCCTGCGAGAGTGATAGGATTATAAAATACTTGAGGAAATAATCGCTTTTTCTTTGGTTGTTTGATTTCTTCCTCTGGAGCAATTATAGGAGCAGGTTTTGCTATTGATTCGCGTTCTTCTTCTATATGATTCCAACCTGTAATCATAGCTTTGAATAAATCGAATGCCGTATGGCCAGTAGTGCCAAGATAGATATGAACAAACATAAATATACTAAGTATATAGCCAGTTATAATATGCAAAAGAGCCATTGGCCATACACCGCCCATCCCAAAAACTTCATCGGGAGCAAGTTCTGGAAACATTAATAACCAACCCGATATTATTATCATTGGAGTAAAAATAAACATTATTGCCAAATAAGATAATTTTTGCATTGGATTAAACTTATTCTTTTCATTAACAGGGAAGGGATGCCTTTCTTTATCAAAAATTCCAAACATATAAAATTTGATTTGCCTTTTTATATCGGAAAGCAATGTTTTTAATTTCGGCAAATAGAATTTGTAATTTCCTGATGTAATGTTTAAAATGGCATATATCAAATATAGAAGTGTTAGTAAAACTCCGCTGATATTGTGTATCAATACTGAAACTGAAAACGGAATTAGTAGCGAGCCTGTATCTGAATAATGCAAACTAATTCCTGTAAGTATGAGAATTAGATATAGAAAAGCATTCGCCCAGTGCCAGATTCTTAACCAGAGTGGATACAAATAGACCTTCTTACTCAAATTTCTTTAGCCTCCTCAATTTCTTTGTCTGGTTTTTTCACAATAGACTTATTGAAATACCATCTCAAAAATCCGTGCAATCCGATGACACCTAATATAATGGTAAATAAAATAACACTTATGCTATCCAGAAAGACATTTCTTGTTGTACCGATAACATAAGCATCACTAAGCAATGTACCATTGATAAATCCATATTTCTGACGTGACTGAACCTTCTCGTGTTTATATAGCTTAGTCATTAAAATTGAATTTTTTGAGTGGCATTCTTCACATTTTTTTACAGTTTTATCGGGTGGAAGTAAATTATGTGATAAATTCGGTGGTAAATAAGATGAATGGCAATCAATACATCTCACAGTTTCCCAATGCTTTGCTTGATGGGTAAGCCACTTATGCCCTTCCTCAATAGTATTCAAATTGTATTTACGTGATAAAGCTTCGTCGCTATGGCAACCAACGCAGTAAATCATCCCCGTTCTTTCAGCAATTAGCTTATTTATGTGATTGCGAGTAAATACTCTTTCAGGAATGTGGTCAACCGACTTTATATTGTGTTCACCATGACAATATGTGCAATATGGTGCATCTTCATTTCCTTTTTTTAGTGATACACCGTGAATACTACTATTATATTCGTGTGCAATTGATATGTGGCATTTACCGCATACATTAGATACATTAAATTTATGTATGATTGATTCGGGATCATCGGCTTTTTGCACTTGATGTACGCTATGACAATCCGAACAAACAGGGGCTTCGGGGATTCCTTTGAGTATAGCTTGACCATGAACGCTTTTTTCGAAATCCATTAATGTTTGAGCAAATCTTGATTTTGATACGGTATCAACAAGATGACAACTCAAACATAAATCCATTTGTTTAGCTTTGAGTTCATTCAAGCTGAGTTTACTACCCTTTGTAATTGGATGCTTATGACAATACATACAATGCGGCGTGTTGGGATTGTCGGCTCGAACAAATTTGTAATGTTCTGATTTTTGGAATTCTATCTTTTGCTGTTTATGACAATCACCGCAAGAATTAGTTAAATTCGAAAAGTGGAACTTAGAACTTGGATTTTTCTGTGATTGCACATAGTGATAACTATGACAACCCTTGCAATTTACATCAGGAGCCCCTTCTAATCCGGTTGCCTTGAAAATCTGCGGATGAAATAAATGTGTTTTCTCTGGATTTTTATGGCAACTTTTGCAATTTATCCGTTCGATTACGGGTTTATGCGGTATTTCATAGGGGTCAAAGCCCTTATGACAGGTAATGCACTTCAACCCCTTATGTGCTGATTGATAAAATTGCCGTTCATTTACATATAAGAGATATTTTTTGCCTCTAACTTCCTTGACTTGACTGGGGTCATTATGACAAGCAAGGCATTCATCATTATCCTGAGACTTACTAATGAATGATGTTATTACAAGTAAAATAAATGCAAAGAATATTTGTGAAAATTTAAACATTCCCAATTATGACACTTTTCATTATTCCGCTTCTGGTTCTTCTTGTGTCTCGGTTTCTGGTTTGGGTGCTAATTCTGCTAAACAATTTAGCATTTTCTGCATTTCTTCGGGACTTCCACTAAATTTCACAGGGTGTAATTTATCGTGCAATTTTTCTTCTTTCATAAGATATTTCATTAGAAATTCGAAATCACCAGCCAACTGTGCTTTAGAGAAATCGGGTCCCATAGTTTTGGGATTCTTTTGCTTTGCTTCGATTCCCAAACATTCCACTGAATGGCAAGCATTACACTTTTTATCCTCGATGATTTTTTTGCAATTATCGTGATGATCGCCGACAAGATTAATTGGCAAAACAAAAACATATCCAACAACTGCTAAAATCATTATTGCTGATAGGATTTTTTTCATTTGATACTCCGAGCAAATTAGACATAAAAAACATTAAATTTCAACTTTCAATATATTATTTATTTTGTCGAATTCGACGACATTATATTTTTCAAGTGGCACTCCGCTCCATTCACTGCTGATTGGATTTGTTAATATATTTCCATCCTCAGCCGAGAAAACAACAAAATGGCAAGGACATCTCAATTCGATTTTACCTGCTTGAGGTAAATTCACCTCACAGCCAGTATGCAAACAAATTGAACTTAAAGCGACAATTTCGTCATCACTTTTTCGATGCAATATTATCGGCATATTATTATTTTTTCCTGGAATTAATACCTTCACCGTTCCACCGACTGAGTTCAAATCAGGATATCGCAGTAAAACAATTTCAGTTAATTCCTTTGGTGGTTGTGGAATTGGGTTTTCGTCCTGCTCGCAAGAGCTTATTATTGATGATACCACGGGTAAGGAAATTGATACTCCCACAAAAGTCCCCATCTTCTTAAGAAAATCTCGCCTATTGTTATTTATATCATTACCGTTCATAATCAAATTCCACAATAATTAGTAAAACAAATGAAATTGAAAAGCCCATTGAGATTGATAGGATGGAGCTAATTCTCTATCATAAATCCTATACTCGGGCAACAAATCAATATAAGGCAAAATGTTGATATGTGCCCCCAATACATATTGATTTACATTGGTATAGAAATCTTTAGCTATTATTCTCTGTCTTGTTGTTGCTCGCTCGGCACGGGCAAATAAAATTAAATAATCGAATACCTGATAATTCAATTCCACTAAGAAATTATCAGTTGTGAAAGCGTGTTGTTTTTCAGCGGTTACATATTCAGTAAGTAGTGCAATTTTATCAGAAATCCCGATATTGAAATTTAAAGAAGCAACGTATAAATATTCATTTTTCATATAGAAACCATCGCTACCCAGTCCAACTCCACCATTTAGCAATAAAGTACCACCCATATAAGAAGTATATCCACCTGGTAAAGTCGGAAAAATTCCTAATCTAAAAATATAAGATAAACTATTGGGATTAACAATACTTTTTATATTATTAAGATAGTCTTTTACTGTTTTCTTTGAAAGATTGTCCGAACCAAAAACTCCAATTGAAGCACCAAGCCAATCTATACTTTCATAATCAAGCTGTACGCCCCATTCAGAATAATCGTGAGGCATCAATAATTGACTTCTGCCCTGATCGCCTACTCTTTTTACAAGTAACGTATGGTCATCCCATTTTGTTCCTATTGGAGGCTGGAAATAACCAGCTCTAATAGAAGGCAAATCTTTATCAATCGTAAAATAGGCGCTTGCATTATAGTATTCCATACCAGGATAACGTTTATTTGGTTCGATATGATAAGCGAAATTATAATATACATCTAAGTGCATCCATTCGAAGGGTTGGAGCACAAAGTACGGAGAAACCTGCATCACCATATAGCCCCGCTTTGAAGCATCGGGTCTGCCCCAACGAGCTGTCTGGAAGCGAGTATCCATACTAAACAGGAGAAAATCACCGAAGTGAGTATTGCTCTCGCTTATGAAACTATAAAAACCATCCAGCCCGAGCGAAGAAGGATTTATCATAGTAATATCTTTTCTTGATAGCCAACCGGGGAAATTTCTCGCTCCACCGCCGTGAACATTTACGTGACAGCTCTGGCATTTAGCGCCATAGGTTTGCAATAATGAATATTGAGGCCGAGCCTCAATATTCAATTGCAAGAATATTATTGCTAATATTAGGAGTAGAAGATTTACAAATATTTTCATTTTTATCTTATTCACATTGTTAATCATTCAATTCATATAAAATTAATCAGTTAGAGCAGCAATAGAATTATTCAAAACAGCCCTTGCATATCTTGAATTATGCACACCTAAACTTTTATCACGAGCAATTAAGAAATAATTGAAAGCTGCGGCAGCATGATTAGCTGGTAAAGTCAAAGGGCTTGCTTGAGATGCCTTCAGTAAATCATAATTGAATTCGCCATTGCTTGCTGCTGTATCCAGATAATTTTTTAATGCTAATAAATTTCTAAGTTCTGTAAGTTTATTCTTAATTTCGGTTTGAATACCTTCATAATCGAAATTAGTCAAATTATCGTGGCAATTGCTTCCCTGACATCCAGCACGATTAGGTGTCTTAGTTGTACCAAGATGAGCAAACATATTCATCGAGTGCCCACCAGCATGTGCCCCTATTGGATTTGCCATATGGCAAGTTACACAAGAATTACTAATCAAATTCTTATGTGGTGAGCTTGTATATGGGCTTCCCGGAAGCTGAAATGCTCACATACCTGCTACAACATTTGCAGATGGATTATTATGCGGTCCCCAACGACTATTATTAATTGTTATGTCTGCTCCACCAACTACTGGTTGAGGTGATAATGTGCGGGCTTGATGGCATCGAGCACATAAATTCCCTTTGCCGAAATCGTGAGATTCAGCTTGATTAAACATAAATTTAACCGGCTCTGAATAAGTCAGCGAATAATCGGTTTGATCAAATTTATTGTGAACATTATGGCAGGTTCGGCAAGTTATTCCGACAGGGTCGTTGATTGTGCCAGCCGTTGCATATTTACCTTCTTTGATAGATTCTAAGAATCCTTGTTCGGTATGGCAAAAGGCACATTGATTACTGTTTCGATAAAAATTATACCCGGTCGCATGCAATGAATTTTTCCATTGATTTTGTTTGGCTAATAATCCTGATGTATTGTTGTGGCAAGTACCACAAACGATATTGGCGTCTTTCCCGTCAAGACCGTCTTTGCCAGTAGGCCCTGTAGGTCCTTCTTTAGTACAACTTATTGCAAAAATTAACACACAAAGCAATATCAGCTTATAAATGTGTTTATGATTCAGTAAATCAAGTATCATATAACCCCCTATATTGAATATGAAAAAATTAACAAACTAAAATAGTCATTTTTTTAAAATTAAAAAAATAAATTTTCAAATTGCTAGCGAGTAAGATATATGATAAACTCTAATTTATTTCAATTTGATTAGATTTTTGTACAATAAATGTGTTTATGATTTTAATTTTAATAAACGTTTTTTAAACTATATCAAAATAAATTTTTTGGGGATTACAGAAACATCATTAAGAGATTATAAACTCTAAATGAATCATTCAAATACAACTGAATTAACCGATTTTTCAAGTAAAGGAAGATATTCTTTTTCTTCTTTAGTTGTATTCCAGGTCATTGCTATTTGATAAAGATCAGTACCCTTCAAGAAGAAATAAAGTCTTGTTCTTACATTACCTTCTTGTGTTCTTACATTGTAAGTTATATAGTACCCCTTTTCGTTGCTTATAGTAACTGATGTAGGAGCAGATGCGCCAGCTATAGATTTTTGAGTTTCATCAACGATTTTTTTCAGGTCTTGCTGTTTGCTGGCATCTTTGATTACTACGGCAATATAACAATCCCCTCGTCGTTCGCCTATATACATATTTGAATAGATTGCATCTTGAGTACCTCTTGCTCGTTCGGAACCAAAATTATCTGGTATAGAAATTGAATACCCTTGTCCCCTAACGGTTTTGAATGTTGATGAAGGCAAGGGAGCTTCTTGAACAACGGTTACCGTATCAACTCTTCTTGCCGGGCTGACGGCCAATTTCACAGAATTTTTCACCTCGTCAAAAACTGTTTTTCTATATTCTTCAAATGAATTACCAAAAGATTCAAATATTAATATTGTAGCATAATTCGGGTCTTTGGTCGCAATATAAATTTCGCCCTGGAAATTACCATCTTCAAGCTCAAAAGCATAATCACGTTTAATGGCTTCTACGCCGTCTAAGGTAGTTTTCTCAGGGTTGGAATAAATATAATCCTCGAACATTTTGAAGTGATTAAACACTGAATCGTGGTCAAAATCGCTGTCTAATTTATATGCAATTAATGCGATTTTTGCACTTGGTAAGCCTTTTTGATAATTATCAGCAAACCTAAAGCGATTCATTCCTGGTTGAGATGAATAAATCTCTATTCTATCGGCTAAACGCCTTCGGGCAACGTTCCAATTCGACGGGTATTGAAGCTCAAATTTCAATGATTCATCCTGATAAGAAGTGAATCCCTTGACTTCCTCTGGTTTTGGCTTAGGTTCGCAGCTAATCAATAATAATACTGTCAATATTGCTATTAATGATAAAATTGTCTTATACATAATACTTCTCCTTTTATTTGTTTGACATCAGTCTGAATATCAATTATTTAAAGCTCCCTCTGCAATCCATCGGGAAATACCTTTAATATGATTATCTGTTATTAACCACTGCTCGTTGAAAGTGTGATAGTATTCTCTTTTCAAGATTTTTATTAGTATGCTATTCTCCGGTTGATATGGTATAATGAACCCTAAATTCATTGCATTATCAGTAAGTGCAAAATATGAAGATAAATCTCTGCCTCCTGCTCTGAAATCATAACTATGACAACCATAATAGGAACAAGTAAATCTCATAAATGGTTCAACATGCAATTGATAGCTCACGTTTGAATCTGGGAATACTATATCCTTTTGACTTGTGAATGTATTCTCACAAGAAAACGATAAAAGGACTATCACAACAATCAAAAAAAATAAAATATATATGGCTTTCATTAATAACTCTCTTCTAATGTTGGAAAATTATTATTTCTAACAT
>JBBISM010000039.1:0-6201 GCA_037441245.1 Ignavibacteria bacterium | reverse complement strand
ACCGAAGATGTAATATCATTATATAGCATTGCGTACCTTCGTACAAAACGTGGACTGAAATCAATCGTTAAGCCTAATAAATCGGTATATACGAGGACTTGACCATCGCAATAAGGACCTGCACCAATACCAATAGTAGGAATTTTGAGTACTTCAGTAATTTTTTTAGCCAACTCAGCTGGTATTTTCTCCAAGACAATCGCAAATACACCAACTTTTTCTAATTCTAAAGCATCATTGTAAATCTTTTCTGCTTCTTCAATGTTTATTCCACGAGTTCTATATGTTCCAAATTTATGAATGCTTTGAGGCGTTAATCCTAAGTGCCCCATCGCAGGTATTCCTGCTTCTGTCATACGTGCAATGGCTTCGAGAACCAGTTTACCACCTTCTAATTTTACTGCAGAAGCACCTGTTTCCTTCATTATTCTGCCTGCATTTCTAAAAGCTTCCTCAGATGAAACTTGAAAGCTCATAAATGGCATATCAGCTACCACTAATGCACGGGAAGAACCCCGCACAACGCATTTTGTATGATAAATAGTCTCTTCTAACGTTACGGGAAGTGTTGTCTCATGTCCTTGAAATACATTTCCAAGCGAATCACCAACTAATAATACATCAACTCCGGCTTCATCCAGCATCCTAGCAATCAGTGCATCATATGCGGTAAGACAAACTATTTTGCGTCCTGCTTTCTTCATCTCGAGCAATCTATTGGTTGTTACTTTGCGGGTATCTATATTGCCAGCGTAATTTATACTCATAATTAATGTTAATTTTTTTCATTAAACATTAGCAAATTAATCAAAATATCTATATTTTAATATATTTTTTCAGTCAATAAACAAAATTTTATATGACAAAAATACTAATTGATGAAAATATACCATTATTGGTGGATTGCCTGTGGAATTGTGGCGAAATTCATACATTTCAGGGTAGATATCTTTCTCTTAAAAACAGTTCTCATCAAGATACTGAATACCTTTTTATACGCTCGACCACAAAAATAAATATTGATTTTCTCGAAAATACACATATAAAATTCATTGGTTCAGCAACTTCTGGTATTGACCATATTGATTTAGATGCAATTGAGAAAGCTATGATTTATTTGGGTTATGCTCCAGGTTCGAATGCAAATTCTGTAGCTGAATATGTTGTTTATTCTATACTTAAGTGGGCAAATATCAAAAGCATTGACCTAAACCATAAAATAATCGGTATCATAGGATATGGCAATATTGGAAAAATAGTCGCAAATTATTCTAAGTTAATGGGATTGCAAGTTATAGTCAATGACCCCCCTCTTCTTTCGCAAGGTTATGAATTCCCAAAGTGTCTTAAATATAGCGAATTAGATGAACTTTTTGAAACTTGTGATATTATTACAAATCACGTCCCGCTTACTACCAGCGGTCAATATCCGACAAAATCATTGATTAATGTAAATCTGTTGAGTTTGATGAAAACAGAATCCCTTTTTATACATACATCACGTGGATGTGTAGTCGAAGAAAACGAACTTATTCAACAAATTGACGAAAAAAATATCTATCTCGCAATTGATGTATGGCAAAATGAGCCAAATATTAATCCTCATTTAGCAAAGCGAGCTATTTTATTCACTCCACATATTGCTGGTTATTCTTGGGATGGTAAAATTCGTGGAACTTATGAGATGGCGTCTCATTATAAGAAATTTTCAGGTTTAGAACCCAATTTCGACCCCTTATATATTGAATTAAATACTTATAAACATCTTCCAGATGAAGAATTTAAAAATCATAAAGAACTTTTCTCCAAACTTGAGAACAGTAGAAAATTGGATGAGGATTCGTTAGATTTATTGAAAACTTTAGAGTATGATAAAAATACTCAAGCCAATATGTTCGATTTACTCAGAAAGAATTATCCTAAAAGGCGTGAAACATTATAAAAAACGGGCTTTTTAAGCCCGTTTATTAACAATTTATGGAATTTTACCTGCTTATGAAGTTCATTATTAAAATTGATAGACTATTAGATTATTGTCTTTAATTATTGGATCTTGGGTTTTATCATAATTGATTTCTTGTTTGGGACTATTGACAGTATCATTAATATATGTAACATTATTTTTGCCATTGTTGCCAAAATCAACGAAATAGAAGATTGAAGTAATCGCTAATAGAACAACAGCAAAAGCTGATGCAAATCGGACTCTAACAGGTGTTTGCATAAGCCTGATTTTCAGCGTTTGTTTTTGGGAGACTCTTGTAAAATCAGTTTGATTTATAGTTTTTAAGACAATTCGCTCAATCTCAACTTTCTCTTTAACACTTTGATATATGTTTGCTAATTCATCGAGAAATTTCTCATCATTGTTTGGTTGAAATTGATTTTGCTTGTTCATTGTATCTCCTTTTATATTTCTATGAATTTTTCTAATTTGTTTTTCAATTTTTTTAAAGTTTGATTTACCCTATAATGTATCGTTGCTATTGGTACATTTATTTCTTTCGAAATCACGCTAAAATTTTTATTTTCAATAATTCTCATTTTTAATAGCTTTTTATCTGTTTCATCTTCAATTGATTCTATAGCATCATTTATAATTTTTATAATTTCTCTTTCTTCGATTTCTTCCACAACGCTTTTCTCCTCCGAACCAATCATATCAATCATATTTTCATCTTCATTATCTTCGTTTTTTCTATATACGAATAATTTATTTGAAATTTCAAATTCATTTAAAATTTTTTTATCTTTTCTTGTCATATCGAAAGCTGTATTTTTAATAATTGTGTAAATCCAGTTATATACGTTATTTCCTTCGATAAAACCTTTTCTATTCTCTAAAACTTTCCTCCATCCTTCTTGAAATGCATCTTGCAATTCGTCGAAATCTAACTGAGAATGGAATTTATTGAGTAATTTTCCCCATAATTTATTAACCAAACTACTATACAATTGATTAAAATCATTTTCAACTGATTGAACACTATCAGCATTTTTTATTTTCATCATTAAAGCACTCTCCTCTTGAGCGCTTAATTGCTTCTTGAATCTCTTATCATTTCTAAATATGTTAAAAACACTCATTACAAATTACTTTATCCAAAACTTGTCATTTTACAAAGATAATTCACAATTACAATCAGAAAAAATTGTATTTGAAATATGAATTTTTTATAAGTTGCAATTAAAGTGATTACTAATTGTTAAGCAAACCAATGAATAAAGACAGAAGAGAATTTCTTAAAACCATCAGTATAATTGGTGGAACAACATCATTACTTCTTTCACAATCTTTAAAACTTGAGTCTAAACAAAATTTTAAATATGACTCAAGCGAATCGAATGATGAAGATTTTTGGGCTTGGGTTCAACGTTCTTATACTTCATCACCGAACATCATTAATTTAAATAACGGGGGCGTTTCCCCCCAACCCAAATATGTTCAGGATACGTTAGAAACATATAATCGCCTGTGCAACGAAGCACCGACTTATTATATGTGGCAAATATTAGACCAAGGGCGCGAGCCACTTAGAGCCAAACTTGCTAAATTAGCTGGTACAAGCCCTGATGAAATTGCCATTTGCCGTAATACAACCGAAGCATTAAATAACGTGATTTTTGGGTTGACATTCAAAAAAGATGATGAGGTTGTCCTTTGCAAGCAAGATTATCCAAATGTAATTAACTCTTGGAAACAAAGAGAAATCCGAGACGGAATTAAAATTCTATGGGTTAATCTGGATTTACCAATTGAAAATGATGATATAATTGTCAATAAGTTCAAAGAACAATTCACAAACAAAACTCGTGCTGTCAATATAACCCATATGATTAATTGGACTGGTCAAATACTTCCAGCCCGAAAAATTGCTGATGAAGCTAAAAAACTCGGCATATATGTAATAGTTGATGCAGCACATACATTTGCCCAAATTGATTTTAAAATTCCTGACTTAAACTGCGACTTCTTTGGCACAAGTTTGCATAAATGGTTGTGTGCACCTTTTGGTTCTGGACTGCTATATATAAATAAGGAAAAAATTTGTGAAGTATTCCCATTGCATCCAAATGCTGAACCGAAAAGTTCCGACATTAGAAAATTTGAAGCGATGGGCACTCGCTCATTCCCAATAGAAATGGCTATCGGACAAGCTCTGAATTTTCACAATTCAATTGGTACTAAAAGAAAAGAAAATAGATTGAGATTTCTTAAGGATTTCTGGGCTAAAGAGATTTTGAAATTCGATAGATTCAAATTGAATACATCGCTCAAATCAGATTACTCCTGCGGTTTAGCTCATTTCTCAATTGATGGCATCAAACCCCAAGATATTGTAAAATATTTATTCGATAAATACAAAATCCATGTTGTTGCAATCGAGTGGGAAAATATTAGCGGTGTCAGAATAACCCCTCACCTTTATACTAAACTATCTGATTTAGACCGATTACTCGAAGCATTAGATGAATTAAGAAAATCTTAAATAAATAACATAATTTGAAATTCTTCGTATTATTGTTTTATGTTTTATTTAAAATAAAAAGGTTATAAGATGTTTAAGATTTTTATTGTTGTATTTATTTTACTCCAAATTTTTTCACAACTAACACAATCACAGGAGTCACGCTTACTTAGATTTCCTAATTCTTCAGCAACTGAAATTACCTTCACTTACGGGGGCGATATTTATATTGTTCCTATATCGGGTGGAATTGCAAGAAGAATAACCAGTTCCGATGGACAAGAACTTTTTCCACGTTTTTCCCCCGACGGAAAAACAATTGCTTTCTCTGGCGAATATGATGGAAATAGAGAGGTATATATAGTTCCTTCGATAGGAGGTACACCCAAAAGATTAACATATAGTATGGATATACCCGATGTCTCAGAGCGAATGGGGCCCGATAAGATTGTAATCCAATGGACTAAAGATGGCAATAAAATACTTTACCGAGCTAGACAGGACCAATGGAATGCTTTTCTTGGCAGTCTATATCTTATTTCGAGGGATGGTGGTTTGCCTGAACAGCTCCCCGTACCTCGTGGTGGATTTGCGTCATTTTCACCCGATGGAGATAAAATTGCTTATAATAGAATTTTCCGTGAATTTCGAACCTGGAAAAGATATCGAGGTGGCATGGCCGATGATATCTGGACTTATGATTTAAAGACCAAGGAATTAGAAAATATCACCAATAATGATGCTCAAGACATTATACCAATGTGGTACGAAGATAAAATTTATTATCTATCCGATAGAGATAACGTAATGAACCTCTATGTTTACGATATTAACACAAAGCAAACACGTAAAATCACTAACTTCACCGATTATGACATCAAATTTCCATCACTCGGTTCTAATCATATCGCATTCGAAAATTCTGGCTATATATATTTGATGGATTTGAGAAGAGAAGAAATACAAAAAGTTAATATTCAAATAGGCGGAGATTTCCCTTGGGCTCGTTCGCAGATTTTAAATGTTGCCCAAAATATAAATCAATTCGAGATTTCTCCCGATGGCAAAAGAGCCCTCTTTACAGCTCGAGGTGATATTTTTACAGTACCTGCTGAAAAAGGAAAAATACTAAACATTACTCGAACACCTGGAGTACACGATAGGTCAGCGGTTTGGTCACCTGACGGCAAATGGATTGCATCCATTAATGACAAATCAGGCGAAGATGAAGTATATATAAGTAAAAGCGACGGTAGCGATGTTATACAATTAACAAAAAATTCCCAATCATATAGATATCAACTCAAATGGTCGCCAGATAGTAAAAAACTTCTTTGCTCAGATAAGCTAATGAGGTTGACTATTATTGATATCACATCAAAACATGAGACAGTAATTACTACATCAGACGCTTGGGAAATTAGCGATTTCAACTGGTCTCCTGATAGTAAATGGGTCGCATATACTGATTATAAAGAAAATGAATTTGCGGTTATATATTTATATTCACTCGAAAATTCTAAAACATACCAAGTAACCGATGAATTTTATAACTCATTTAACCCCGTTTTCGACCCAGAAGGCAGATACCTATTTTTTATATCAAATCGAACGTTTAGACCACAGCTTGGCAATTTTGAACGTAGTTTCATTTACAATGAAATGTCAAAAATTTATGGTTTAACTCTAACTGACACTACAAAAACACCATTCGAATTCGAAAGCGATGAAG
>JBBISM010000038.1:0-16331 GCA_037441245.1 Ignavibacteria bacterium | reverse complement strand
AATTCCCAAATCGAACTTACGAAAATGCCCGAAAAAATCAGAAGTATCAATTCTGAGCATATCAAATATGATTTTAGAAGAACTATTGATATTAGAGGTAAAAGAGTTGATGAAGCACTTAAAGATATTGATAATTTTATCTCTGATGCAATATTATCTAATCTGAATTCAGTCGTAATAATCCACGGCAAAGGCACGGGAGCCTTGAGGGAAGCAATTCATAATTTTCTCAAATTCAATCAATATATTGCTTCATATCGTCTTGGTGAGTTAGTTGAAGGTGGGGCAGGTGTAACAATTGTCGAATTGTGAAGAGATTAGACTATTTTATAAGTAGTAGTTTATAGAACCAATTTCAGTTCAATTCTTCGCTCAATTTTGTACTTAAAAAACTAGGTAGCATTTCTTTTGAAATATCAAAGATGAATTTCCCTCCTTCGGCAAGTGAGATAGAAGCTGTTTCTTCTGATACAACCAAGACTATTGCATCAATTTGCTCGGATAACCCTAAAGCAGCACGGTGGCGAGTACCCAAATTTCTATTTTTAATTTTAGTAACTGTTGATAAAGGTAATATACACCTTGCGGCGACCAACATTTGTCCATCAATAATTATAGCACCATCGTGAAGCGGGGATTTTGGATTAAATATTGAAATTATCAACTCTTTTGTAACCTGTGCTTTGATAGGTATGCCTGTTTCAACAGTCATTTTAACATTTTGAGTCCTTGTAAATACTATTATAGCACCGATATGCTTTTCGGAGAGTTCTATTACAGCTTCAATCACTTCATCAATAGTTTCAGAAATCTTCTCTTTGACAAAAATTTTAAATAAAGGGCTACGGGTAATCATCATCAATAATTTTCTTAATTCAGGTTGAAACAAAATAATGAAAGCAATAAGCCAAATATCAGAAATTGTCCTTAAAATCCAGTTTATCGCTTTTAAGTGTATCGCCTCAGTTATAAAAGCAAGTGAAATAAGTATTACTAACCCCATTAAAATCTGTATTGCAACTGTATTTCTCAGTGCTTTGTATAACCAGAAAAAAAGCACTGCGACAATAGCAATATCCAATATATCAATTAAAGTAATAGATAAAAAGCCGATTTTAAATAATTCTACCAATTATTCAAGTCCTGTTATTGAGTATTTTTAGAATTGGTTTTGTTTCTTTTCTTTGAATCTCTATCGTATGCTTTAATAATTTCTGTAACAAGCCTATGCCTGATTACATCTTTTTCAGTGAAATATGTAAATTCGATGCCCTTGATATTTTTTAAAATTGTTTGCACGTGAATCAATCCAGAATCGCTTTTATTTTTCAAATCAACCTGGGTTATATCCCCTGTTACAATTGCTTTCGAGTCAAATCCTAATCTTGTGAGAAACATTTTCATCTGGTTAATAGTAGCATTTTGAGCTTCATCTAATATAATGAAAGCATCGCTTAAAGTACGTCCTCTCATATAAGCTAATGGAGTGATTTCTATCAAATTTTTTTCCATCATACTTTTCATCTTATCAGAAGAAAGTAAATACATCAAAGCGTCTGTAATGGGCCTAAGATAAGGGTCTAATTTTTCTTTAAAATCACCTGGTAAAAAACCAAGCGATTCCCCGGCTTCAACAGCAGGCCTTGAGATAATTAATCTTGAGACTTCATTTCGTTTAAGAGCCGCCAGTGCCATTGCAACAGCGAGGAATGTTTTCCCCGTGCCAGCAGGTCCGATTGAAAAAACTAGATCATTTTTCAATACTTTTTCATGATATTCTTTTTGCCGTTGTGTTTTTGCCCGAATAATTTCTTTAGAGCCGTAATATATTATATCAAGGTTATTTTTCTCGATTGTGCGACCGTTATCATCTGGTTGTATTAATTCTAAAATTGTTTCAATATCATTTATTAATAATTTGCCAGTCTTATGAAATACGTAATCAATCTCTCTGAACAGTTTCTCAATTGTTTTCAATTCGAAAGGATTGCCTCTTAAAATAATTGTATCGCCTCGAAAAGAAATAACCGCAGAAAATCTATTCTCGATAAACTGCATCAAAACTGCGTTATAATTCAATTCGTTGAGTAGTTTAATATCGTCTATTCTAATTTTTTTTTCAACAAATTCCATATACCTCCTATAAAATAATATGCCCCACCCTTAATTTGGGGTGAGGCAAAATATTTGAGAAAAACCTAAAATACATAAATTATTGGCCTTTTGTTGCAGATTGATCCTCAGCAGCTTTGGTTGCCTCTCGTTTCATTCTCCAATAATTTCTTTCAGCTTTTAATTCATCTGCATCCTTTGGACCCTTTGCTGGTAACATTAAAACCTGTCCAGGAAAAATAATATCCGGGTTGCGAATAATTGATTTGTTAGATTGCCAAATTTTGGGCCATAAGAATGGGTCTCCATAAATTTCAATCTTGCCAGCTATATTCCATAGGCAATCTCTATCTTTTGCCCAGGTCCCAACAGTATAGGATCTGATTTTCTTTTCGCGATACAAACCTCTAATATCACGGGCTAATTGCTGTATTTTATTGAAAAATTCAGGCATAAGAGAAATCTTATTTTCCCTTAATTGGTTAAGTTCATTCTCTAAGGCTTCAATTTCTGAGCGACGATCTGCCAATTCATCATCAGAAAGGTTCTTCATTGCTCGAATTTTACCTTCTATTACTCCGAGTTTTTGTCTGAATTGTTCAACGTCTAGTTCAGTAACTCCTAACAAGCGATAAATCCATTCTTTGCAGTCTTTATATGCTTTTTTTGTAGATTCTAAGTTACTACTTAACTTTTGTACATCTGAAGTTAAATTATTTAATTGAGTTTTTAAATCGTTAACTTTGGCTTCCCAATCTTGAATTCTGAGGGCAGCTTCGTCGCAAGTTAAATCTTTATCAGGCTTTGATTCGGGTGCTCTTTGTGCGATTGCGGTTCCTGCAATCGAAATTAAAACTAAGAGGAAAATAATTTTTTTCATAACTCTCCATATATTCTTGTTATACATCTCAAAATTAATTAAGGAGTTGGAACATAATCCGGCCATACATTAGGCCATTGGGTTAATTTCTTTTCGATAAATTCTCTCTCTTCTTTACACTTATCAGCTTCGGTTTGTTTTGCTTTTAATTCTCTTTCGATGGCATTTTTATCCTCTCTTTTCTTGCTGATGTCAGCTGAAATTTGGCGTTCCTCCCTCCTTAAATCTTGCAATTTGTTGTAATCTTGTTCAGATATTTTACAAGTGCAATTGGGTAACGAAAGCACTAATACTAAGGATATACTGGTTATCCCGATTAGATTTTTAATAAATTTAATCCGCATAAATCCTCCAAAAAATAGTTAAACTTTTTAAATCATTTGTAATATGTGATATGCAAAAAATAGTCCAAAAAAATTAAAAAGCCAAATAGCTTTTATTTAATTAATCAAATATCGTAAAAATTAAATCTATTTGCAAAGAAAATCTAATAAAGAATAAATTTAAAACCAAAAAGAAAATCAAAATTAACTTAAAAAATTCATAATTTTGATAGTTTTAAAATTTTATTAGTACAAAAATGCAAGAAAAATTTGCAAAAACGTATGACCCAAAAATAGTTGAACATAAATGGTATTCAGTTTGGCTCAAAAATAACATTTTCGAAGCATCAAACAAAACAGAAAAGCCAAAATATAGTATTTTGATGCCTCCACCTAATGTTACAGGTATATTACATTTCGGCCATATTCTAAATCAAACTCTTCAGGATTTATATATCCGATGGAAACGAATGAAGGGCTACGAAGTCTGTTGGTTCCCTGGTATTGACCATGCTGGAATAGCTACTCAAACTCGGGTCGAAGCTGAATTAGAAAGCCAAAATATTACTAAATATGATATAGGGCGAGAAAAATTCATTGAAAAAGTTTGGGAATGGAAAGAAAAATATGGTGGTATCATACTTCAACAATTAAAAAAACTCGGTGTATCTTGCGATTGGTCTCGAACATTATTCACTATGGATGAATCTGCATCAAATGCTGTAAGAGAAGTATTCATCAGATTATTTGACGAAGGATTGATTTATCGTGGAAAGCGAATTATTAATTGGTCCCCTTTATCTCAAACAGCTTTATCTGATGAAGAAGTTATTTCAAGAGAAGTAAAAGGAAAACTCTTTACTTTACGGTATTATATCGAAAATTCCCCAGACTATATATGTGTTTCTACTGTTAGGCCTGAGACTATTTTTGGTGATGTAGCTGTTGCTATTAATCCAAATGATAATCGCTATACACATCTTTTGGGTAAGAATGCAATCGTACCATTAGTTAATCGAATTGTTCCAATTATTGCCGATGAATATGCTGACCCAGAATTCGGTACTGGTTGCGTAAAAATTACACCCGCACATGATCCAAATGATTTTGAAGTCGGCTTGAGGCATTCACTCGAACAAGTTAATACTATTAACCCCGATGGTATATTAAATGAATTAACTGGTGAATTCAATGGCATCGAAAGATTCAAAGCGCGTAAACTAATTGTACATAAGCTCGAAGAAGCTAATTTAATTGAAAAAGTTGAAGATTATGTTCATAACGTAGGATTTTCTCAACGGGGCGGGGAGCCAATCGAGCCATATTTGAGTGTACAGTGGTTCGTCAAAATGAAGCCATTAGCCGAATATGCCCTCGAATTAGTAAAATCCGATAGAATACAGTTTTACCCAGCCCATTGGGTCAAAACTTATGAACATTGGCTTACAAACATAAGAGATTGGTGTATTTCAAGGCAATTATGGTGGGGACACAGAATTCCCGTCTATTATACTCCCGATGGCAGACACATTGCAGCAAGTTCAGAAGAAGAAGCACTGAAAAAATTAAACATCCCGCCTGATTCAAACTTAGAGCAGGATACAGATGTTCTCGATACCTGGTTCTCATCCTGGCTATGGCCACTAACTACTATGAAATGGCTATATGATGGACAGTCAGAAGAAACAGAGGATTTAAAGAAATTCCTTCCGACTGATTTGCTTGTTACTGCCCCTGATATTATTTTCTTTTGGGTTGCACGAATGATTATGGCAACTTACTATTTCAAAAAGGAAATTCCTTTTCGAGATGTTTATTTGACAAGTACGATTAGAGATGGATTAGGAAGAAAATTATCAAAATCTCTTGGCAATTCTCCAGACCCACTTATAATTATTGATAAATATGGCGCAGATGCTGTTCGCTTCTCTATGATATATCTTTCCCCTTTGGGACAGGATATAAAAATGGACATAAACTTTAAAACACAGGATATTCCTTCAATGGAAATAGGTAGAAATTTTGCTAATAAATTATGGAATGCCGCAAGATTTTTAGCATTAAAGCAAGACCAATTTAATCTATATGAAGTATGCCCTGCAAATGAAGAACTAGCACTAACTAATGAACAACTCACAATTGCTGATAAATGGATTCGCTCTAGGTATAATAGCGTTTTGAAAAAATCCGAAGAAGCTCTAAATAATTACCGTGTTAATGAATACTCTAAAATAATCTATGACTTCGTCTGGCGGGATTTTTGTGATTGGTATATCGAAATTCTAAAAATTCAGACATCTGACACTAACACAATCCCCTATAATCGCTCATTAATAAAATTCGTTCTGAATTTGTTCGAGCGAATTCTAAAAATTTTGCATCCAATTATGCCATTCATCACTGAAGAAATCTGGCATTTAATATGGAATAAAGATGAAGAATCGAGCCTTTCGATTTCGAGTTTCCCCATTTTTAACGATTGGGATATCTCTGATGATATCGAGGAGACATTCAACATTATTCAAATGATAGTCGAAGAAATCAGGAGCCTAAGAGCGTTAATGAATATTCCCCCATCAAAGGAACTAAAAGTATTCATTTCAGCTGGTAATGAGGCAATAGAGAAAATACTGCAGAACCAACATAATGTAATTTCAGTTATGTCCAAATCCAATCCACTTGTTATTGGACAAAATTTAGAAAAACCAGAAAAATCAATAGTCTCCGTTATTAGAGAAAATGAAATTGCTATCGAACTCAATAGCACTATCAACATAGAAAACGAGAAAAAAAGACTCAAATCAGAAATCCAACGACTGGAAAAAAATATCAATATTACAGAAAATAAATTATCAAACGAAAAATTCATAAATAACGCACCAGAAGACGTTATCCTATACGAAAAAGAAAAATTAATCAGTATGAAAAACTCTTTGCATAAAATAAAGTCGAATTACGAAAGATTAAATTAAGGATTGAGTGATGGAAAATACACCAAAATTGTTATTACCCGATTTACCCAACTTGCACGACATCGAAGTTTATTTAAAAAACGATGGATACCAACAATATCGCAAAGCTATCACAATGACTCCAGACCAAGTAACAAACGAAGTAAAAATATCAGGTTTGCGTGGACGTGGCGGGGCAGCTTTTCCAACTGGTCTTAAATGGACATTTATGCCCAAAGGAAATGATAAACCCAAATACCTTGCAGTCAATGGCGATGAATCAGAACCTGGCTCATTCAAAGATAGGCAAATCTTTGAATACAATCCACATCAATTAATCGAAGGTATTTTGATAGCAGGATATGCAATGGGAATAAATATCGCATATATTTATATCCGAGGTGAATATCATCGCTGGATAAAATTAATGCAAAAAGCTCTCGATAATGCTTATCAACGGGGATTTGTTGGTGAAAAGATGAAGGAAACTTTCGGAAATGATTATTTTCTTGATATATACATTCATAAAGGCGCTGGGGCATATATTTGCGGGGAAGAAACTTCACTAATGAATTCAATCGAAGGCGATAGAGGATACCCGAGATACAAACCACCATTTCCTGCTCAAAATGGACTATGAGGTATGCCTACTACTGTCAACAATGTCGAAACTATCGCAACAGTTCCAGCGATTATCAAAATAGGTGGTGAAAATTATGCTAAAATCGGAGCACCCGGTCATACTGGAACTTTGCTTTTCGGAGTAAGTGGACATATTAATAAGCCCGGTGTTTATGAACTGCCGACAGGTACACTGCTGACAGATATAATTTATAATTACTGCGGCGGGGTAAGAAATAATAAGAAAATAAAAACTGTAATACCTGGCGGTTCATCAATGCCACCTTTGAGAGGAGATGAAATCGAAGGAGTGAAAATGGACGAAGAATCGCTCAAACAAATTGGCACACATATCGGAACTGGTGGTATTATGGTTATGGACGAAGATACTGATTTGGTCAAAGTTACATTGAGAATCGCTCATTTCTATCATCACGAATCTTGTGGACAGTGTACCCCTTGCCGTGAAGGATGTGGCTGGATGGAAAAAATTCTAAAAAGAATTGCAAAAGGAGATGCAACAAGTAAGGATTTAGATTTATTAATTTCGATAGCTAATAATATTGAAGGAAATACAATATGTGCATTGGGCGAAGCCGCTGCCTGGCCTATTCGCGGATTTGTTGTCAAATTTCGAGATGAATTTGAAAAAGCTATCAAAAATAAGAGAATATTTATCGCACCTAATGTGATTCACGGTAAGAGAAACACAGCGTCTTATCTTGTTTATGATGAATAATAAAAATAATATCGGAATTTTCGGTGGCACATTCAATCCAATACAAATTGCCCATTTAATTATTTCCGAAAGGTTTATTGAAGAATTTAAACTTCATAAATGCATATTGATCCCAACTAATATCTCCCCTTTCAAGGTAGAAGACAGCCATACTATTGTCGAATCCAAGCATAGATTCAAAATGCTAAAATTAGCGATTAAGAAAAATTGTAAATATACAATAGATGATTTTGAAATTAAATCTGGCGGAATTTCGCATACTATTGATACTATCCATCATATAAAAAAAAAGTATGAAAATGATAATTTATTCCTGCTAATCGGAAGTGATCATTCATTTCTATTTGATAAATGGTACAAATGGGAAGAGATTTTAAAACTTGTCCAGATAGTAATCGCTTTACGCCCAAAAACTCTTGCAGTAGAAGAGATAAATTCAATTAGTCAAAAACTAACAATTGGCAATAAACCACCAATGTGGCTCGATGCACCTTTAATCGAAATATCCGCTTCTGAAATTCGGCAAAGAATTGCACAAGGTAAGTCAATAAAATATTTAGTTCCCAAGAAAGTCGAAAAGTATATTTTGAAACACAAATTATTCAAAAATTAGTAATAACCTTCAAACTCTTATCTAATCACGAATTTAGTCGAAGTGTTTTGTTCCTAAATTTTTGAATGCAGTCCACCAATCATGTTTAATTAATGCGACAAATAACAGGGTAATCAATATTGCCGAAAACCCTGCAAGAATCTTTTTAAATACATCGTGAATTTTTAGGAAAGTTAAACCCCATATAATTAAAATAATTGGCCAAAGCTTGAATACAAAGGAAAAATCAAATTCAAGTAAATCAAAATTATTTAAAACCAAAGCTAAACCAAGGGAAATCAGAAGAATTCCCCAAAATATAATATGAGTTCTCATTGCAGTTCTCCCGATTTAATCTTTGCACTTTTCAATATGATATATATACCAATTATTACCAAAATAAGAGGCCAGAAATATTTGATAATAGAAAAGCTGACAAAATTGTTTATCAATAAAATTATCCCCAAAAGAATTAATAAGAAACCTAATATAACTTTAGTCTTACTAACCCCACTAACTGTTATTGTTGAACCATTGATTTCGCTAATATTGTCAGTAAATTCGGAAGACTGTGGAGATTCCTGTTTAAATCTTGTAGTAATCTCATCGGGCAAGATTATCCAAAGAACTATATAAAGCAATATACTCAATCCCCAACCAAGTGCAGTAACTATAAAAATTATCCTAACAATTGTCGGATCAATATCAAAATATTCTGCTATACCGCTAGCAACTCCACCAATGATTTTATTGCGATTTGAACGTTGAAGTTGTTTTTTCATATCATTTCCAATAAACAATGATAATACTATAACTATCCTAACTTACGATAATTATAGTAAAAATGTTTCAAAAAAATGTTTTTATAAAAATTTATTTATAAACACAATGAGTTTTGACCCACAAAGGAATCTTTAAAAATTTGCTTTAGAATTATTCTGAATTGCCTCGAAATAGCGTTTAATTAGGTTTTCATAGTCTTTAGTATATCCTTCTTGGATTTGCCTTAATAACTCCTGTAAAGCTCTTGTATTGCCTTCTTGCTTCATTAAATCAATTTCTGCAGGACTCATTCTCAATACTTCTCTACCGGGTCTGGATTCTCTATTTTTTTCATAATCTCTGTTATTAATCGAACGAGTAGCATCGAGCAATCTCGATAATATTCTTTCCTGCCGATTGAGTGTCTCTGGCTTTATATCTCCACTAATCAGATCAGTAACAACCTCTTGCATATCTTTCGCAATACGCTCCAAATCTCCGAGTAATCTTTTTTCTGAATCTGGGTTTTTCTTTTGTTCATCTGCAAGTTCCTGTAAAGTTTTGCGGGCCCTTCCCTGTTCTTGAGCAATTCTGCCATATTCCGCCTGTTGTTCGAGCGATAACTGTCCCTGGTTACTTTGTTGCATTGATTGTTGCATTGCTTGATTAATAGCTTGTTGTTGACCTGCTAATTGTTGTAATCTTTCGCCCAATCCCATACCACCTGGTGTTTGTCCCATACCTGAACCACCAGGATTATCACAAGCACCAGCGCCCTGATTTTGCATCATAGATAGCATATTTTGCATTTGCGATGCAGCTTGATTGAGCGATGACATTGCTGAAACCTGCGATTTCAGTGCATTATTTGGTCTTCGATTAGCTAATTGCTCTGTTGCATTTTGCATCTCTTCCAATGCATCGCCTATAGCTTTGCCCATTTCAGGTGTTATTGCAAATGTCTTTTCTGATAGAGCCATCATTGCATTGGCAATATTTACAAGGGATTGGAACAAGTTCGATTGAATTTCAGCATAAGTTGATAATTGAAGTGAATTGAAATCAGATGTTTGTGTGGATTGTTTCAGTGCCTCCTGTTCTTTTGATAGCTTCAGTAAATCACTTATGTTTTTCTGTAATTTTCTCATTACTTCTTTTGCGTTTCTATCCTGCATTTCTTGTTTGACTTTATCCATCTGCTCGGAAAATTTATTTAAGTTCGATGTGGCTTTTCTTTGTGAGCTTTTTGCTTGCTTCATATCACCTTTTTTAATCTGATTTGAAGCATTTTGCATCTCCGCAGATGTTTCGTAAGAATTTAGCTCTTCGCCTGCTTTTTGCAGTTCTTCGATTGGCATATCATCGCCAATTTCTTTCATCAATTGCTCGAGTTCTGATAATTCTTTTGTAACTTTATCAATATCTTTTTGAAGTGATTTTTGCAAATCTGATAATTCATTTCTTTTTTTATCATCATTTGGGTTGGCATTTTCTGTTTGTTTAGTCAAATCCTCCTGTTTGTTAAGCATTTCCTCTGCTCTTTTGTTCAGTGCATCTACTTTTTGTTCTGCTTGCAATCTTTTCAAAATTTTTAAAGTTCTTTCAATACTTTTTCTAAATTTCTCTTCGTCGAATTGTACTTCTTTTAACAGTTTTTGCATCTGTTCTGGAGAGATCTGTTTTAAAGCTTGTTCCAATCTATCTTGCATCCTTTGCAACTCTGGTGAATTGACCTCGCTCATCAATCTCTGTAATTCTAAAAATTTATTCAGAGTTTCTTGCGAAATTGCTTTATTATCTTGTAAAGAACGTGATACATCTTCGAGTTTATCTTTTACATCGCTTAGCTTTTCGGCTAATTCCTGTTGTTTTTTAACAATATCCTCGATGTTCTTTTTTTCTTTCCAGTCCAATTCCTTGCGATTGAAATCTTTCAGTAGTTCACGGTTGAGTTCTTGCATTTCTTTGCGTATCTGGTCGGCTTGCTTCAAAGCTTTTTCTAATTCTTTTTCAATTTGCTTTTGGGCATCTTTAGCCGATTGCAATATTTCATCGAGTGATGGCAATCTTACAGTAAGTGCTTCTGTTCTTGCTGATTTTGGTCCCGAAATTATATCATTATCGAATATTTCTATGTAAAATTCATATTTATCTTCGGGGGAAATCCCTATTTTGTTCAAATCCCAAAGATAAGGCACTTCAGCAGTCAAATCAGTTGTTAAAAATGGTATCTCTATTGAAGAATAATTTCTATCAGGTTCGGTGTATTTCGATAATATGAGTTTATAGTGTAATAACATCTTTGAAAAACCATAATCATCGGAAATTGCAATTTTTAGAGGTAAAAGTGCATTTTCGCTAACTTTACTATCGCCTTGCGGTTCAATCAATGATATTTGTGGATATTCATCTTTCAAAGCAATAATTTGATATTTGATTATGTCCTCGTTTATTCTATCGTCTTCATCAGTAATTGTGATATAATAAACACCCGAATTATTAATTCGGAAACTTCCCGTTGCTTTTCTACCATCGGATTTCATCTGTATGGCAACTTTCTTTGTAGAATCGAGAATTGAATCATCTACTTCTGATGCTAATTTGTATGTTTGCTCGTAAATTATGGTAGCATTCTTTAATTGCTTATTTGTATAAATTGTTAAATCAACTCGTGAACCGATTAAAGCTGAAATGTCACCATTATCTTCATAAAATTGACGGGGTGTAATTCGAGTGTATGATGGATATATTATGTTACCATTCATTGCACGTATTATTGGTTTATCGGTTACATTGATTTTCCCAATCTTTGTATTAACGCTCGAATTAAGCCAATAGGCATTACCATAAAATATGATGTTTTTCTTCAGTGATGGGATTTCATAAGTATATGTATTATCTGGTTGAAGTCGCAAAACATAAGAATCATAGTTCTTTTGGTCAATTTCTTTTATAAGGAGTGTAACATTATCGGGAGCTTTCCCTTCTGCAATTATTTTTATAACAGCTTTATCGCCTCTCGATAGAGTTTGGTTTATCGGTTCGATAGTTAATTCGAAAGGTGGTGGTGGGGTGAAAGATATACCGAAGTTAAGAACTCTATGAAGAGAACTTCCCAAAATTGATTGGAAGGATGAAAAACTTGCAATTGTTACTGCTGATATGATAAAGAAAAATATTAATGATTTCTTTAATTCCTTTTTATTGATTATAATGCTGAAATCTTTATTTATTGATATATTCGCAATATCATTGAAAGCAGCATAAGCTAAATCTGAATCTTTATTGTTCCTTTCGTTGTAATCAATTATTTGAATCGAATTGCTCAACCGGTCTTGGATATCTGGATAGTGCCAACCAATGCGAAGAGCTAATTTATCAATAGATTCGGCGGGAATTATATTTAGTTGTTTTGCAAGATGAGGACCAAAGAAAACTCCCATTGAAACAAAAACAACAAAAAACAAAATAGCTGCTAATATTCCCCTGAAGATAGTATCGCCGTGTGCTACTGCTTCGATTATAGAAACTAAAAGTATTAATCCCAAGATAATACTTAGTGTTTTTAAAATTCCAGTAATGATATTGAAATTTAATTCTGCTCTTCGGGTTCGTTTTAATTTTTTTATTATTGTATTGAAATTTAATTGGAATTCCTGCATAATTCTACCATTTAATTTGATAATGCCCAAATAATTATATTAGTGCCAATTCTAAAAGACTCCTCACGCTTCTCAGGAGGGTCTTTATGAATTTCTGGGTCAGCCCACCCATCTGAAGAATTAATCTCATAAGTATAAACCACGCACAACCTGCCTTTATAAAATAATCCAAAGGTTTGCGGGGGGTTATCATCATGTTCATGAATCTTAGGGAAACCATTTTTGAATGTAAAATGAGAACTGAAAATACCATGATTGAATGGCAATTCAATAAATTCCTGTTCGGGAAATACTTTTTTCATTTCCGTTCTAATATATGGGTCGAGACCGTAATCATCATCAATATATAGAAAACCGCCATTTTGGAGATATGCCCTTAACCTTCGGACATCGCCATCAGTGAATTTTACATTACCGTGACCAGTCAAAAAGATTATAGGATAAAGGAAGAGATTGTCCGAACCGAGTTCTACATATTCATAAACAGGATTAACGACAATGTTTGTGTGCTTTCTGATAAAGTTCAATAAATTTACTTCCGCTGATGGATCGTTGTACCAATCGCCTCCGCCTGAGTATTTTACACGAGCTATTTTCAATGCACTTTTGAGTTCCTGTGCCTTAATATTAATCGGAATTAATTGAATTATCAAAACTATTGTTAAAAAATATTTCATCATTCATCGTTTAATTAATTGATTAATTAGACGTATGAACACAAAAAAATTTCAGTGTTCCTGAGTAAACGAGCAAATCAGAATTTTTTTGTCTTCATTTTCGAACCAGTCGCAATTTTTTATTTGTATCAGTATTTCTAAGAAATTAGCATTAGAATAGGACTTTATAGCTTCATCTACTTCTTTTTGCAAATTACCGCCTTTGAGCATAATAATTTTACCACCATTCTTCAGAAATGGGATTGACCAATTTAATATATTCTTTACCCTTGATACAGCCCTTGTAAATACAAAATTAAATTTATTTATATAACTTTTATCTTTTCCTAAATTTTCAGCGCGTTTTGCTATAACTTCAACAGAGGGTAAACCAGTATGTTTAGCGAACATTTCAGCTAATTTTGCTTTTTTATTAACAGACTCTAATAGAACAAATCTTAGATCCTGTCTTGCTATTTTAAGTGGTATTCCAGGGAATCCTCCGCCAGTGCCAATATCTAAACAGTATGATTTCGAAGGAATTTCAATATATTTCAAAAGTGTAAGAGAATGAAGAAAATGTCTCAAGTAGATATTTTCAACATCTTTTTGCGAAATTAAATTTATTTTTTCGTTCCAATAGACCAATTCTCTGTGGTATCGTTCGAATAAAACAATTTGTTCTTCATCAAGGATAATGCCGTTTATTAAACAAACAGAATGAAACTCGAGCAAATTCATAATTATAAATCTGAACAATTAATAAATATCAAAATTATATCTCGAGTTAAGATTATACAAGACAGAAAAAAAAAGCCCGGAAGAGAAATCTCTGCCGGGCTTGCATTCATGAGTTAAATATCATCACGGATTCCAAAAAGTTTTATCCCACCATAACTTATCAAAAATAAAATCTGGTGAGGTATGATTAGGAGCAACTGCAGAGAGATTAGCATTGTTAAATAATCTCTCGCTTTGAGAATAAAACACTCTTCTATAGCTTGAAGTATTGGCAAGCCTGTACGACGCCAATCAACCCAACTTTCGCAGTTGTAATACATTGCGATATACTTTTGTTGCATAACAATCTCTAAAGTTAATTTAGAATCATCTCCACCCAATCCAACTGTTTCCTGAGAGATATAAGTTGTAATATCATCACCGCTAACACCATGTTTCTGGCAGGAAGCAGTTATTGCATCAATATAAGCAGTATAAGCAAGGGCTTTATTATTGAGTTGCATATAGATTTCAGCTTCTATAAATTTTGCTTCTGCATAAGTTATGAAAGGAACAGGCGAATTGATAGATGCGTAAAATGCCCCTGGGAGTGAAGTTATTGTGAAATTTCCTTCTTGGTCGGCTTGTGCATAAGCTGCTCTGCGAGGATCATTGAGATTATTCATTAAATTAATAAGAAATGTTCCTACATAAATATCGCCACGTTGAGCCATAAATTGATAAAGCGGATTAGACTCCGATTCTTTAGCTCCGTGTACAAATTGAAAATCGTCTGAATTATCTGCAAATCCGTCTTTTAGAATATTCAAGGCTTCATTGAATTTCTTTAAATGCAAGTAATATCGAGCCTTTAAAGTATTGGCTGCTTTAATCCATTTCGCGAGATTACCTTTATATATAAAGTCATCACCGCCTGGCTTAAAATTACTTGCAGGATTGTTTAAATCCTGAATAGCTTCCGTTAAAAGTTGTTCTATGGCATTATAGATTTGTTCTTGGGTATCATATTTTGGTTTAAGATTTTCAGTTCCTTTAAATGCTTCGCTATACGGTATAGCTCCCACTACATCAGTCCATAAACCAAGCGAAAATGCCATCAGAATTTTTGCTACCCCACTATAGTGTGGAGAGTTTGTTTCTTTTGCTTTATTAATGATTAAATATAAATCATTCATTGGACCAGAATACATTGTGTTCCAAGCATTATCAAAAATACTTTCATTAAACTCATAATTATATGTAGCAAGATGTTGTCGGTCAAAGCCAGTAAAATGCTGGGTAAATAATCCAAGCTGGCGGTAAAAATCTCCACCGGCTACATAAGAAATTCCTGCTTGTGTTGTTGGTAATATCACATTCATTGACACCTCTCTTGGACTTGTAGGGTCAATATTCAAATTTGGGTCAATCCAACTATCACAAGAAACAAGCAGAATTATTCCTATGGTCAATAATCCGTTTATTATTTTTGTTTTCATAAGCACTTCTTTGTTTGATTAACATTACAATTATTTTAAACAATTATATTAATTAAAATCCTAAATTAACTGTGAAATTATAAGAACGGGTATTTGGCATATTGAAATAGTCAATGCCCTGGGCATTAACTGTACCCATAAGACTTGTCTCGGGGTCAATTCCGGTATAGTCTGTGCTAAGCCAAAGATTTCTCGCCGTGAAGCTCACTGTAATATCTGATACGAACAGCATCTTCGAAATATCTTTCGGTAGATTATATGATAAAGATACTTCACGCAGTCGAACCCAGCCAGCATCCTCGATGAAATCCTCAGTATTATTTCCGAAGAAACCATTTCCATTACCTAAAGCAAGCCAACCTTGATCAATAGTTACTTCAATATCATTTACAGCACCTGATGTAGCTTTGACTCCTTCAAATACTTTTTTATAATTTCTATTCTCAGTTTCCTTATGAGTACCAAAGAAATACAAAGCACCTTTTGTACCATTCCAGAGCACGCCTCCCTTCTTAACATCAATAAGGAAAGAAAGAGTTAATCCAGCATAAGAGAGATTGTTGCGGAAGCCAAACAACCAATCCGGTGTTGCACTACCAAAATTCTTTTCGGCACGGTCAACAATCGGGAAACCATACTCCGCTTCGTTTTCGGGGTCATCCCCTATCTTTACTCTACCTTGTTCATCTCGTTGCCATCCAAAACCGTAAATTGAACCATAGGGTTGGCCCGCAACTGCTCGGACAGATGCTCCAACAAAACCACCGAGAAAAATATTATCAACTCCTGGGGCAAGTTTTTCAACAGTATTTTC
>JBBISM010000037.1:11560-16528 GCA_037441245.1 Ignavibacteria bacterium | reverse complement strand
TCTGACCAAAGGAATATTGAGCATTTTGAACAGACGGGGACGTCTGTTCTACTATTATTATGATAAAGTTGTCTCAATTTTACTCAAATTAAAGAAATTGTTTTAACTAAATTACTCTTGTCATTCCAACGCAAGTAGAAAACTGACACGGAGGGAAATAATACTGCTTCCCGATTTCGTGAAAATGACAGGTGGAATTTATCGGGAATGACATAAAAATTGTGGGATTGGGAACTACGATTTAAAAATGGACCTTGATTTAGTTCGCAAATCTCATCGGTATAATTTGAAACGACCTAAGCCAATTCTATAGAGAAAATGTTTAATCGAAACCCAAAGGACGCCGAATCCATATTTAATACTTCTTACTAAGTTAATAGAAGAAGCTTCTTTGAAATACTTGGTCGGGCACGTAATTTCGGCTATTTCATAGCCAGCAACGAATATTTGCGAAATCATCTGATTATCGAAGATAAAATCGTCGGAATTATTTTGGTAATTGATTCTTTTCAATACCTCAGCCGAAAAAGCTCGATAGCCAGTATGATATTCAGATAATTTCTGCCCAATAAGTAAATTTTGCGCAAAGGTTAAAAAGCGATTGGCAATATATTTATATAAAGGCATACCCCCACGCAAAGCACCTTTGCCCAAAATTCGAGAACCGAGAACAACAGGATATACTTCGTTTGCAATTAAAAATGCCAATGAATGTATCAATTTAGGGGTATATTGATAATCTGGATGCAGCATAATGACGATATCTGCTTGTAATTCAAGGGCTTTGTTGTAGCAAGATTTTTGATTTGCTCCGTATCCTTTGTTTTGATCGTGCTTGATTATATGCTTTATCCCGATTTGATTGGCAAGGGTTAGGGTATTATCAGTGCTATTATCATCAACAAGAATGATATCGTCAACTATATCAAAAGGTATCTCATCGTAAGTCTGTATCAATGTTTTTTCTGCGTTATATGCAGGCAGAACAACAACTATTTTTTTATTATTAATCATAATTGCTTAAATATAATAATCATTGACAATATTAACAATTCCTTTTAAATTTAAATCTCCTAAGATATAAGATTTTGCCGGGTAATTGAAATGTTTGTATATTTGATTAGCCCCACCACCAGTAAAAATAATACTAATTTGCTTCGTATTGAATTTCTCCCAGCAAATCCGACCGACTATTTCTCTTATACCACCAACAACTGAGAGAATTATGCCAGAATTGAGTGCATCTTCGGTATTTTTTGCTGGAAGTGAAATCACTTCTTTTATATTTATTTTGTATAAATTCTGAGTTAGTTTATCGAGAGCAAATTGTTGTGCATCAATTCCAGGAAATATTGCACCACCTAAGCATATCCGATTTTCATCAACAACATTGACTGTAACAGCAGTACCACAATCAACAGTAAACAATGGAGGTTGTTCATAATACAAAGCTGAAACTAAGCTAAGCACACGATCTGCACCGATTCCCTTAATATGATGATATATTAACAATCTATGATAATTTATTATATCCAAAATATTGATGGAATTAACTGCATACTTACTACTCAAAATCTGAATTATCTCATTTGCAATTTTATCATTTACAGAGCAATAATATGGAGTGAAATCTTTAGCTTTATTTATAAATTCCATTAATAGTTCTTTCCAATTCATCTCTAAATAAGATAACTTAAGAATATTGTCGCCATATAAGAGTTTGATTCTGGAATTGCCTATATCAATAGCTAGTATGTTTTTACGGATAGACATTATATCTTATCGTATGTTGTTCATTTATAATAAGTTTATTGTAATTTTCATCAACAAGAGTTAAAGTACCATCCCGATTTAAACTTTCCACCTTCCAAATATTTTTTGTGCCTTCGACAGTGATTATTTTATTCTTCAAATTCAACTCTTCTGTCCATATATCAAATAAAGTTTTAAAATCTGTTTTCAATAGCTGCTCTAAGCGATTAGTAAGTAAATTCAAAACATCTCTATAAGAATAATCAAAACCCAATAAATTTAGAGAAATCGTATCTTTAGAAATGTCATCAGGAAATTCAGTTTGTTGGATGTTTATCCCAATGCCAATCACGGTTGCATTAACAAAATCATTCTCTTGATTTTCGACTAAAACGCCTCCAATTTTTTTAAATTCACCATTATCATTTAATGCTAAAATATCATTGGGATACTTAATGAAGAATAAATCTTTCGAGCAGGTGCTTTTTAGGGCATATTTTGAAGCCAAAGTGCCAATAGCATAATAAATAAAAAGTTGTTCCTTAGGAGGTGGCTCAGTATGTTTGATTGCAATGGAACAATAGATATTTCCGACATAGTCGCCATACCACTGCCGATAATTTCTCCCTCGAGCGAGCCATTGGTGATCGGCTGTAACGATTACAGGCGAATCAACCTTTAACAGGTCGAGGGCATAATCATTTGTCGAGGAGATCGTTTTGAAGTGATAATATTTCATCTCGAATAAATCAATGTTTCTACTCCTTCATTGCTTTTATAATATCTGCCATAATAGAATCGGTTATTTCGGCTAATCCGCGGCTGACAGATTCTGCAATATTAGATACAGAATTATCTTTGCGAATAACCTTCGTCTCGTAAATATTGTTAAATAGCACGGTATCAACTGCTTTCAATTGCTGCCGCTTTATGAGAGCTATTTGAATTGACAACACTACATAATTCTCCAGAGTTGCTCGGCTATCGCTATTATAAGCAATAATTTCGTTTACTGTTCCTTCGAGGAAGTAATCAGAAGTTGCCATTGTTTTAAACGAATGAATACCTCCAGAAAACACTTCGTGTCTATTCAATCGAGCTATTACATAGTCAGTTATCATTGACGATGGTGTATTGAGCCAGCGGTGATAGTGGTATCGGCGTATTCCTTCTTTTTCGCGTGCAAGCAGATGCTCGGTATCATACTCGCTACTTATTCGAAATTCCCGTACAATCAATTGTGTCAGGAATTGCTCATTGAAATGAACCAGCAAAGGCACTTGTTGCAATAGATAATAATTCACCTGCTCATACTTTGAGCGAATTGAAAAACAAGAGACGAATAATACTGCGAATATCGATAATACGATTAATTTAAATGTTAATTGATTCTTCATATTATTTTCAATTTAAATTCAACTATGACAAAATTAAATTTAATATACAAGATAAACAAGAAAATTCGGGAAGAAATTGTCTATTTTCGATAATATATAGCTCAAAAATGGAAATTTTACTTGAATCAGTCGAAATATATCTTATTTTTAATCTTATTAACACCTTTTTTTGAGCAATAATATAACATTCCAAACTGCCATTCCTAATTTAATCATTCATTCCCTCGAAAATGCTTGTATGAAAACTGAACCTATAAATCGAAATATTTGGTATAAATATCATCTACCGGTAGCTCAATCATCCCTGATTGACAAATATCACATTATCAGTAGCTTAGACATTCTTGTCTGAGCATAATCTGATTTATAGAAAAAGTATATCGCTCCGCCATTTATAGCGAAGTAACGAAACAAAAGAATATGCAATTTGGCTTTATCCAAAGTTAACAAAAACAGACAGGAATGTCTGTTCTACTGTTATCCTACTTTTGATGGTGTTGTTTCGGAGCAAATTATGATGCCATTTCTTCTTACAATACCATTATGAATTTGAGTAATGAAATCGCTTAAAAAACGATAAAATGGGGTCAAATATCGGGTAAAAAGTCAATTTTCAGAAAATAATTTAAAAAATTGAGAAGAATTCGGAAATTAGAATAAAAATTGGTATTTTTCAGATGTTTCTTTATATTGATTCAAACATTCTATAAATGTTTTTTTTGTAATATTTAAATCAATAAATGATTCAAGGAAAAGTTCTTGTATTTTATTTTCAGTATTTGTTTAAAGAACAGAATATTTTTGTGGATCACTGTCGTTAAGAAAAATATGTACTGTCTTGTTTTTAGCGGCAAGTTGTTTCCGAAATTTGTTAATGGTTTTTATTATTCGAATTGGACTGCCTTCTATTTCTGTCGTAACCAATTCCAGCAAAAAAATCGAAAATTTGAATTGGTTTTTTATATTTCCCTTTAATAAAAGTTGGTATCCAATGATCCAAATATTTTTCAAAAATTTCAAGTTTAGTTAAAGTGCCTTCATCAAATGGTTCATCAAAAAAATCTTTTACTACCATCGTCTTCCCTCCAAAATATTTTTTTATCTTTTCTGAATTAACTTTAATTTTTCAAAAGAATTTAAATGCCCCCAAAAAACTGATTATAACATTCATTTCCCCTTTTTTTATTCATTTATGTTTCCAATATATGCAAAAATATTGGATTTTAAAAAATTATTTTCAATAATCAATTGATAATCCTTAATTTTGTTATTTTACGTTTATTAACAATTTGAATATTATGAATAGATATTTAATAACCTCAGCTCTACCTTATGCAAATGGCTATTTGCACCTTGGTCATTGTGCTGGTGCATATTTGCCAGCGGATATATTTGTCCGCTTTCTTCGGCTCAAAGGCGAAAATGTGCTCTGGATTTGTGGGTCTGACGAACACGGTGTGGCTATTACTATTGCCACCGAGAAAGAAAAAGTTACCCCCCAGCAAATTATAGATAAATACCATTATGCGAATAAAGAAGCCTTCGATAAATTCGGTATGAGCTTCGATATTTATTCCCGTACATCTCTTGAATTGCATCATCATACAGCACGTGAATTTTTTGCGGATTTCTTGAAAAAAGGCTATTTGATTGAACGTGAAGAAGAGCAATTCTATGATGAACACGCAAAAATGTTCCTTCCCGATAGATATGTCGAAGGCACTTGCCCTAACTGCGGTTATGAAAAAGCAAGAGGCGACCAATGCGACAGTTGCGGTGCTTACTATAATCAATTAGAATTGAAAAATCCTATCAGTCT
>JBBISM010000037.1:0-11533 GCA_037441245.1 Ignavibacteria bacterium | reverse complement strand
ACGATTCATTGGTATATGCAGTTCAATCAATTTCAGGAATTTTTGGAGAATTACATCGAAAATAAAACATCATATTGGAAAGACAATGTTCTCCAGCAATCACGCAGTTGGCTCAAACAAGGGCTAAGCGAAAGACCTATCACACGAGATTTAAATTGGGGTATCAAACTCGATGGCATAAACGATTTGCCCCCTGAGAAAACCGCTGGGAAAGTGTTGTATGTTTGGTTTGAGGCGGTTCTTGGCTATATTTCCGCTACGAAACATTATTTCCAGGATAAAAATCCCGATGAGTGGAAAAATTGGTGGCAAAATCCTGATACAAAGTATTTCGCTTTCATTGGCAAAGATAATATAGTTTTTCATACTCTCATATTTCCTGTTCTATTATATGCAAAAGACGAAGGATATATATTGCCATACAATGTCCCTGCGAATGAATTTCTCAATCTCGAAGGGCAGAAATTTTCTAAATCAAGGAATTGGAGTATTGACCTGAAAGATTTTCTCGAAGATTTCCCAAATATTCAATCAATAGACGCCTTGAGATATACATTAGCAATGAATTTGCCCGAAACAAGGGATTCTGACTTCACCTGGAAAGATTTTCAAAATCGAAATAATAATGAATTATCTAATATTTTAGGTAATTTTATCAATAGAACGATTCAATTCATTCATAAAAACTTCGATGGCAAAGTTCCTGAACTTGATGATAAATTTAAGTTTATTCCTGATTTGTGGAATAAGCTTGTGCATAGCGATATATCAGAATTGAGCGATTTTGAAGCAAATTTAAGCGAAAACGAAATCCAACTAATTAGTTCATTGAAAAACAGTTTTAAAAATATCAGCAAAAATTATTTCAATTTCCGCTTTCGTGATGCAATTACCGAAACAATGAATATTGCCCGTTCAGCAAATAAATATTTCAATGATGAAGAACCCTGGCGAACATTGAAAAACGATAAAGCGAAATGTGCTAAGTCCTTATATATATCATCCCAACTGATTCGAACTCTTTCTATTGTATTTGCTCCAATTATTCCATTCGCTTGCAAAGAAATCAATGAAATACTATCAATACAGGACTATATTGGCGAGCCATTGAATTATGAAGTTGGCAATGATATCTGGAGTTCAGCTCTGGAATTTCGTTTAGAAGAGAGCAAACCGCTTAAATCACCAAATATTCTATTTGCTCGTATAGAAGATAAAACGATTCAAGAGCAAATCGAAAAACTTGGCGATGATACAGAAAATGATAAAAATATTATAACTATTGAAGAATTTGCAAAGATAAAACTAAAAACTGCTAAAGTATTAAAAGCCGATAAACTGCTAAAAGCTAAGAAGTTACTCAAATTGCAAATAGAAATTGATGGAATCCGGCGTCAAATAGTGGCTGGAATTGCTGAGCATTATGAACCCGAACAATTAATTGGTAAAACAATTGTAGTCGTAGCAAATTTACAACCGACTAAGTTAATGGGAGAAGTCTCAGAAGGTATGTTACTTGCCGCAAATACAAAAAGCGGAAATTTATCACTTATTGTGCCAGATAAACCCGAAATAGATTCTGGTGCTGATGTTAGATAATTTATTGATAAATATGTATATATCCCATTTAAGTATATCGAATTTCAAAAGTTTCCACCGAGCAGATATCAAACTCGGAAAATTCATTGTGCTGATAGGTGCAAATGCAGCTGGGAAATCAAATTTTCTGCAACTATTTAAATTTATTAGAGATATTGCTCAATATGGATTGGGAAATGCTATCCATCTTCAAGGAGGTAGCGAATATCTTAGAAATTTAAATCTCAAACGTAGCAATAATCAAATTGGGTTTGGCATTAAATTCGAAATTTTAAAAGAATATGGAATTAAAAGAGAGACAAATTTAGGTGTCATTGAAGCAAAGCTGAAGAATTTCTATTATAGCTTTAAAATAAAATTACAAAAAAAAGAAAATTCTTTTAAAGTGATTAAAGATGAGCTAACTGCTGGTTTGCATTTAATCGGATTTGACTCAAATAATTCAATGTATGATTATGGAAATGCAAATCTAACAATAAATTTAGCAAATGATAAATATAACATAGACTTAAAAAGTAATTTAAATGATATAAATATATACGATTTATTCCCGTTATTACCAGATACAATCAAATTTCTAAATGAAGGTAAATATAAGAAGATAATAATCGAATCACCTTTTATTTATATGTTTCCATTCGAGCGAATAGCAAATTTTTGTAAAAATATAGCTATCTATGATTTCGATACAAGATTGCCGAAAAAGGCATCGCAATACATTGGTAAAGCCGAATTAGAAGAAAATGGAGAAAATTTAACTGTTGTTTTACGTAAAATATTGGCTGAACAATCGCAGAAAAGAATGCTATTTAATTTAGTGAATAATATTCTACCACTCATAGAAAGCATAGAAGTCAAAAGTGTTTTCGATAAGTATTTTCAATTTTTAATAAAGGAGTCTTTTTTGGGCGATAAGTTAATTCCTTCGTCAATGATATCCGATGGAACTATTTTTATAATTGCTCTAATTATTGCGATATATTTTGAAAATAAACCACTTGCAATGTTCGAAGAACCTGAAAGAAGGATACATCCCTTTATCATATCGAAAATAATTGATATGATGAAAGATGCTTCGCAAAATAAGCAAATAATTATTAGCACGCATAATCCAGAAGCAGTGAAACACGCGGATATTGAGAATTTATTATTGATATCCCGAGACGAAAGATGTTTTTCCACTATTTCTCGACCTGCTGAAAAGGAGCAAATCAAAGTATTTCTCCAAAACGAAATTGGAATTGAAGAGCTATATGTTAATAATCTTTTAAATTCTTGATATGGCAAGCGAAAAATTATATCTTTTTGTCGAAGGAAATGATGATGAAATTTTTTTCCGCAAGATTATTACACCCGCTTTTAGTAAATATTACAAAAATATCGAGATAATTAAGTATGCTCAAATGAAAAAAGATAAAGTTAATCTGTTTTTATTAAGTATTGATACTTTAAATTTTGATTACCTTTTTTTTGCAGATAAAGATGAATATCTGAGCATTAACCAAAAAAAAGAAAAATTATACGAAAAATATGAACAACTAATGAAAGACAATATAATTATCGTAGTTCTAGAAATAGAAAGTTGGTATTTAGCTGGATTAGACGAAAATGCTTCACAAATTTTGCAAATAGAATATTTTGATACTACAGAGAAAATCACGAAAGAAGATTTCAATCATTTGTATCAAGGGCGTTTTCATTCAAGGATAGATTTCATTTATGAAATTTTAAAGCTATATGCAATCGAAAAAGCGCGTATGAGAAATAGATCTTTTTCTTATTTCTATAATGAGTATATAATTTGATTTTTAAAGATTGACTAATAATAATTGAGGGAAAAGTATGATTAACAGAGAGTTATTGAATCCAAAGAGTATTGTTGTTGTTGGAGCTTCGAATGATTTAACAAAACCGGGCGGGAAAATTTTCCGTAATCTAATTGATGGAGGTTACAAAGGCAAACTGAAAGCAATTAACACAAAAGAAAAAAAGATTCAGGGCATCAATTGTTTCGGCTCGGTTGCTGAAATAGACGACACAGAGTTGGCAATTTTTGCTATTTCTGCTAAACTTATTCCCGATTCAATGGAATATTTAGCTAAATATAAGAGTACTAAAGCATTTATTGTATTATCTGCTGGTTTTAGCGAAATTGGAATGGACGGAAAAGAATTAGAGAACAAATTAGTTGAAATAGCTATTGAAAATAGTGCTACATTAATTGGACCGAATTGCATTGGCATAATTAATACAAATTATGCCGGAGTATTTGCAGGACCTATTCCCAAATTGAATCCATTAGGATGCGATTTTGTTACGGGTTCTGGAGCTACTGCGGTATTTATTCTTGAAACTGCTATTGAAATGGGCTTATCCTTTTCCTCAATTTATTCAGTTGGAAATAGTGCTTTGATAGGGGTTGAGGATATTTTGAGCTTTTGGGATGAATCTTACCTGGTAGGGAAGAGTTCGAATGTCAAGCTAATCTATATCGAACAAATCAATAAACCAGAAATGTTCTTAAATCATTCTCGTTCTCTTATTCAAAAGGGATGTAAAATAGTTGCTATTAAAGCTGGAACAACAGAAGCTGGCTCGAGGGCGGTATCATCGCATACTGGTGCATTGGCTGGCTCCGATTCAGCAGTTGATGCGATTTTCAGTAAAGCCGGAATTATTCGCTGTTATAGTAGAACAGAGATGGTATATACTGCTGGTATTTTAATGAATAGAATACCAGAGAACAATAAAATTGCTGTCATTACCCACGCTGGCGGTCCGGGTGTTATGTTGACAGATACGCTGAATAAAAATGGAATACAAACACCTGTCCTATCAGGGGTCATAGCCGATGAATTGAAAAGTCAACTATTTGCAGGCTCATCTGTAGTGAATCCTATAGATTTTCTTGCAACTGGAACCCCCGAACAGCTCGGATTAATTCTGGATTATATTGAAAATAAGTTCGATGAAATTGACGCCTCTATGGCCATTTTTGGAACTCCGGGATTATATGATGTTAAAATCGCATACAAAGTATTAGATGAAAAAATAAAAAAATTAAAAAAGCCGATTTATTCAGTTTTGCCCTCAATTGTGCAGGCCAAAGATGCTATTGAATATTTCAAATCTCTTGGAAATATTTGTTTTTATGATGAAGTATTGGCAGGAAGTGCATTAGCAAAAGTGCTAAATGCGAATATGCCATTTGAAGACAAAGAATTACCCGAAATAGATAAAAAGCAAATAAGAAAAATTATTGATAACTCAGTTTATGGTTTTCTCAGTCCACAAACAGCAAATGATTTACTTTCTGCATCAGGCATACCAATAACTAAGGAATCGGTAGTGCATAGTCTTGATGATGCACTGGTCGAAGCAGAAAAACTCGGCTACCCATTAGTGATGAAAGTAGTTGGTCCGGTGCATAAAACAGATATCGGGGGAGTAATAACCGATATAAAAGGAGCAGACGAAGTCGAAGTTAATTTCAATAAATTAATCAAATTGCCTAAGGTAAGAGCAATTTTATTTCAACCGATGTATTCTGGAACAGAAATTTTTCTCGGGGCTAAATATGAAAGTGATTTTGGTCATATTATACTTACTGGTTTGGGTGGCATCTTTATCGAAATTATGAAAGATTTTTCCGTTGGGCTATCGCCTCTATCTTTAGAAGAAAGCTTATTTATGATTAAAAAATTAAAAGCTTATGATATTGTCAAAGGGGTACGTGGGCAAGAACCGATTGATGAAAATCGCTGGGCTGAGATTATAACTCAGCTTTCAGCATTATTGCAAACAGCACCTGAAATAATTGAACTCGATTTAAATCCTTTAATTGCAAAAGGGAACAATATTATTGCTGTTGACGCAAGAATTAAAGTTAAAAAACTGTAACATATTGATATAAAGTTAATTGGAAGACTTATTCAGTCATAAGATAATCCACATTGATATGGATGCATTTTTTGCTTCCATTGAACAAAGGGATTATCCTGAATTGAGAGGTAAACCAATCGCTGTTGGCTACCCCGAGAGGAGAAGTGTTGTTGCCGCTGCAAGTTATGAAGCTCGCAAATATGGCATCCACTCGGCAATGCCATCAATAATTGCTATGAAAAAATGCCCCCGATTAATATTTGCTCCACCTCGATTCGAAGTATATAGGCAAGTTTCCCTTAAAATAATGCAAATATTCAATGAATATACAGACCTTGTCGAACCAATGTCGCTCGATGAAGCGTATCTCGATGTTACAAACAACAAAAAAAACTTACCATCAGCCACTAAAATTGCACAATTGATTAAAGCAGATATCAAAAAACAAACTGAATTGACCGCTTCGGCTGGTGTTTCGTTTAATAAATTTTTGGCTAAAATCGCATCTGATTATAAGAAACCAGATGGATTAATGGTCATTCGCCCAGAGGATGCTGATAAATTTATTGATTCTTTATTGATTGGTAAAATACCCTATGTAGGCGAAGTAACCGAAAAGAAAATGAAGGAATTAGGAATATTTACAGGAGGCGATTTAAAAAAGTTACCCCTTGATACATTGACTAAGCATTTTGGTAAGACTGGTATTTATTACTTTCAAGTTGTTCGAAATCAATGGTTTAGTCCTGTTACTACCGAACACGAAAGAAAATCCATCGGAGCAGAAAGAACGTTCGATGAAGATATAACCGATGGAGAGGAATTATTGAAAGCATTGAAAGATGTATGTGAGATACTCATTAAAAGAATGAATAAAAAGAATTTAATGGGAAAAACGGTAACTATCAAAATCCGATATTCCGATTTTGAAACCAAGACAAGAAGTAAGACACTAAATTTTTACATCAATCCAGATTATGAACTTTATTCAATTGCAAGGGAGCTGTTTTTGAGCCCTATTATGCCAATTAAACCAGTCAGACTATTGGGAGTTCAAGTATCAACATTACAAAATATTGACGAAAAAATGATAGGACAATTGACACTCGACTTTTAAACTAAATTTTTAATCACGTGCTTGACAACGCCCTGTATTTCAAATTGCATCAGTTCACCAATTTCAATCGGCAAAAATCTTTGATTTGCAGAGAAAAGATAAGCCTTTTCATCAATGATTCTAAAGGTTTTGACAGTCAATTCGCCATTCAAAGCGGCAATAACAATTGAACCATCTTTAGGTTTTTCGTTTTTATCAACAATCAAAATATCTCCGTCAAAAATGTTTTCTTCAATCATACTTTCGCCGTTCACTTTGACGAGGTAAATATTTTTGGGGATTGGAGCTAATATATTCGTTAAATCAATTTGTATAAGTTCAGGTTCATAATTAGCAGGGGACAAAGGGATTGAAGCAGGGAATAATTCAGCTTCGTAATAATACTTCTTTTTGATTTTACCTTTCTTTTTAGCTCTCATAATTCAAAACTAAAATATAATTTACAATTAAAAAGAGTGTATAACTTTGGTAACTACACCGAGAAGTTTTAATTCAATCAAAGGTTCAATTCGCCTTGTCAATAATTTTCCATCATAGGATTCAAAGAATTCCTCTCCATTGATGATGCGATAAATTTTTAGTGTAGTCTCGTTTCGATATCCGACAACTACGATTTTCCCATCTGTCGGGTTCAATGAAGTATCAATAATGAGCAGATCGCCGTCTGAGATACCTGAAAATGTATCAGTTTTACTACGGAAACGAGCGAAAAAAGTAGCAGCGGGATGTTCTACTAAATATTCGTTCAAATCAATTTCCCCTTCGATATCATCTTCGATAGGAATTGGTTTTCCTGCTGATACTGACATCGAAAAAAGCGGTACTTTCCCCGACTCAGTAAATTTAATGCGGATTAATTCGAGATAATGACTCATTTTTTCCTCCGATTTATGATAGATTTTTTCAAGTTAAATAATTTATATAAATAATTTTCGCAGTCCCCCCAGACTGATTAATATAAATATAATAAAATAAATTGTAATATTACTTATATTTGAAAAATTTTGGGGGAATAAAAATGGAAAATGATATTGATGTTGTAATTTATACCGATGGAGCTTGTTTGAAAAATCCAGGACCTGGAGGCTATGCAGCAATAATTAAACGAGGTGATAAAGAAGAGACTGTGTCTGGTGCATTTAGACTTACTACAAACAATCGAATGGAATTAATGGCTGTAATATCTGCTCTAAATCATTTGGGCGAAGAAGAAGGGCTGAGCATCACAATTTATACTGATTCGAATCTTATTGTTGAAGCATTTAATAAGAATTGGATTTGGAACTGGGAGAAACAAAATTGGAAAAAAAAGGAGGGCGATAGAGTATTGAATGTTGATTTATGGAAAAAACTCCTCGCTTTATCCAATCGCCATCTCATTGATTTTGTATGGGTTAAAGGACACTCTGGCATCAAAGAAAATGAAATATGCGACAAAATTGCTCGAAAACTCGCCGCTGAATCTATGCTTTTACCTGATATTAATTATGAAGAAGAACAGGCTTTGCTCCATAGCTTTATGCCTCAAAAGATTGTTGATACTAAGCCCATTTCAAACATTTATGAGGATTTTCAAATTAGCAATTTTCATATAAGATTGCAATCAGACGAGGAGCAAAAGAATTATATACTACTTGTTAAAAGCACCAATAGCTATCTATATGCTAACTTTGATAAAATCGAATTTAATGACTTATCTGAAATTATGATGCTAATAAAAGATAAGTTGAAGTAATGTTTTGCTCAAGGAGCTGATAAAACATTAAAATTAGATTATTGCAGATAAGTCATTTGTTTTAGTTCAATTCTCAATTTACTACTCGATAACCAATAGATTCGATGTTATTCTTAACCTCAATCAGATTGAATTCACCTGATATCTTTGCCACTTTTTCGCTCAATGAAACCTCAACATTTTGAACTCCACTAACTAATAGCTTTTTCCACGTTCATAACGCAATGGTTGCAGGTCATTCCTTCGATTTTTAATATTTTGTCGCTTTTATCCACTATTAACTCCTTTCTATTAATGTATTTATCCCTAATTTTTCTGTAATATGATGCAATGAGCAGTACAAAAAATATGACAGATAGACCACTAAGAATAATATCCAAAACATTATCACTATGATGATGTGTGTGAGTCAATATAACACTTTGATTAATATCGAATAGAAAAAAAATAAAATCTAAAAGATAGCCCATAATAATGGCAGAAATCATTATAGAAAATAAATAGCTAAGCGCCAACTTTTTTCCCAATACTTTGAGAATTATCGTAAAACTCGCTGCATTCGTAGCAGGGCCGACAGCCAGAAATACAAAGGCAACACCAGGAGAAAATCCTTTCAATAATAATGAAACTGCGATTGGTATTGAAGCAGTGGCGCAAACATACATCGGTGCGCTTATCAAAATCATTATAATCATTCCCCACAATCCACTATTAATTGTACTTTCCCTAAAAAAGTCATCTGGTATAAAAAATGTAATCAACCCAGCAATAATTAACCCGATTAGAAATTGAACTGAAATATCATCTAAAAATTCAATAAAGGCATATTTGGACATTTTCTTTATCTTACTGGTTAATTTGTCAGAGCTTGTTCCGATATTAAATGACTCAGAATCAATCGCCCTCAAAACAAATTTTTGTTCCGATATATCAACCTTTTTCCCACTCTTTTCGACAAAAATTGATAATAATCCTCCAAATAACCCCATTATCAAAGCGGCAATTGGTCTGAATATAGCAAAAACCCAACCCATTACACCATAAGTAGCAATTATACTGTCTATTCCAGTTTGAGGAGTAGAAATTAGAAACGATATAACAGATGGCTTTGAAGCACCATTGCTTGCCATATATACTGAAGTCGGGATTACTCCGCAAGAACATAATGGTAAAGGAATGCCAAAAATTGCAGATTTAACTACTGAAGAAAAGTTATTCTTGCCAATATGCCTGATTATCAATTCTTTGGAAAAAAAGATATGTAAAATTCCTACAAATATAAGCCCAATCATAAGATAGGGCGCCATTTCCATAAATAAATGGTAAATCTCCTCCAAGATGCCAGCTATTATCATAATTATTTTCGATTAGTAACATAATTATCAATTTCAAATTACAGTATAAAAGAAGATAAAATTGATGTTTTATTATATTTAGAAACCCCTGAAGAATAACCATTTTTATTCTCATTTTCAAAATCGTTTGATTATTTTGAATTATTCTATTAAAATAGCTATTCTTTTTCGGTATTTATCTCAATGTTACCTTTTTTATGCGATTTTCATCGCTAAAATTCATAGCCACATTGCAAGGAGAAAGCCCCTGATAATTTGGGCAAAACGCACTTATTCCAACCATCATTCTCAATTATGAATCAATCAAGACGGAGTGCTTTGTTGCTTTGCATTGTTAATTTTGAATCTGCGGTAAATATAGTTAATTGCTTTAAGAATTGCATCAATTCTCGTTTTGAAGTGGTTTCAGATACTAAATCATATCAGCACCGGGTGAACTTTGCGTGCGGGTAAGATGCAGTTAATATAGGGGTTTATGATTATGTTGGCTCAATATTTTGAAGACTCAATCAGGAATGATTGAGATACTCTTGTTCTTTGGCAATAATATTCATAGTTTAGCGGAAGCTAAATTCATAATCTTTTTTGGGTCATCGCAAAAGAGCTTATCAACTTGACTTTCCAATTTTGAGCAAATTCTGGATTTTAAGCAGAAAAATGAATTTTTCGCAAATCTGCACCTAATGGGCTTTGCAAAGGACAGAAAAAAAAGTTTTATGAATTTTGTCCGTTTTTGAATTTTCGATTGTCTCATATATAGGGGCTTATGCAAAATTAAAAAAGTATTGCTCTTTGATAAACAAAAATGAGTTCACAAGAAATAAATAGTAAACTAATCCCGTCGCCGGAGGTGATGAGTTTTGCAATATTTTTTACCCCAAAAGGAAGTATTCCAAAATGAGTTTCTGACGGTAATTTGGGGGACGGGATTTTATTTATTATGAAACCTCTGAAAAATGGGAATTGATTTAATCCGTTATAGAAGTGAACCGTTTTATTCACTAACTAACTAAGAACAATGCGAAGCAACAAAGTATCCGGTATTGATTTATTCACCCATAAAGCCAACGAGAATTTCCAAAAACATATAAAAACCCAAAGCAAACGAGCATTGGAAATTCTCGATAAAGCAATTAATTGGGAAGCGTTAATCAAGCCGATTGAATCGGAGTTGCACAAAGAGCGTTCGGATTACCGAGCCGGCAGGTCACGTATTGACTTGCTTGTGATAGTAAAATGCTTCATACTTCAGCATATCTACGGATTATCCGACCCACGTCTTGAAGAAGAAATAGCTGACCGCCGTAGTTTTCAGCTCTTTTTAGGACTTAGTTCGGGCGATTCGATACCGGACGAGACGACGATCTGCCGCTACCGTGAACAGTTTTCACGTTTACATTTGGACAAATTATTGTTCAACATATTCAAGAAACAGCTTCAGCGGAAGAATTTGATACTTGAGAAAGTAGTCTTGATAGATGCGACCTTGAAGCCGGCACAGGCAACAGCTCGAAGCGAGCGGGACCAGGATTCGAGTTTTACGAGCAGAGGCGGGAAGTCGATGTATGGCTATAAAGGTCATATAGCAATGGACTTGGGCAGTGGAATGATAAGCAATACGGACTTTACACCGGCTAATGTACACGACTCCGAGAAGTTCGAATCACTTCTGAGCGGCAATGAAAGCTCAGTGTATGCTGATAAGGGATATTCGAAAGCAAGCCGGACGGCAGAACTGGAGGGACGGGGAGTTAGTTGCGGGATAATGGAAAAGGGTCATCGCAACCGACCTTTAACGAAAAATCAGAAAGCAATCAACAGGCAATGAGCGAAGATTAGGAGCAA
>JBBISM010000036.1:0-16807 GCA_037441245.1 Ignavibacteria bacterium | reverse complement strand
CAATACAGGTAATAGTGATTTGGTGATTGATGATATGATCGTGGAAAATGATGTTGAAGAAGTATATGAGGTAATTTATCTTAATTTGCCCGACATTATTAAGCCAATGAATAGCAAAACGTTTTCTGTGAAATTTTCCCCCAAATCTCCCCAACGTTACAACTATGATTTATTAGTTAAATCAAATGCCCCTGAAAATCCAGTGTTAAAGATAGCACTGCGCGGAACAGGCAGAGAGCCATCAATGGTTTTTACTCCTAATAATGATGTAATTATAGATATTATTCCTAATCCTGCAACTGAAGTAGTTAATATATCCTTGAAAAATTGCAGTAATATTTTGATGAATACTAGATTACATATTGCTTCAATACTTGGTTCGGTATTGTATTCAGATAAAATAGGAGCAAACGCAAATGCTGATTTGAATTATTCCCTAAATATTAAAGAATACAGTGCGGGTGTATATTTTGTGATTATAAAAGTTGGGGATAAAATGATAGTGAAACCATTAATTAAAATAAATTAGTTTTTTTCAAAAATCGAGGAATTTACAATGTTAAAAAGAATTGCAATTATTTTTTTGATTTTACCTATTTCTCTGATAAGCCAGATTGATAGAAGAGAAGTTGGGAATTTAGTTATTGAGAACATACCCGAATTTCCGAAGGAATTAATCGAACGAACAGAACAATACCAGAATATTCGTTCTGCGATTTTTTCGGGATGGGACTCTGAGGATAAAGGATTATTCATTCGAACGAGATTTGCTGAGACAAGTCAGATACATTACATTGCTCAACCGGTAGGCACCCGTTACCAATTAACTTTTTTCAAGGAACCTGTTGGTGGCTTAAACGTAAGACCCAGTGCCAAAGAGAAAGGGTTTTTGTTTTCGAAAGATATTGGAGGCAATGAGCAATATCAAATCTACTATTATAATATGAATTCTGGCAGATATAGTATGCTGACTGACGGAAAATCAAGAAATGAGAATGCTGTTTGGTCGAAAGACGGTTCAAAATTTGCTTTTCGTTCTAATATGCGAAATGGCAAGGATTTCGATATTTATATGGTTAATATGAATGAGCCGACGAAGTTTATATTACTAAAAGAATGTAGCGGTTTTTGGGCTCCTTTGAGTTGGTCACCAGATAGTAAAAAGTTGTTGATTTTGAATTATATATCAATAAATCAAAGCACAATTTACATTTTTACAATCGAAGACAAAACGCTTATTCCAATTCAGAAATCCGTTGAAATGCTTGCAATGGGATATGCAGTTTGGTCGGGCGATGGGAAAAGTATTTACTTCAACTCAGATTATAATAACGAATTTCAATATCTTCAAAAATATGATTTGAACAGCGGGAAAATAACATTAATTACCAGAGACATTCCCTGGGATGTTACATTTATTGGTATATCGAAGAATGGACGGAGTTTGGGTTTTATCACAAATGAAGATGGTATGTCGAAAATATATTTGCTTGACAAAAACAGTCTAAAATACAAACAAATCAAAAGCATACCACAGGGGATAATTGATGCATTCCAATTTACATCCGATGGTACCAAGCTGGCTTTTACAGTTAATAGCTACAATACCGCTGGTGATGTGTATGCTATAAATATGAAAAATGAACAAATCGAAAGGTGGACTTATAGCGAGATTGGTGGGCTTAATACAGATAATTTTGTGGAACCACAATTAATACATTATCCGACCTTCGATTCAGAAGTCGGTAAAGCACGTAAAATACCGGCATATTACTATAAGCCAAAGGGCAAAGGACCTTTTCCAGTAGTCATTTATTTTCACGGTGGTCCTGAAGCACAATATCAGCCGGGTTTTGCTTCAACATTTCAATTCTGGCTAAATGAGATGGGAATAGCCGTCATTGCTCCAAATATTCGTGGTAGTTCTGGTTATGGTAAGACTTTTCTACAGCTTGATAATGGCTTTTTGAGAGAAAATTCAGTTAAAGATGGTGGTGCATTGCTCGATTGGATTGCAAAAAATCCTGATTTAGATGCTTCAAGAGTTTGTGTTTATGGTGGTTCTTACGGTGGCTATATGGTCTTAGCTATGATGACTCACTACGATGATAGAATTGCAGCGGGGGTGAATATTGTGGGAATTTCTAATTTTGTTACGTTTTTAGAAAATACAAGCGAATATCGTAGGGATTTGAGGCGAGTTGAATATGGCGACGAACGTAATCCAGAGATGAGAGCTTTTCTTGAACGAATTTCTCCAACGAATAATGCTCATAAAATAACAAAGCCATTATTCATTATTCAAGGATTAAATGACCCAAGAGTGCCTGTTACCGAAGCTGAGCAAATCAGAGATATTGTTAGGAAAAACGGAGGGGATGCCTGGTATTTATTAGCAAAAGATGAAGGTCATGGTTTTGCTAAAAAAAGTAATCGTGATTTTTCTCAAAATTCAACTGTACTTTTTTTACAAAAAGTTTTGTTGAAAAAATAAATTTTCTTATTATTACTATTCTAAAAAATAATTTTTCATCAATAATTATAGGGGGTGATTTATATCGCATCTAACGATGATTTGTGTGAAAGGAGTTCCAAACAAGAAGATCAATTCGAGGAGTTTAAGTACTTCAATTATGAATTGGATCCAGTTTATACACCAGTGGAGGGAGTATTGTTCCAAAAGTTTTTGAGTCAAAATGAATTGGACTTGGATGAAGATGAGAAGGAGTAAAAAATTGTGGGGTTGAACCATCACAACAATATGTCATTGCCGATATATCAGGAATTCATAAAATCGCATAAATACTGTATTTCCTCTTGCGAGGGAATGACAACTTTTATCGAATGAATTGCTTTGAAATAGACCCCTATTTAATTTTTTTTATAGATACTCGTTTATTTTCTTTTGCAAATTATGTCAATTAGATAAATGTCAAAAGATTGTCCTTACTGCGGTGGCGGTAAATGTTTAAAAAAGTGTAAGTCCAAGAAAAAGAAAAAAATAAAAAAAAGAAAAAATGACGATTATTTATCTTGTGTTATCTCTATAAGCTATCGCTTTTGAATTTAAAGTAATTACTGAATACATAATCAATTATTACTTGTGAAATAAGGTTTTGGGGAATATAATCGAATCCGTCTTCAATTTTAATATGTGTAGCTAATTTAAAGGATTCACCAATAGCATATAATGGAACCTTATTGGCAAGTTTATTCGCCATATAAAAAGACGGAATTCCATTGACAATTGCACCTGAAAGAAAAATTATATCAGCACCTATCAATCCGAAATCGAGATTATTGAGTATGTCATCAATTTGATCTAATCTGAGATATTCACAATTTATACCAATCTGATTGGTTTTATCAAGTATAAATTTATGATAATTATTTGCTTGCCAGCAAGAATGCAATGCATATAGATTTATCCTAATATTTTCATTATGAGCTTTTTCAATTAATTTAAGTACGCTACTGCTGTATGAGCAGGTAATTATATTGGCTTGATTTATCTTGCTAAATAAAGTTTTGAAAGAAGAATCTATGCATTGATTGGTTGCTTCCTCTATCTGTTCCTTCACATTATAAATAATTAGTGGGACTCCCCTTTTATCTGAGTTGATTTTATCAATTATATAATTCATTAGATTATAGAGCGATATAATAGTTGGCTTTGCTGATTTGAGCTTTTCAGCAGTATCAATAATTAGTTTCGGGTCGTTACTTTGAGATAATTTATCGAGGATTGCAATAGCATTTCGAGCAATGATTGAACTTCCATTGGTATAATCGTTACGGATTTGTTCAATTTCTTGCTCAATATTATAATGTTCAATCATTCTCTATATTAAGAAATAAGATAAATATTTATTTAACATATATTACTCTTGAATTAAAGATTAAGAATAATTTTAACTACCATTTCACGAATTTTCTGTACCTTACCATCTGAGACATTGCTTAAAATAACAAGAAAATATCCATCGCTGATAAAATAAGCAATATATGCCTCAACTCCTGGCGATATTCCTTGATGCTCATAATAAACGTGCAAAAGATTTCGTCCGCGACCCAAACCATACCCATAGCCATTTTCGTATCTGCTGAACATCATATCGAATGATTTTTTATTTAAAATAATGTGTTTAGTCAAGCCGAGATACCATTTATGAAGGTCTCTGACTGTGGAATATAGAGAACCACTGCCAACTTTAAATGATAAATCGTAGAATCTTGCATTAATTATTGTACCATTTAATGTGTCGTAATTTGCAACTCGATTATTTTTAATTTCTCTTCTCGTGAAGTTACCTGTATTGTTCATTTCAAGAGGAATAAAAAAGTTTTGTTGAAGAAATTCATCATAACTCATAGTGGATACTTTCTCGATTATATAAGCCAGGATTGCATAGTTGGAATTGCTATATGAAAATTTTTCGCCTGGATTGAACTCAATTGGTTTGTCTTTAATCCAGTTGATTACGTCCTGTATAGTTGATTGCTTGACAGCAAATTCCCAATAATCAAGAAAAGTATTATAGTTATTAATGCCTGATGAGTGTGTTAATAGATGATGGATTGTGATATTATCAGCATTTGGAAAATCGGGCAAATATTTGATTAATTTATCATTAGTTGTTAGAAGTCCATTTTCTTGCAGTCGGAGTATTGCTGCCCCTGTGAAATGTTTTGTTAATGAAGCAATATTGAAAATACTTTCAATACTGATAGGTGTATCGAGTTCAAACGATGATAGGCCATAAGCCCCTTCGAAAAGTACAGTATCGCCTTCGCTAATTAGTATAACTCCGTTGAAGTTCTGAGTTATCGCAAGATTATTGACTGTATCTTTTAAATAATCTTTATTTTCTGGTAATTGCGATAGTAAAAGTTCTTGATTGAATAAAATAATTGCACTTATCAGAAGAATTTTCATACTTCTTATTTTGATAAAAAAAAATAGTGTATCTTATATTTATCACTGTTTTTTGGAAGTTGTTACTTTTAGAACCGTATATAAGGGACAGAATCCAAAAATCGCAGTTAGTAGAGGAATCAATCCAATTAAGCCCCACCAGCTATGAAAATAAATCCCTAAAGCTCCGACCGCCAGCCCAATGATTATTCTAATGATTTTATCAGTAATACCGACATTGCATTTCATAGCATCACCTCTGAAATTATTGAGAATTATTTTTTTGTTTTTAAAAACATTTTAAGCAAGCTTTCGACTTCTTTGGCTGAACCAAATTCGCCGTTAACAAGCCGTTTTTCTTTTCCTGTTTTTCGTTCTTCCTCTTCTTCATATTTTGAATAAATCAGTGTCGTAGCATAAGCGATTAATAAAGTAAATTCGAGACCTAAAGCAAATAATACAAGTGAAGGTTGAGTTGGGGGTATGAATTTCAAACCTCTGAGACCTACTATTATAATCAAAACCGCAGCACCAATATATACCAAACCGAGAACAGTATTTTGATATTTGACAGTAAAATGATAATACATATAAAACCGCAAGGCAGAATTTATGTTCAGTAATTTCTGGATTAAATTAAATTTTCTCCAACGTAAGGCGTTATGCAATATAATGAGCTCAGATAGCGGTAATTCTAAAATTCTCGATAACTCGTTCAAATCGTTCATATCCGATGTCTCAATTTCGCTTGTAACTATATCATTATAATTATCTGCAGACAAGCCATATTTAATATGAACAATTTGATTGACTACTTTAATGATTTCACGTTCAAACTTCTGCCTCAAATAGCCGATATTTTGAGGTATAAGTATGGTAATTATTAAAGTTATAACAGTAGCAATAAACCCAATTGGTATGAACAATGAAATTATTGGGCTAAACCAATATCGAGCCTCTGATGGTGTTTTAAGATAGATATCAACAGCCCAAGAAGTTAAATAATCGGTTGTTTTTTTGGGTTCGTTTAGGTCAATAGCTACCCCAATTGTCTCTCCCTTATTAAATACCCGACCGTTCAAAAATTCAATAAAAAATTCTTCAAGGAAATTTAAGGTAAATGTGTATATCAGTATGTTTAATGCAACAAATAAAATTAAGAATATACTTATTTGCGTGACATTCCTATCTGATATCTCATAGTATTGATTCTGATTATTTAATTTTTTTGCCATATAACTAAAAATATCTTTTCAAAAAATTAAATATAATTGATTTATCGTTTATTTACCACAAATTTTTACCAAAATAACGTTATAGTAAATTTTTATTGTTAAAAAACTTATATTTGAAAAATAATATAGAAGTGAGGGATAAATGATTTATCTTAATAACACAGCAACAAGCTATCCGAAACCAGAAGCAGTTACGCAGGCAGTCAAACAATATTTAGAATATCCGCCATTACATTCCTCAAGGACAGGCTTAGAGTTAGAAAGCGATGATTTCATCGGTTCTTGTCGTCGAAACATTAAAGAAATACTTAATGCCACAAGTGCAGAACAGATAGTATTTACTTCTGGAAGCACCGAAGCACTGAATTTAGTAATTCGAGGAATAGATTTTACTGGCGGTCATTTAATTTCAACAAGTATAGAGCATAATTCTGTGATTAGACCATTGAAAACACTCGAGGAGGCGGGCTCTATTACTTTAGATTTTGTCCCTTGTGATAAATTCGGATTTGTCCATTCTGAATGGATAGCCCAAGCCATCAAACCGAATACAAAAGCTATTGTCGTTAACCATTGCTCAAATGTAACCGGTAGTATAACGGATTTAGAAGAAGTATCAAAACTTGCCCATAGTGTTGGAGCGATAATAATTGTTGATGCATCACAATCTGTAGGTTTAATTCCAATTGATGTGAAAAAATGGGACATAGACTTTCTTGCATTTACTGGTCATAAGAATTTTTTCGGTTTGCCAGGAATTGGTGGACTTTATATGAAGGAAACCTTAGTATTAAAACCACTTAAAACAGGTGGCACAGGCATTAAGAGCGAAATTTTGCAAGAACCCAAAGTTATGCCATTATATTATGAAGCTGGTACGCCTAATTTGCCTGGCATAGTTTCTCTTAATGCAGGAACCAAATTTGTATTAGATATAGGTATTGAAAAAATAGCTGAACACAAAGCTAATATGGTTAGATTTATCATTAATGAACTGAAGGAATACGAAGAAATCAAAATATACACAGCTTTTGAGAATAATAGTTTATCGAACTTTTGCTTTAATATCGAGAGTTTAGTACCTGAGGAAGTCAATTACATTCTTGAAAGCTCCTATGATATCCACGTTCGCTCTGGCTTGCATTGTGCTCCCCTAATATTAGAATACCTCGGTGTGCATCCTTGGGGAACAGTCAGAGCCAGTCCATCGTATTTCACTCAGGACTGGGAAATTGAAAAATTCATTGATGCAATTAAAGAAATCGTTGAGATTTTCGTTAGAAATAAAAAAAGGAAAACTAATGAAAGTCATCAATTACAAAAAAGTTGAAGATTGTCTTGAAGGTACTAATGTAAGAGATTTATTGTTAGATGAACCAATAAATAAGGAATTTATTCATAAAATCGGGCAACTCGGAAAATTATTCTTTTATGAAGAAATAGAGAAGCCATACTTCAAATTAATTGTGAGAGGAAAATATACCATTAAAGGCTCGGAAAGTAATAATTCACTACGTGTGATGTTGCCTGAAAATGCTGAATTTGAGATGATAAAAGAGATTATTGAGTATATCCAAACTCAATGTTAATATTAAGGATAATAATCTTTTATAGATTTTGAAATACAAAGTTATTGGCATAATCTGTAAAAACTGAATTCGATGATGGATACACAAATGGAAATGTTATATGAATTCCAATTCGAGGAAGAAGATGCCCTCGGAGAGCATCCAGAGGAAGACCTTGAATTATTATTAGGAGAATGCAAAAGTAAAAGTGATAAAATTCATATTGATACAATTCGTAAAGCCTTTGAAATAAGCTATAGAGTCCATAAGCCCTATTCCCGAGCTTCGGGCAAGCCGTATTATATTCATCCAATAAAAGTTACTTTGATACTTTTGCAAGAAATGTCAGTTATTGATACAGAAATTCTAGTTGCTTCCCTTCTTCACGATGTAATTGAAGATACAAAAGGGGAGGAAAGTAAGGAGAGATTAAAAATTGAAATAAGTTCAATTTTCGGCTCTGAAATACTCGAAATGATTGAGTCATTAACCAAAATTAAGCATTCGAGAATAAGCAAGAACTTAGATAAAGCTGCTACTTATAGGAAATTATTTTTAGCACTTGTCAAAGACGTTCGAGTGATTATAGTCAAAATAGCTGATAGACTCGACAATATGAGGACATTGCATTATTTGCGAGAGGAAAAGCAAAAGGAAATAGCTCAAGAAACATTAAACTTCTATACTCCAGTGGCTCACAGATTAGGGTTATCAAAAATTAAGATGGAACTCGAAGACCGAGCATTATACTCAATAAATCGCCAAATATATAATGATATTAAAACAGCGTTGGTAATCAAGAGAAGGGCATTTATTGAATATATCAGAACTTTTTCTGAGCATATACAAAATAGTTTAAGAGCTGAAAATGTAGCTCATATTTTGACAGTTGTTCATAAACATATTTATGAAATCTATCAAATGGTGCAAAACGGAAAGACTATAGATGAAATAGACAACTTTTATTCGATGGTAATAACAATTTTAAGCGATAATAAATTTGATTGTTATAAAGCACACGGGATATTGGTTAATTCTTTTAACCCTGTCGAACAGCTTGTTGATTATATTGCCCAACCCAAAATTAACTGGTATCGTTCATTGGTAACACATTTGTATGGTCCTGATGGCAAATTCATCGAGGTTATTATCCGTACCCAAGAGATGGACAAGATAGCTGAAGAGGGTATATCTACAGCAATTACATATGAAAAAGGTAGAGTGAGAGCTTTAGAAATAAGTGATGAAGAGCTTGAACAATGGGGGCAGTGGATGCAAGATATTATCGAAGAAAAAGGTGATGATGCTACTCAAATTATTTGGGATTCAATCAAAAACAACCTTTTCGATGCAGAAGTGCTGGCATTTACCGATGATGGGAAAATGGTTATGTTGCCAAAGCGTGCTTCTTCGGTTGATTTCGCTTTTCATCTTAGCAAAGAGACTGGGCTGAACATTATCTCTGCAAAAGTTAACGGACAATTAAAACCATTAAATTATGAAATTCAAAATGGTGATAAGATTTTAGTAATAACCTCCCCGAATAGTCATCCGAAACCAGAATGGCAACATTTTGTGATTTCATATAAATCTGAAATAGCTTTACATCAATACTTTCAGATTAATCCAGTTGTGAAAAAGAAAGAATTCAATGAACAAAAAGACTTTATTGTTAAGTTAAGAATAGAAGGCGATGACCGTCCAGGTATTTTACACGAAATAACACAAGCCATAGAAAAAGCAAATATTCAAAGAATTAGTCTTGATTCCACTGAAAATACTTTTGGTGGAGCAATATCACTACGCGTACCAGATAATAAGCATCTGAATAATATATATTTGAAATTATTGAATATCAAAGGCATTAAAAGCGTAATTCAGATTGATGATTTAGAACAATAATGAGTAGTTTTATACATATTGTCCCTTTTAAACTAAACGACCTCTATGGTGGTTTCGCAAAAGCTTACGGTTTAGTTAAAATCGAAAACAGTATCTTGGTGATAGAAATAGAAACTCAAGACACCATTACAGGTATGATTAAATCTGGGGTTAGACGCTTTGAATTTCAAATACCAGATATTCGTTTTGTTATTTTAAAAAAGGGTGTTTTTACCAAAAAAATAGAAATTGGCTTTAATAATATGAGAGCAATTGAGCAATTTCCTCATCGGAAGGAAGATAAGATTGATTTGATAATATCTAAAAAGGATTTAGATTCTGCATTGACATTCATATCCCATTTGAATCTTTTGATTACTGAGCATAGATTTCAGAGCTTGAATAGTGATTTTGATGACATCTGATAAAATGAATTTAAATAGCACTTGTTCCGTAGTTGTTTATTGTGCTTCCAGCGAAAATGTAGATAATAAGTATCTCGATGCTGCTGAATACTTGGGTGAAAATCTTGCTGAGAGAAATATTCCTATTATTTATGGTGGCGGTAGAGTTGGATTAATGGGAAGATTAGCCAAAGGTGTTTTAAAAAATGGAGGAAAGATTACAGGTATTATACCTGAATTTATGATTCCTCTCGAATTGGGAAATAACGATGTAACTGAGTTGGTTGTCGTAGATAATATGCATCAAAGGCAAGCACTGATGATTGATAAATCAAGCGTAGCCGTTATTTTACCAGGTGGGAGCGGTACAATGCTTGAGTTTTTAGAAATTATTTCCTGGAAACGATTGGGATTGACTATAAATCCTACTATTCTTGTCAATCTCTTTAATTACTATGATGAGTTAATCAATATGCTAAATAAATCAATAAAATTAGGATTTATGAGCCCTGAATATATCAATCTATGGACAACAGTTACTTCAATTAAGGAAACGTTAGATTTAATAGACGAATTTTGTTTGCGATAGCTCTTCAAACCGTTTCGATAACATTAGTTTGAATATCGAATACAGGTGGATTTTCAATTGTTTTCTTAACCGCACACATTTCAGCGGCTCGTATTAAAGCACTGTGGTATTTTTCTGGAAAATTATTTGGTACTTTAATCTCCAATGCAATTTTACCAATTTTTTGTTGGATAGAGTCGTAAATGACTTTTTGTTCGATTTCGATTCCATCGGTAGATAATCCTCTGCTATTGCAAAATCCAATGATATAAGCACCGGCGCAGGTACCGATAGAGGCTAAAAATAATTCGAATGGAGCCGGGGCTGTGCCATCTCCTCCGTCCTTTCGTCTTTGGTCAGTTTCAATAACGAAATCGCCGATATTTGCTCTTACTTTTTTATTGCCAGGAAATATTATTTTAATAGACATTTTTTTACTCCGTGATTTTTTTTGTAAATTGTATAATAATTTATATTGCTATAAGGTAATATAGAAGAATAAATCGGGAATAAATTTTATGAAAAAGATAATTATCATATTAATTGCTTTAGTTTTAATTGTGATAAGTTCAATTGCTTGGATAAAATATAACTTAAATATTAAAGTAGAATTAACTGAATCAGTTACTATCGAAATTGCAAAAGGTACTGGCATCAATGAGACAATAGACATATTAGAGAACAATAATCTATTGCAACCAGCTTGGTTTTATAAGCTGTTTGCAAGGGGTGTAATTATTATCGAAGGCAAGAATATAATTGCGGGCAATTATCTTTTCAAATCGGGGATGACTCATTTAGAGATAATAAATTCAATAATGACTGGTAAACATCAAAATGTTCTTATGGTTACTTTCCCCGAAGGCATTCAATTACCGAAGTTTGCAGAGATAGTCCAAGAGAAATTAGGAGTTGATAAAGATAATTTTTTAAATCTTGCTAATTCCCGAGAATTTTTAAGTCGTTATGGCATCGAAGCAGATAATGCAGAGGGTTATCTTATGCCAGATACTTATCAGTTCTATATAAAGCAAAGCGAAGAATCAATATTGAGTAAATTAATAAATCAACAGATTAAAATTTGGGATGAGCACTTTACAAAAAGAGCTTCAGAAATGGGAATGACTCGACACGAAGTATTGACACTTGCGTCTATAATTGAAGCTGAAACTCCTGTTGAGGAAGAAAGAGCAATAGTCAGCGGTGTCTATCATAATAGATTGAAAAAAGGAATGCTTTTGCAAGCAGACCCTACGGTTCAGTATTCTCTAGGGGTTCAGCGAAGACTGAAATATAGTGATTTAAGGTATAACAGTAGGTATAATACATACATATATCCCGGTTTGCCTCCAGGACCGATAAATTCCCCATCTTATAAGTCCATTAAAGCTGCACTTTTCCCTGAAGAGCATAATTTTATATATTTTGTCGCACTTGGAGATGGAACCGGCAGGCATAATTTTGCTATCAACGAACAGGAACATCAAAGAAATAGGATGATATACAAAAGGAATTTGAAAACCAATAAAAATAAGCCGCTTCCAAATTAAGAAGCGGTCATATATTTCTACATTTTTCCGTTTCGTTTTAGTATATCGTGAGCAATGACGAGTTTTTGAATTTCTGAAGTGCCTTCGAAAATTCGATTAATTCTCGAATCTCTATAATATCTTTCTATTGGAAGCTCCCTTGAAAATCCCATACCCCCGTGAATTTGCATAGCTAAGTCAACGCATTTATTTAAAGCTTCGGAGCTAACCAATTTAACAATGGCTGATTCTCTTGATAGCATTTCTTTCAAATCGTATTTGTGGGCGGTTCTGTAAACAATAGATTCTGTAGCATATATGTCGGTAGCCATATCAGCAATCATAAATTGAACAGCTTGAAAATTAGAGATTGGTTCATTGAATTGCTTCCTTGTTTTGGCATAAGCTACAGACATTTCGAGCAGTTCTTTGCAAGCTCCAAGACAGGCAGCGCCCAGCCCAAGTCTGCCAGCGTCTAACGTTTTCATAGCAATTATGAATCCCTTACCATCGGAGCCAATCAGATTTTCTTTTGGGACACGGACATTATCAAATGTAACTGTGGAAGTTTTACTTCCTCTTATTCCCAGTTTTTTTTCGGGGGCACCTGTGGATATTCCTGGAAATTCTTTTTCTACGATGAAAGCTGTGATTCCTCTATTTGTTCTTGCAAATACAGAAAAAATATCGGCAAAAGGAGCGTTAGTAATCCACATCTTTTCGCCATTAATTACCCATTCATCGCCTTCGAGTTCTGCACGGGTTTTTAAGTTGAAGGCATCTGACCCAGCTCCTTGTTCGGTGAGGGCGAAAGCAGCAATTTTATCTCCGGAAGCAAGAGCAGGCATATATTTTTGTTTTAAATCTTCACTACCTCCTAAGAACAGAGTATTTGCACCGATAGATTGATGTGCCCCGATAAAAGTGGCTGTTGATAGGCATACCCTTCAGACTTCTTCTTGAACGATGCAATAACCGACTTCGCCGAATCCACTACCACCATATTCATGAGGGAAGGAAGCTCCCAGAAGCCCGAGTTCAGCGATTTTTTTAATTATTTCATCGGGTATTTCTTCCCGTTCGTCAATTTGCCCCGCTATTGGTTTTAATTCATTTTGTGCAAAATCTCGCACCATTTCCCGTAACATAATTTGTTCTTCTGTGAACTTAAAATCCATAACACGATCCGTTAGTGGTTCAAAATAATGAATTTATTGTTGTATATATTAGCCCATAAAATTAAGGATGTTTTCACCGCCATCAACACCAATAACCTGCCCTGTAATCCAATAGAAGTCTTCACTTGCGAGCATAGATATAGCTTTTGCAACGTCGAGTGGAACGGTATTTCTCTTAAAAGGATTATGCTCTTTTGCGTGGCAAAGCATTTTTTCGAATCCTGGTATTTTCCTTGCAGCAGGAGTATCTGTCAATCCGGCTAAGATAGCATTTGCCGTAATTCTATATGGAGCTAATTCAACAGCAATTTGCCTGATATAAGATTCGATTGCAGCTTTGGCTGCTGATATTGCTCCATAATTAATCATCGCTCTTGAAGAGCCAATGCTTGACATAGCAAATATGCGTGAGTTTTCTGCCAATAGTCCTTCTTGAAATAAATCTTGAGTCCAATAAATTAAGCTATTAGCCATAACATCCATAGTCATTTCAATTTGTTTTTTGTTTACCATTTCATCTCGGGATTTAGCAAAAAACGGCTTAATAGCACCAAATGCTAATGAATGAATCAATACCCTTAATTTAGGGTTATTTTCTGTTGCGAAATAGGATTTAATCCCTTGTATTATTTCTTGTCTTTTATTGTCATCAGCAGCATTTGCATTGAAAAACAAAGTTTTTGCCCCTAAGATTTTAAGGCCTTCAATTTGTTCTTCGATTTGCTTTTGAGCAGAAGCCAAATCAAAATGCACTCCGATAATGTTGTAGCCCTTATGAGCTAATTCATTTGCGGCTTCTTTACCAAATCCGCTCGAAACTCCAAGGATTAAAGCATAGTAATTTTTTTGTTCCATAATTCATTCCTTATGGTTTGAAAAGCTATTTTTAATTTCCTCGTCATTTGTTATTAAATTTGTAAATTTAAAGATTTTAAAAATACTGAATTTTTAATTCTATTTAAAACAGTTATTTTTGAAACAATAAAATAAAAAAAATTTATTAATTAAAAATTAAAAATATTCGCAACTTAAAATTATTTTAGAGATATGGAAGGAAATAAAATAATCATTCCAATAGCTGACAATCCTGAAGATATTTGTTCACAATTCAAGACACTTATTGAAATAATACGCATTTTACGTCGAGAGTGCCCTTGGGATAAAAAACAAACGAATGAGTCAATTGCCCATTTATTGATTGAAGAAACTTATGAAATGATAGATGCTATCCATAAAAAAAATGATGAAGAATTTTCGAAAGAGTTGGGTGATATACTGCTACATATAATAATGCATTGCATAATGGCAGAAGAACGTGACAGTTTCAATTTGATGGATGTAGTAAAAAAAATACAAAATAAGCTGATAAATAGGCATCCACACGTTTTTGGAAATATCGAAGTTTCTGGCGAGGAAGAGGTAATGCAAAATTGGGAAGCACTTAAGAGTCGGGAAAATAATGGTTCATCATTGCTCGACGGAGTGCCCAATAATTTACCATCTTTACTTAGAGCGGAACGTATTCAGCATAAGGCATCCAGAGTTGGTTTTGATTGGCAGGAGAAAAATGATGTTTGGGAGAAAGTATTCGAAGAAATTCAGGAATTGAGAGAGGAAATTATTAACAATAAAAAGCAGAATATTAACGAGGAAATTGGCGATTTGCTATTTTCTATCGTCAATGCTGCAAGATTTGAGAATATTGTTGCCGAGGAAGCCTTACAACTTACAAATGATAAATTTACTCGCAGATTTAAATTCATTGAAAAGAAAGCTATCGAAAAGGGGAAAAAATTAAAAGAGCTAACGCTCGAAGAGATGGATTCAATCTGGAATGAAGCTAAACAACTTGATGCGTATTAAGTTATGTTATTATATTAGAGATAATTTGTCGTACCTAAAAAATATCTTTCAACTTTAAGTAATAACCCCATTCTAAAGTTTCTAATAAAACATACCGACTAATTAAATAGTATTTTCATAATTATAAAAAATAAGGTATCGAATAGTGGCCCAGAGAGATGCCACTTTAAACTAACTTTATCATATACCATTGTATTTTGAATTCTTCCAAGCTTTCTTCTTTTGTTTAATCTTCTTTTACTCAGGATCTCTTTATATTTGCAGAATTAATTATATCGAAAGTTTAATTTGAGTATAACATTATCTCGATTAATAAGAAGCTTCCCACGAAATTATTGGTTGATGAATTTGATACAATCAATCGAGCGTCTCGCTTTTTGGAGTGCATTAATCCAACTGCCGATTTATATAGCTCAAAAAGATGTAGATAGCACTCTGCAGTGGGAGCAAGCAACGAAGGGAATAATCTTTTTCTTTTGGGCATTAGTGCAAAATATCACACCGATATTCGCGGGCGGATTTGCTGATAAATTCGGAAGGCGAAAGGTAATTATGATTGGAACAACTTTGATGATTGCTGGATATCTGCTTTTCGCAACGCAAACACAGTTCCTACCATTCTTAACAGGGGCAATAATTTTAGGATTAGGTGCGGGTATGTTCAAACCTGCTCTTCAAGGTATAATCGCTGTATCTATTAATGAACAGAATTCGTCTGTTGGATGGGGAATGTATGCTATGCTCATAAATGCCACGATTTTATTGCTAGGACCAGTTTTTATCGCAATAACAAAAGGCATTTCCTGGCAGATGCTTTTCATCGGTTGCGCAATACTAATAACCTTATGTTTCATTCCCCTGATTTTTATTCAAAAAGAGAACATTGATTATTACGATACCGAAAATAAAAGCAATTATAAGGTGCTGAGAGATATTTTTCAATTATTGAAAGATAAGCAGATTATATTATTCGTATTTATAATGTCGGGTTTCACAATTATTTATATGCAGTTTTATGAGACGCTTCCGAATTTTATATATGATTGGGTGGATACTTCAGCTATCGTTTCATTATTAAGCTTACCAGAATATATGACATATTCGGTTGAAAATGTGCGTTTTATATCAATCGAATGGTTATATGCTCTATGCTCGGGGTTGATTGTTGTCTTCGTTGTATTGATAACACATTATTTTGCTCCATATAATAAAGTGAAAGTAATCATTTATGGAATTATATTAACTACAGCGGGCATATTTATAAGTGGTATTACAAAATCGGGTGGTTTATTAGTAGCTGGAATGATTGTCTATACCTTTGGAGAGATGATAACCAATCCTAAGTTCAATGATTACATAGCTTCTATTGCCCCTGTAGCAAAAAAATCATCATATATGGGTGTGATGAATATTGCTTGGGCGATAGGTTTAGCAAGCGGCTCATTGCTCGGGGGATGGCTATATCAGCTAATGGCTGAGAAATCTTCTTTAGCTAAAAGATACCTTGCAGATTATCTTATGGTGAATGAACAAATACTACATAGCGAGAGCTTCAAGCTATTATGCGAAATGACTGATTTAAGTGGTTCAGATGCTATGCAATTGCTCTGGCAGACTTATTCTCCATATAATTTTTGGTTGATATTTAGCTTAATTGGGGTCGCTT
>JBBISM010000035.1:4385-17019 GCA_037441245.1 Ignavibacteria bacterium | reverse complement strand
TATCCAATTTATCTTCGCACGGAGCTACAATTCCGAAATCCAGTGGATTATTTATAACTACGTCTGCTTTTAAACCTTCTGCAAAGACCTGCATTGTCATAGTATCAGCACAAGGTATATTGAAGTTGAATGTTAATGTACCCGAATACAGCTTTTCTTCTTTTAAATTTGCAGTAATTGTAAACAATTGCGTTCCACCATTACCTGTTAAATAAGATGATTGAGGTAACACGCTTATTTCGGGTATATTTGATTCAATTTTATTCAGCCATCTGTCTAGGACTCCATTATTCGTTAACCTGAATGTAAGTTTATTATCATAACCAACAGGAATTTTCCCAAAATCAATTATCGGTGGGTCTGAACTAATGTTCAAATCTTCATTGATACCGAATAGATGAACTATAACTGTATCTATCTTATTGAAATTATCGTATATCAGCACAAATTGAGCAATCTTTTCGCCACCATTCCCAATAGAAGGATTAAATTTTATATAAAACCTTGCACTATCCTCATTAAATAAGTCAATTGGTAGATTTGGTAATTGCGAGAAAACAAAATTTTCCCTATCTCGACCCTCAATAGTTGCTGATAATAATCTAATACCTTTTATTCTACAAACGACAATAATCGAATCCTCCTTGCTATCGCACCAGGCAAATACTCCAAAATTGAGTGAATCTGTATTTACAAATACATCACTTTTAATCCCGAAACCAAATATTCTTATTCCCGCGCTATCAGAGCAAGCACTGTCTCCAGCAATTCCAGATATTAATAAGTTCGATTCATCAAGACCAATTGAAGTTGGACTAAATTCAATTGTTAATTCAAATTCCTCACTTGGATTGAGCCTCAACGGAGGTGGTATCGGTGGATTCGAATTGAGAATTCTGAACGGAGGATTTAATACAGGAAGCTGATTGATTATTGTTGTGCCAACTCCATTATTCCTGATTTTGAAAGTTCGTTGAGAACTTTGCCCTATTACCGTTTCACCGAAATCTTGATTGCCTGTAATAACAAGATTAGGACGAATAATATTAACTATTACATTAACAGAATCAGAATAATCATCACATTCTTCAAACTTGATATTTAAACTCGTTACATAAGTATTGATGCCTTTGAAATCTCCTTTGAATTTCACAAGAATCCAAGCAGTATCCCGAGGAGGAACATTGTTATTGTTTAATATTTGGGCCTCAAAATCCGATTCAAAGAGTAAAAATGTAGGAGATTTCAATGTAAAACTTGTATTATCAGAAAGATTAATAAAAGCAAAAGCTCTGGCAATTTCAGTTTCAGGACAAACCTCTCCGAGATAGAAATCACCTAATTTAAATTTATTCAAAGTATCATAAGCCATAAATTCGAGCTTATATAAGTTGATTGAATAGCTTACTTTCCAGGGATTGGGTCTTCCACGTGTATCGTTATGAGGAACAATTAAACGATTATTTGTTATGGCAGGCTTTCCTTTCCAATATACGATAACATCAATTGAGGAATCTGGAGGAATAATAATCTTATTTTTTGGAAAAACTAATTCCCATCCAATACTGCTAATTTCAAACTGGGCATTACTGAAATCAACTTCTAAATCTGCGGTTCCAATATTTTTAATTTTTGTTGTGTCGTATAATTCTAAACCTTCGCAATCCAACATACGATAGGATTTAAGTGTATCTCCCGCAATTATTGGGTATTGGTCAACAATAAATATATTTCCTGCGGATTGCGACATCACGTAAATCGGTTCGTATCTGTATTCTGCTGTTGAAGGATTTGGCACTTCTTGCATTGCAAAAAAATAGAATAATGTATCTGGCTTATCAAGAGTTAAATTTACCGACCATTCACGATTATTGTAATTTATATTTGCTAATTCACTCCATACACCTGATTCAGGCTTTAAAAAAGCTCTAATATTTCTTGTTGCATTTCTACTTCCTCTCATTGTGAATTGCCTTGGGGCAATCCGGTGTGTATCACTTGTTATACCATTAAATCTTGTCGCCTCACCTGGTTGAGTGAGGAAAATATCCAAAAACAATGGTGAGTCATATCTAATTCTACCAGCACCACCTCTTGCTCCTCTACTATAACCACCTTCAACATTCAACTTAATATTGCTATAGCCAAGCTTTGTAAATATGCCTGTATAACCACCAGAACCCCCTCCACCATGACTATTTCCATCACCATCCTTACCATTACCCCCGATTGATGTCAATTCAAGATTTTGTATAAAAGGGGCATAAACTGTTATAGCACCACCACCACCACCACCAGAACCAGCACAAACATTTAATCCATTGGGGTTACCACTAGAACCACCAGAACCACCCGCAATTGGTACGACCATTGTATTCCCATTAGCTTTCCCGCCATTATTGGCAGTTCCTGAAGTGCCATTTGTACCATAACCGCCAGCTCCACCGGGTAAATTCTGTTTAGCACCAGAACCACCACCATATCCACCATCAACTTCGCAATTATATCCATCTCCACAAGGGTCACCTGATTTGCCAAAAGGGTGCCCCGTTCCACCAGCACCAGTTTCCCAAGCTGTTGCCCTTATTACACCCAAAACACCATTTAAACTTTTGCCATTTGCACCAGAGCCAGTTCCATCGGATTCGAATCTACCATTACCTGATATATAAAAATTATTCCCTCCTGGTCCACCACCAGTAAATCCATCTCCACCCTTATCGCTTTGGCGATATACGAGAACATCGCAAAATCTTCCGCCACCACCGCCTCCACCAGGACCACCCGAACCGGCTGAGTTGTTAGAAGCAGAATCGCCGTTAATGCTAATGCGGGTATTTGCTCCTCCTCGAATTTGTCCGTGCGACAATAGAATAAACGGCAAATATCCTTGATTGCCATCTTCCCAGGGATCTGTATCACCTTTTGAGACTGTATAGGTTGCATTAGCCATAATCAGCGAATCAACAATCATAGCTCCTCTTTTGGAGCGTTTGCCTAATGTCCCAGTTCCTAATATTCTCTGAGGATTAGAACTTATATCACCTAAATTTTGAGGCTGGACAATGTAGAATTCAACAAGGTTGGTTGGAACTCCATTTACTATTACCCTGAAAGGAATTCGGAATTCTGAAGTAAGTTCATCCCAGAATTTTGCATTTGGTTGCAAATATGGATTAATAAATACCTGAGTTGATATAAGCCTACCATTCCAGCTTACGATTAATGGACCGAAAATAATTTTTGTTGAATCAGTTGAATTCATCAATTCTATCCAAACAGGGTCTCCCTGACGATTTAAGTAAAATCCATCTTGTCCGAATACACCATTTCCTATCTCATAATTGGAAACTATTTCAAGATAAATATTCATTCCGGGAGCACCGATATCAGGCATTATATAAGCAATATCAGGCAGTTGAGATTTAAGACTATATGTTATCGCTATAATGAAAAAAGTAATGTGTAACATAGTTTTTGCATTATCAATTTTTCCATAAACTTTTAATATTATTGCAAAAGACGATTATATTTGATAATATTTAAACAAAATATTTGCTAAATTTGGCACAATTACTGATTCAATTTGCTTTAAATCAAACAGGGGGGATTATGCATCAATTAAAGCAAATATTTGATAGATATATCGAATACTGTGAAATCGAAAAAGGATATTCAAAAAATACTATCAAAAGCTATCAGCATAGCTTAGACCAATTCTATGATATGTTGAATTCGGGCGATTATAAAATCAATTCCATAACAGACATTTCAACATATCATATCAGAAATTTTCCAGCCTATTTATACGGAAGCAGAGAATCTAAAACGAGCATAAAGCAAAAATTATCAGCATTGAAGTCTTTCTTTAAATTTTGTATCAAAAAGAAAATCATTAATAACAACCCGTCAAGAGGTGTTTTGTCGCCAAAATTAGATAAAAAATTGCCTTCTTATCTTCAAAAAGATGAAATGATTCAACTTCTGGATAAGTTATACAATTCAACAAACCCAAATTACCTCGATATAGCCCTGGTAGAGTTAATATATGGTTCTGGTTTGCGAATAAGCGAAGCACTCAATCTTAAAATTTCTGATATTGATTTTAATTCACAAACAATACGGGTATTAGGAAAAGGCAACAAAGAAAGAATTATCCCTATTGGAGGATATTCTATCGAGTCATTAAAAAAATACATTCTAACGAGAAATAAACCAACAAATGAATTTTCGGAATTTATTTTCATTGGTAAAAATGGTAAAACATTGAATCCTTCTACAGCATACAGGCATATCAAAAAAACAATGCAAGATATCACCGATTCACCTAAAAAAAGTCCCCACGTCATTCGTCATACTTTTGCAACACATTTACTCGATAAAGGTGCTGATATACAATCTGTCAGTGAAATGCTTGGACATTCTTCGCTTTCAACTACGCAAATCTATACTCATTTATCTATCGAAAGAATAAAAGAAGTTTACAAAAAATCACATCCGAAAGCATAATAAATTGATATATTTTCTATATTTGAAATTCATTACAAACAATATCCAGACCATCGTATAATTATGGAGCAAATGAAAATATCTGTTATAGGGGTTGGTCATTTAGGCAAAATACATTCAAAACTATGGAAGAATCAATCTTATGCGGAGCTAATTGGTGTCTATGATATAAATCAAGATTTAGCAAATTCCATCGCTAATGAATTGGATTGTATTGCATTCAAAAGTCTCGACGAAGCTATTGACAATTCTAATGCAGTAACAATAGCAGTGCCAACTATATCGCACTTTGAAGTTGCTAAACGCTTTATAAGACAAAATATACATTGTTTAATTGAAAAACCTATCACAGAAACATATCAGGAAGCCATAGAATTAATCGAATTAGCAAAAGAAAAGAATGTAATTATCCAGGTTGGTCACGTCGAAAGATTCAATCCAGCCTTATACTCAATAAAATCATTTCTTGATAATCCCCGATTCATCGAAGTACATAGACTGAGCCAATACAAACCAAGAGCTATAGATGTTTCAGTTATTCACGATTTAATGATTCACGATATTGATATTGTTCTCTGGCTTGTCAAATCCGAAATTAGTAATATTGATGCTAATGGCGTTAGTATCATTACAGATACATTTGATATTGCTAATGCTCGGCTTAAATTTAATAATGGAGCTGTTGCTAATTTGACCGCATCGAGAATATCCGCAACGCCAATGCGAAAAATGAGAATATTCCAGCCTAATAGTTATATATCGCTCGATTTCGCAAATCAAAATGTTGATGTTTACTTTATATCTGAGGATAATGATATTTCAATCCCTAATGCTGAATTAGCTTCTAAATTGGGTATGATTGAAGCTGGATTAAAAAATAAAAACATTTATTATTGCAAACCTAAAGTTGAACAAATCAACGCAATAGCTGAAGAACAAAGGGCTTTCATTGATGCAATATTGAATAAACAGCCAGTTGCGGTCAGTGCTAAAGAAGCAGCAAGAGCATTAAAAATCGCTGAAGACATATCTTCGATTATTTCTCATTAGCTTTTGAAGCTCCTATCATTTCTATGAACCCGTCTTCATTAAGAATTTTTATGTCTAATTCTTTTGCTTTTTTAAATTTTGAGCCAGGATTTTCACCAACAACTACAAAATCTGTGTTTTTACTAACAGCAGAACTCACTTTACCCCCCAATGATTCAATCAATTCCTGAGCCGATTTTCTGCTGAAACTTTTCATTTCTCCTGTAAGAACAAATGTCAAACCATTTAGCTTGCCTCCGCTTTCACTTTCCTCATTATCCTTGCTGAAATTAATACCAGCTTGCTTTAGTCTCGAAATAATTCCCATTTCTTTTTCATCAGCAAAAAAGGCAATTATGGAATCAGCCATTTTTTCACCAATTTCATAAATTGATGTAAGCTCTTCTCGATTTGCATTCATCAATTCATCAATAGAATCGAAATTACGGGCTAGGATTTTTGCAGAATTTTCTCCGATATATCTTATTCCGAGAGCAAACAATACCCTATGAAATGGTTGTGATTTAGTGTTTTCTATCGCCCGAAACAAATTATCGGCACTTTTTTCAGCCCATCTTTCCAATTTTATTATATCCTTGCGATATTTATACAAATCATAGATATCAGCAATATTCTTTATAAGCCCTTTTTCTACTAATTGTTCAATAACTTTCTCGCCTAATCCTTCAATATTCATAGCATTTCTTGAAGCAAAATGCTCAATTCTTCTTCTTATTTGCCAGGGACATTCTGGATGCTCGCAATAATAAGCTGATTCACCTTCTGGTTTTCTTAATTTAGACTTTAGCTCGCAAGGGCAATATTCGGGAAATACGAAAGGAACAGAATCGGGACTTCTTTCTTCGAATACAACAGAGACAATTTTCGGTATAACATCGCCCCCTTTTTGCACAAGCACAGTATCACCAATCCTTATATCCTTCTGAATAATAAAATCAGCATTATGCAATGTTGCTCGACTAACTGTTGAACCCGCAAGAAACACAGGCTCGAGTTCAGCAACGGGCGTTACTGCTCCAGTTCTTCCAACTTGCAAGCTTATGTTTTCGATAACTGTCTTATCAGTTTCAGCTTCGTATTTATAGGCAATTGCCCAACGGGGGGATCTAGCTATACTGCCCAAAACTTTTTGCTGTGCAATCGAATTAACTTTAATAACAATTCCATCTATTTGAAATGGCAGATTGTATCTATATTTTTCCCAATATTCGATATAATCGAATACCTCATCAATATTACAGCACAATTTAAATTGATTACTCAATGGAAAGCCCATATTTTTTAGATGAAAAAGATTTTCATAATGGGATTTTAATTCAATCTGGTCCGTATATAAATAATAGCAAACAATTTTGAGTGGTCTTCTGGCAACTTCTCGATTATCGAATAGCTTCAATGTTCCTGCAGTAGTATTTCTGGGATTGGCAAATAGTTTTTCGCCCACTTCACTTCTCTGTCTATTTATTTCTAGAAAATCTTTTTCAAGCATAAAGACTTCGCCTCGAACCTCGAAATCAGTCAATTTCACACCATTAATTAATACCTCGTTAATTTTCAATGGTAGCAATTTTATTGTTTTAATATTTTGAGTAATATCATCGCCACTATAACCGTCGCCACGAGTAATTCCTAAATCAAGATAACCATTTTTATAAATTAAACTAATTGCCACACCGTCATATTTTAATTCAGTTACATATTCGATTTCTTGATTACTCAACATTTCTGTGACTCTGCGATGGAAATCTTCAACCTCGGCTCTGCTATATGTATTAGATAGGGAAAGCATTGGAATTGAGTGCGTGATAGTGCAAAATTCTTTCAATGGTTCACCGCCAACACGCTGAGTTGGGGAATCTGGGGTAATTAAAGAAGGATATTTATTTTCTAATTCCTTCAATTCAGCAAATAAATTATCATACTCCCTATCGGAGATAATTGGTTGGGCTTCAATGTAATAAGCATAATCGTGCTTTCGAATTTCTTCTCTTAGCTTCATTACTCTATTTTTTATATCCTCTGGAACAATGTCAAACAATGAATTTAGCATATATCTTAGCTGATTAATAAAGAATTTTTTTTGTTTTTTGTTCTAATTTAAGATATTCTTTTAAATTTGTATAAATTTAATTGAAAATTAAATTAATTAATAGGCAATAACTTTATGCACTTTGCTGTTCCAATATCACAAAGACTTAACAAATTGATAAGGTCTCTACGACAGAAAAAATTCAGAGACCAGAACAATTTGTTTTTAGCAGAAGGAGAAAAGCTTTGCTTTGAACTCCTCAATAGTGATTTCGATCCTGAACTAATTGTCATTAGAGCAAATCCGACTTCGGACTTGATTGAAATATGCGAAAATTTCTCATCAAGAGCAGTACCAATCTACACAGCCCCAAAATTACAGTTCGACCAAATGTCAACTTCAAAAACACCTGAAGGTATATTGGCTGTTGTTCATATGCAAGAAAAGGAAATTGATTTCAATCAATCTTTTTTAGCTCTCGATGGAATAGCTAATCCAGGCAATGTAGGAACTATTATCAGAACAGCTGAATGGTTCGGTATTAACCAGATCATTCTCGGCAGAGACTGTGCAGATAAATATAACCCAAAGGTGGTTAGGGCATCTATGGGTTCGATCTTTAGATGTTCAGTAACTCATATTGTTGATATGAACAGTTTTATAGCTGATAATTTCAACTCATTCGAGATATATGGCGCTTCTCTCAATTCTGAAAACGAGCTAAATAAGATTAAACCAAAGAAAAAATTTGGAATTATATTTGGTAGCGAATCTCACGGAATTAATCATGAGTTAGATAGTATCATCAGTAAGAAGTTCAAAATAGAAGGTATAGGCAAAAACGATTCACTCAATGTAGCTATATCTGTTGGGATTGTTCTTTACAATTTTTCAAGAAAAACATAAATTTTGGGGGAATATCATCGTAAAAGCACTATAATAATGATAATTTCGTCTGAAAAATATTGTTAGCTATAAAATTACAAATTTATTGATCTAAATATTATTTCAATAACAAAATAATGGATCCAATCTTAAAACTGCTAATAATAGCTGTCCTGAGCTACCTCATAGGCTCAATACCAACTGCCTGGATAATTAGTAAAAAGATATTTAAATTCGATATCCGCGAAAAAGGTAGCGGAAATATGGGAAGCACCAATACTTTTAGATTACTTGGATGGAAATGGGGAGTAATTGTTCAGGTCATTGATATCGGCAAGGGTGTACTGGCTGTATTGCTTTTACCATACCTTTTCGGTGGGGGCATTACTTTCCCTGCGAATTTGTGGTTTGAAAATATCACAATCGTGAAAATGATAGCTGGTTTTTTTGCTGTTATTGGACACATTTTCCCCGTTTCAATTGGTTTTCGTGGTGGTAAAGGCATCAATACAACAGCTGGGATGTTGATAGCTATTGCACCCATTGATTTTGCTATTGCACTATTTTTCTTCATTGTAGCAGTAATTTTTTCTGGTTATATTTCGCTTGGCTCAATAATTAGTGCAATTGTTTTACCTTCATCACTATTTTTCCGTTATAATGTTCTGCATGCCAATATACCAGGCTATGATTACATCATTTATTTTATTTTAGCAATAACTATATTATTGGTTTATCAGCATAGAAAAAATATCAAAAGAATCCTCAAAGGCACTGAAAACCGCTTCGCTAAGCTCCAATTGATAAAATGTCAATGCCGCAAGAATCTATAATACCAACAAATATGACTTTTCCCACTCCTCAAAATATTGGAATAGTTGGTGGTGGTGGATGGGGTACTGCTTTGGCTTGTCTTTTGATTGAAAATGAACATAATGTCAAGATTTGGACATTCGAGGAAGAAGTAGCTAATGAAATCTCAATCAAGCATACTAACTCAACATATTTACCCGATATTACATTGCCACATAGTTTATTAGCTACTAATAATTTAACAGAATTCGAAGAATGTGATTATTTGATATTTGCTATTCCAACACAGTTTATCAGAAGTGTTTGTAAGCAATTCAACTTCATTTTAAAGAGGAAAAAAATAATAAATGTCTCAAAAGGCATCGAACAAAAAACTCTTTTGAGAATTTCTGAAATGTTGAATGATGTAGCTGGTTTAGATCTTGAGAATTATGCAATATTGACAGGTCCGAGTCATGCTGAGGAGGTTGTTCGGAAGATACCAACCACAGTTGTAACTGCCTCAGAAAATACTATTTTCACAAAAAATATACAACAAATTTTCACAAATAACTACTTTAGAGTTTATAGCTCTAATGATGTAATTGGTTGCGAACTCGGTGGAGCCTTAAAGAATGTTATAGCAATAGCTTCAGGAATTATAGATGGATTAAATCTTGGCGATAATACAAAAGCTGCTTTAATAACCCGAGGATTAGCTGAAATCACACGTCTTGGTGTAACAATGGGTGCTAATTCACTCACTTTTTCTGGACTTTCTGGTTTGGGCGATCTCTTTGTAACTTGCAACAGCAAATATAGCCGAAATAGAATGGTCGGAGAACAAATAGGCAAAGGAAAAACATTACTTCAGATTCTTAATGAAACAAAAATGATTGCCGAAGGCATCGCAACTACCGAATCTGCCTATGAACTCAGCAAAAAGCATGGTATAGAAATGCCAATCACAGAAAAGATTTATGAGATATTCTATAATAATCTATCACCATCACAAGCTATTACAGATTTAATGACCCGTCAATCTAAGCGTGAATGGTGGTGGTGATATTCCTATACAGCTACATTCTTTTCATATTCAATTCTCATTTTTGGCATAATTTTTTATAAATTTCTTTATTTGTATTTTATATTTGGTAGCATTGATTGTTAAATGAAAAACCTATACCTGACAATTATTTTGATAGTAAGTAATACATTAAATGCACAGACTGTCGAATGGGCTTATAAAGTATTGGGATTTTCATCTCAATTATCTTCACCGAAGTTTTCTGCTAATCAAGTTCTCGGCAAACCGAATACAATGCCAGATTATGGATTTAGTAATTGCTCTTGGACCCCAAAAACACAAAATTCCTTGCTCGATGAATGGATAAAAGTGGCTTTCCTCAATCCAATCAATGTCCAACAAATAATATTCGCCGAAAATTTCAATCCAGGTGCTGTATCAAAGATAATTCTCTACGACTCAGCTGGTTTCGAACAACTTGTCTATAATAAGTTCGAGCTTCAACCTATTTCTGAAAAAGGAAGAATATTTAATATTTTCATCCCTTTGACGCCTTACAAAGTATATGCTTTGAAACTAATCTTATTGACAGATAGAATTCCGGGATGGAATCAAATTGACGCAATCGGCATATCAAATTCAAACATCCCTTATACTTTATCCATCAATTTAGCATCAGTAACAGATTTCAAACACAAACCAGAAAATCTCGGTCTAAATGTTAATTCGCAATACCACGAATTAGCACCAGTAATCTCGCCTGATGGAAAAACCCTATATTTCACAAGAGATAATCATCCTGAAAATATTGGTGCTGAAAAAAAGCAAGATGTCTGGTTTTCTGAAGTCATCAATGATAGTCTGTTTACACCAGCAAAAAATATCGGACCACCCATTAACAATGAATTGAACAATTACATTCTCTCCATTACTCCAGATGGGAATTTGATGTTACTTGGAAACATCTACGAACCATCGAGTAAAGTTAAGCATGGAGTATCTGTTAGCTATTTTGATGGTATGAATTGGAGTTTTCCAGAAAGATTGAAAATAAAAGAATTCTACAATATCAATAAGCACGTAGCTTACTGTCTTGGAACTGATAGTAAAACACTAATTATGGCTATCGAACGAGACGATAGCTATGGAGATATTGATTTATACGTAAGCTTCTATGATCAAGATGATGATAGCTGGTCGGCTCCAAAAAATTTAGGACCAATTGTCAATACAGCTGCTGAAGAAGCATCTCCATTCTTAGCTGCCGATGGTATTACTTTATATTATTCGACGAGTGGATATCCCGGATATGGCAGTAATGACATATTTATAACCCGCCGTCTTGATAGCACCTGGGCTAATTGGACTGAACCAGAAAATCTTGGTCCTATTATCAACACCACTGGTTGGGATGCGTATTTTACTATACCTGCTTCTGGTAATTATGCATATTTCGTTTCAACAAAAAACTCATATGGAGCAGAAGATATTTTTAGAATCATCTTACCCAACGCTCTAAAACCCAAACCAGTAACACTAATCCAGGGTAGAGTGCTCAATGCTAAAACCAATCAACCAATACCGGCAAGAATCGTCTATGAAACGCTACCAGACGGCTTGCAAGTGGGCATAGCACGCTCTAATCCTTTAACGGGTACATATAAAATCGTATTACCTGCAGGAAATAATTATGCTTTCCTTGCTGTCGCTGATGGCTTTTTGGCTATCAATGAAAACTTAGACCTCAGAAAAATTCATAAATATCAAGAGATTTCGAGAGATTTATTTTTAGTTCCAATCGAGCACGGTCAAATTGTAAAACTCAATAATATTTTCTTCGAATTAGGGAAATATGAGCTTTTACCCGAATCTTATATTGAATTACAAAGAGTAATAGAATTTCTAAAATCAAATCCTAACATTAGTATTGAAATTCGTGGTCATACTTGTAATATTGGCAAAGTTACCGATAATCAAATTCTCTCTGAAAATCGTGCCCAATCAGTTGAAAATTATCTTATCTCCAAAGGAATAGAAGCATATCGGCTCAGCACGGTAGGATTTGGTTTAAAATATCCCTATGTTCCAAATACAAGCGAGGAAAACAGAAGAAAAAATCGAAGAGTCGAATTTGTTATTATTGATAAAAGTTCGAAATAGTTTTTATTTATTTAATTATTTTATTCAATTATGAATCTTAACGTAAATATTGACCACGTTGCTACTCTCAGACAAGCACGAGGCGGAATTGAACCCGAACCTGTTACTGCTGCATTAATTGCTGAACTCGCTGGTGCAACTGGAATTGTATGCCACCTGCGAGAAGACAGAAGACATATCAA
>JBBISM010000035.1:0-4373 GCA_037441245.1 Ignavibacteria bacterium | reverse complement strand
AAATTTACTTAGAAAGCTCGTTCAAACTAAACTTGATTTAGAAATGTCTGCTACTCCTGAAATAATCGAAATTGCAATTAATACAAAGCCCGATTTGATTACAATTGTACCCGAGAAAAGACAAGAGCTAACAACAGAAGGGGGACTCGACTTAACTCAGGACACAAAAAAATTCGAGCAACTATGCAAAATAATGCACGAAAATGATATTGAAGTTAGTTTCTTTATCGAACCCGAATTCAACTTAATCGAAATCGCCAAGAACATAACAGCAGATATGGTAGAATTGCATACAGGCACTTATGCAAATGCTCGCTCCGACTACGAACGCTCCAATCAGCTCGAAAAAATCCGCTCTTCAGCCGAATTTGCAAAGAATCTCGGTCTAAAAGTCGCTGCTGGACACGGATTAAATTATATAAATACTTTACCAATTGCCTCGATAATATACATAAACGAATTAAGCATCGGTCATTCCATTATATCAAGAGCTATTTTCGTCGGTATCGAAAGAGCTGTCAAAGAAATGATTGAACTGATTAATACTGCAAAATAATGTTAATTTGATGGGAAAATTCATCAATAAAACTATCACTGGTATAAAGAATTTTGGATTGAAAGCATTAGCCTTTCTACCTGCAAAATACCGACTGCCTTCTGTCTATTACAAAATCAAAAACTTACTATATGATGGACAATATTGGGATATTGATAAAATCAAAAATTGGCAATTAATCAACCTAAAAAAAATAATCCGATTTGCTTATGATACAGTGCCCGGATATAATCAATTATTCAATGAACAAAACATAACCCCAGATGATATTATTAACATAGATGATATAAAGCATCTACCGTTCTCAACCAAAGAGCTAATAAGGGACAATCTAAAAGATTTCACTTCAAAAGCTATACCGAAATGGAAAATGAAATACCTTACAACAGGTGGTTCGACTGGTATCCCGTTCGGCTTTTATAATACCTACAATCAATATTTTATCGAGCTTGCTTTTATTCACTTCGGATGGGAAAAAACCGGCTGGAAATGGGCAGAATTATCTGCGGTTTTAAGAGGAGCATTTGTCGGAAATGAACAAAAGTTCTGGACTTATGACAAATTCCATAATGAATTGCATTTATCTTCATATTATCTTACAAAAAATACAATTCCCCTTTACATTAAAAAAATCGAAGAATTCAAACCAAAATATATTCAGGCATATCCCTCATCAATGATTGTTTTTGCCGATTATATCAAAGAATTATATGGTGAAAATCCACTCAATTTCGATGTTTTATTTCTTGGCTCTGAAAATTTATATGATTGGCAAAAAAAAATTTTAAAAGAAATTTTTCCGGCATCAAGAATATATTCCTGGTATGGTCACGCCGAGAAAGTTATATTAGCAATGAATTGCAAAAATTCCGATAAATACCACATCAATCCTTTTTACGGATTAGTCAAAATTCTGGATAATGATAAAAATGAAGTAACTGAGAATCAATCCGGAGAGCTTGTCGGAACATCTTTTTGGAATTTTGCAACCCCATTCATTCGTTATCGAACTATGGATATTGCAACACGTGGTAAAAATTTTTGTGAACATTGCCAAACAAATTTCGAATTAATAAATTCCATAGAAGGGAGATTGCAGGAATTCATCTTAACAGACGATGGCAGATATATCTCAATGACGGCTATAAATATGCACGACGATATATTCGATTTAATCAAGCAATTTATGTTTTATCAGGAACAAAGAGGAATCGTCGTCTTCAAATATATTCCCAAAAGAGTATTGACCCAAGATGAAATAAATGAAATAGAAAAACGATTAAAAATTAAATTGAAAGACTCTATTCATTTAATTATGCAAGAAGTAAACGATTTACCAAAAATGCCTTCGGGCAAATACAGATTTTTAGAGCAAAAACTCAATCTAAAATACGGAGAATAAATGGAAAAAGTTGCTTTCGGAATAACATTGCCATTCTATAACAACGAATTGCCTTATCATCCATATAAAAATTATCCCGAATTGCCTTTCTCCGCCACTTCAAAGACATTTAATTATCCCTATGACTTACTAAGAAAACTATTTTTTGAAATTGGTTTCGATAGGGATAATTTCAATACAAAACAATGGAATCCATTCAAAGAATTAATCAAACCAGGCGAAAAAGTCGTAATAAATCCAAACTTCGTTATAAGCTATCATCCTCTTGGCAAAGACTTATTTTCGATAATTACCCATCCCTCGATTTTAAGAGTCATAGTAGATTATGCTTTTATTGCATTAAAAGGAGAAGGAGAAATCATTATTGCAGATGCTCCCCAAATGGATTGCAATTGGAACGAATTGATGAATGCTTTGTGTATTGACTCAATTCAGGAATTTTATCAAAAGGAATTCAACTTCGTTGTTAAATGTATTGACTTACGAAATTTTGAACTAATTGACAATCGCAAAAAAGCATATTTCGAAAACAGAAGGCAACTACCTGGCGACCCTTTGGGAGATGCCATTATTAATTTAGGGCGAAATAGCGAATTCTATGGGTTGCCTTCGGAAAATTACTATGGTGCTGATTTAAATAGGGACGTTACAATACAGCACCATAACAACGAAACACAGGAATACTGCCTTTCGAAAACAATTCTCACCGCCGATACAATTATTTTCGTACCAAAAATGAAAGTACATAAAAAAGTCGGCGTGACTTTAAATATCAAGGGACTTGTTGGTATTAATACAAATAAAAACTATCTCATACATTATCGAGTCGGCACTCCAAGCCAGGGCGGAGACCAATTACCCGATGGACAACCGAAATTTGACAATTTAATGATAAAAGCCCAAAGATTTCTATATGATAAAGCATTAGCCAAAATGTCCAAAACTGGTGATTTTATATATAAAATTGCCCTTGGCGGTTACAACAAATTTATCAAGCCGTTTAAAAAAGTATCCGAAGATACGCTTACAGTTGATAGCGGCAATTGGCACGGCAACGATTCTGCCTGGCGAATGGCAGCTGATTTAGCAAAAATTCTATATTTCTACGATATAAATGGCAATAAACATAATCATCAATTGAGAAAAATGTTTTGCATCGTTGATGGAATAATAGGTGGAGAAAATGTTGGTCCTCTCCTACCTGACGAAAACTATTCCGGAGCATTAGTCATTGGCTCAAATCCATTCGCTGGTGATATTATCACAACTCGCTTGATGGGATATGATTACAAAAAAATCAAGCAATTCAATATTATCGAAAATGAAAATTGGAACTTCGGAATACGTTCGCACCAAGATATACAGGTATATTTCAATGGTGATGTAATCGAAGGAGAGCAATTCTTCAATTCCCTCACAAACAAAAAAATCTTTGCATATAAACCCCACCCCGGCTGGATTGGCACTGTGGAAATATAATAAAATGCTGGACTAAATATTTCTTTATTTATTAATCATTATCTATTAATTTAAAATGATGGAAAATTTATAATCAATAATTAATGGTGTTAAAATGTACGGAAAAATGCAAATATATCTAAAAGAAGAATTAGAACAAATCAAAAATCAAAAGTTATACAAATACGAGCGTATTATCGAAAGTCCACAAGGGGCAGAAATAGTAGTAAATGGCAGACGAGTCCTTAACTTTTGCGCCAATAACTATCTCGGCTTATCCTCGCATCCGGAACTAATAAAAGCGGCACATATTGGAATAGACGAACGTGGATTCGGCTTATCCTCGGTTCGATTTATTTGCGGAACACAGGATATACACAAAGAATTAGAAAAAAAGGTTTCGCAATTTCTTGCCACCGACGATACAATATTATTCTCATCCTGCTTCGATGCCAATGGTGCTTTATTCGAGCCATTGCTCGGACCAGAAGATGCTATTATTACCGACTCTCTCAATCACGCCTCTATTATTGATGGTATCCGACTTTGCAAAGCCCAGAGATGGATTTATAATCACGGCAATATGAGCGATACCGAAGAACCCGACCCGGCTACTGGCAAAACGCTCAAAGGATTGGAACGATGCCTGAAAGAAGCCCAAAATTGCCGTTTCAAAATGATTGCTACTGACGGTTGCTTCTCTATGGACGGCGATATAGCCAAACTCGTTCAAATCTGCGACTTAGCCGATAAATACGATGCACTCGTTATGATTGACGATAGCCATTCCACTGGCTTTATGGGAAAAACCGGCAGAGGCACCCACGAATACCATAACGTTATGGGACGAGTTGATATAATCACGACTACTTTCGGAAAAGCTCTCGGTGGAGCTTCCGGCGGGTGTATCTCCGGACACCAGGAAATTATTGATTGGTTACGAAATAAAGCACGTCC
>JBBISM010000034.1:5577-17128 GCA_037441245.1 Ignavibacteria bacterium | reverse complement strand
GGATAATGATAAAAGAGAACTTTTATTAAATTCTATATACAATGGTAGATACTATGGCAAAATAGCAAGTATGCCACGTGGAGATTATGCATATAGCGGCGAAGCAGTAATCGAAGGAAAATCTCTTGGTTCTGCCAAAGGTAAATTTTCTATTGGGGAGATTGCTATAGAATACCAAAACTTAAAAATGAATTACTCATTATTGACAAATATTGCCGAGAGAACAGGTGGAAAATTCTATTTTCCAAATGAGAGCAGTAGTTTAATAGATGACGTTCTCAATAATTCAATGTTCACAGAACAAAGTATTCGCATAAGAAATGATTTATTAATTTGGGATATGATTTATATAATGGCTCTTGCTCTGGCTTGCTTTGCTACTGAATGGTATATCAGGAAAAAGACAGGAATGCTTTAGTTACACCTTACTCAACTCAAATAGCTTACTATAGATTTTGTTTCTTCTCAATAATTCCTGATGAGTTCCAATATCGGCAATCTTTCCATTCAAGATGAGTATTGTTTTATCAGCTTTTTCAATCGTTGATAATTTATGTGAAATAATAATAGTTGTTCGGTTTTTAAATAATATGTTAATTGACTTATTTATTATCTCTTCTAAATTAGGGTCTATATTTGATGTCGCTTCGTCGAATATTAATATTTCTCTATCCGATGCAAATGCTCGAGAGAAGGTGATTAATTGCCTTTGCCCGGTAGAAAGATTCATTCCACGCTCAGGCAATATTTCTTTATATTGATTAGGGAGAGATTCGATAAATTGCAAAGCTCCTAATGATTCTGTTGATGATAACAATAATTCTTGATTCCCATTATTATCAAATAAAATATTCTCAGCGATTGTTCTTGAGAAAAGGAAAAAATCTTGTGGAACGATTGCTGTATTGCTTCTTAATGTCTTTTTATCTATTTCTCTTATATCAATTCCATCAATTTTTATACTTCCAATATCAAAATCATATAAACCGCATAACAAATTAGCTATTGTGGTTTTACCTGAGCCGGTTGGTCCAACTAAGGCAATCTTTTCACCTTTATTTATTGTGAACGATATATTTGCTAATATTTCTTTTTCCTTGTCATAAGAAAAACTGACATTATCGAACTCAATTTTCTCATTGAAACGAAATTCAGATTTGACAGAACTTGTTTCTTCTGTCTTTTCATCTAATAACTCAAATATTCGTTCCGATGAGGCAAAAGCACTTTGAAGGGTTGTGTATTTTTCAGTAATATCTCTAATGGGTCTAAAGAGCATTTCAATATATTGAGTAAAAGCAATCAAAATGCCAACGGTTATATTGCCATTGAACAAATTCCCAGCACTATAATAAAGAATTAAGCCAAGACCTAAGACACTTATTAATTCAATTGTCGGGAAGAATAAAGAATAGTATAAAATCGTTTGTGTCTGTAAACTTTTTTGATTGGTATTCAATTTGGCAAATTCTTGATTTTTTCTGTTTATTGAAGAGAAAATCTTAATCGTAGCAATTCCAGAAATAAATTCATTAATGAATATATTGATTGCAGATAAATTTTTTCTCAATTCTCGAAAAACCGCTCTAATTTTTGTCCGGAAAAATAAGCTACTAATTGCAAGAATCGGTAAAATTGATAGCGAAATTAAAGCTAATTCGTAATCTGTGAAAAACATAAATGCAATAATCCATAGAATCATTAAAATATCGGCGATAACCATAACAACCCCCGATGAAAACAGCTCATTCAAAGCCTCAACATCATTGGTTACTCGAGTTACAACTCGACCCACTGGATTCTTGTCAAAATATCTTACGGGAAGTTTCAAAATGTGGTTGAATAATGTAATTCTGATGTCATTGAGGGTTTTTTGGCCTAACCACTGCATTGTATAATTTAATACAAATTGAAGAAGAGCAGTAATTAATAATATGGAAAAAATTAAACCTGCATATAGCAATAATCTGTCTATATTATTATCAGCAATGTGTACATCAATAGCTATTTTTGTAAGATAGGGTCTGGTAGGTAATAAGGCTGTTGTGAGAATAACCAATATTATAGCAAAACCTAAAAATTTTTTGTATGGGATAAGGTATTTCAAAAGTCGCTTGAGTAAATTCAAGTCGAATTTTTGATTTTCATAAGAATTAGAGCTATTTTTGGAATACATAATTTACTAAGATTGGAATAATATGCTTGATAGCTTCGATATAGTATTAGCTTCTAATAACGCAAATAAACGAATTGAAATTTCCAATATTTTCAAAACTATTGGTCTGCATCAAATCAATATTATATTGCCAGAAGAAATCTTGGGTTATGAAATTGAAATTGAGGAATATGGGAAAACTTTAGAAGAAAACGCTTTTATCAAGTCTTCGAAAATATTCGAATTGACTAATAAAAATGTCATATCTGACGATACGGGGCTTGAAATTAATTATTTAAATGCTTCTCCTGGTGTCTATTCCGCACGATTTGCTGGCTTTAAATGCAGTGATGAAGATAATCGGCGTAAAGTCCTTGATTTACTAGAAGGTATTGAAACAGAGAACAGAACTGCAAGGTTTAGAACCATTATCTGCTTTATCGAATATGGGATGCCAATCTATTTCGAAGGTATTTGCAATGGGGTTATTACGACCGCTGAAAGAGGTGAAAATGGATTTGGCTACGACCCAGTATTCCAACCAATAGGTTATTGCCAAACATTTGCAGAGATGGAATCAGAATTTAAAAATAGTATATCACACAGATATATCGCGATCAAAAAATTAGCAGAATACTTAAAAAATCAACTCTTGAAAGGCAATTCAACATAAAATGTTGAACCTTGACCAAAGATACTTTTGCAGTAAACACTACCGTTTAGCATATCAATATAGCGTTTGACAATAGATAGTCCCAAACCTGTTGAATCTTCATCTCCAGTGGGTTTAGAGGATAATTTGGCGAACTTCTGGAACAATTTTGGTAATTCCTCATCTCGAATTCCTGGTCCTTGGTCCTCAACGGATATTATATGTCTATTTTTATTAGTTGTGATATTGATTAAAATACTTTTGCTACAATCTGAATATTTTATTGCGTTAGAAATTAAATTATCGAAAATTTGGAATAGCACATTCCTATCTATATAAATAATGGGTGAAGCATTCTCAGAATATAAATGAATACTAATGTTCTTTTTATTAGCTCTCTCTAAATAAATTTCTATAGTATTTAGAATTAATTCTTTCAAATTAACATATTCAGGTTTCAGTATAATTTGCCCTAATTCTATTTTATTCAAATCTAAAAGATTACTGATTAATCCAAGCATTCTTTCAGAAGTAATAATTATATCATTAGCAAATTCGGCAATTTCATCATTAGTAAGACTTTTTTCATTTTTAATAACTTTTGCCAGCATAGATATACTATAGATCGGATTTTTTAAATCGTGGGCTGCAATACCAAGAAATTCATTCTTTTCAAGATTGAGTCTTTCGAGTAGTTTATTTTTTTCTTCTATCTCTTTTTTATACTTGCTCAATTTAATATGAGTATTGATGCGAACAATTAGTTCATTTGTATCAAATGGTTTAGTAATATAGTCACTTGCACCGACATTAAATGCATTCACTATTTCGCTTGAATTTGAGCGTTCTGTAATAAATATTATTGGAATTTCTGATGTGATTTGTTCTGATTTTAGTTTTTTGCAAATCTCAAAACCATCAACACCTGATATCGTTACGTTTAGCAATATTAAGTCTGGTTTGATACTATGTGCTAAATCCAAAATACCATTACCTTCAGTTGCTATTGCTATTCGATAACCCTCTTTACGCAGATGACTACCTATCACTTTGATGGTGTCAATATTATTTTCAATTACTAATAGAAGCGGATTATTATTTATCTGCATTTTTACCGCTATGATTTATTATTCATAATTTTCTAAACAAATGGTATTGAGGCTATTCAATAACTTTTTTATCTCTACAATGTTTAAAGAATCTGTGGCATTTTTTAACTTCATACCATATTCTTTCACAAATTTAATTTTATTTTCAATTCCAATTTTAAGAATTTTATTTGCCAGCAAATCTAATTCATCTATAATCAAACGAGAACTTAATTGTTTTGCTTCCTCCAAAATTGAATAAATTTCTGTTTTCAAATTATCATTGAAAGGAATTTTTGAGTGTTTAACTGGTGTATTTAAATTTTTATTTAGTACATGGTCCAATTCTTCTTGAATAAGTTCTTTTTCAATATTTTTAATTGAATTGTTTGATTTCCAGCTTGTTTCTAAAATTGCGACGTCTGGTAATGTTACTTTAAATCCAACATTTTCATCTTTATTATCTAAAACAATCAAATTACCATCCATAAGTTCGATGAGCTTTCTTGCTATGATTAATTCTAATTCAGAGCTTTGAATATTAATTCTGACCGGCTGTTTGTAATCAACTTCATTAGAGACTTTGATTGATTGTTCTTTTGGAGTATTTCTATCACTATGATTAATTAGAATTATTAGATTAATCAGTTTTTTACTCTTCTTTTTTCTATCTATCAATATATCCAACTTAATATCCCTATATATCTGATATTTTGATAAATAATTTATTAAATTGATTATAACACTTAACATTTTCGCTTTATCAATGAGCAATACTTTTGGTATTTGAGAATGGAATTCTAATTGAATATTTACATTTTTTCCTGTCTGTTGTAATGCATATATTTGATTAATTTCTTCTTTGAATTCGTTGAAATCAACAGGTTCTAATGATATTGATAATTGATTAGACCCGATTTGATTTATATTATCCAATTGATTAATTAATTCATATAATATTTTCCCGCTTGATAGAATTGATTTGGAATAATCAATTTGTTTTATATCTTGATTTAATGTTCTCATTAATGAAGCAGTTTCTAATATAGTTCTCAATGGTTTTCTTATATTTTTAACTAAATTGTTTATTAATTCCATTTTCTGATTATTTGCTAATTGGAATTGTTCTTGTGCCGCTTTTAACATTTCTTCAGTTTTTTGGAGCTTTGATTTGCTTTCAACTAATTGTTGTTTTATAAATTCAAATTCTTCATTGTGTTGATTAAGTTTTGTTTCAGCAATATCTAACTCTGTGATATCGTGGAACGTCCATACTCTACCATAATAATCACCATTGTTATTTGATGAATTAATAGAAAACTCGATTATTCTGCCATTTGTTAGATTAAGGATACCAAATAATTCACTATTATCAAATTTGTCGAGATTATTTAGTAAATCAGCAAAACTTTTTGAATCAATTTGTTTAGGAATAATTAAATTGAATAGCTCTTTTTCGTTGGAGATTTCTACAACTTCTTCTTCTAAATTCCACATTTTTAAAAATTGATTATTGAATATTGAGCTTTTTTTATTAAGGTCGAAACTAATGACGCCAATATCAATAGCATCGAGCATTATGGACATCTGTTCGAGTGTTTTCTTATATGTAGAAATTGTGTTAACCCAGAAATGTATTTTTTCATTTTGTCTAATGAAATTTGAAAGTAATCTCTCGTATTCGATATCGCTTAAATTCATTGTTCTTTGTGATTAATTTTTTGTAAATATACCAATCAGTTCTTTATATAATTGTTTTTCGACAAAAAAGGAAAAAATTTTAATAAATGTTTTAATGAAATTGAATATGTGATATTTTTGCAGTTTATAATTTGACAATGGGAAGTAATTTATTACAACATTCGTGGTACAGATAAATGTTTTGAGATTTTTTTTCTTATGATATTGTTTGAATTATTTATAAAAAGCAATAAGTTTATTCTTTGATTTTTTAGTTAAATAGGATAAAAATAATATTAATCATTTTGACAATAGATTTTTGCTTGATATTTTATTATTAACAATTTAAAGAGAAGTTATGGATACATTAATTTTTTTAGTGCCGGTATTTGGTTTGATTGCGATAATCTATATGATAATTAAAGCAATTTGGATATCTAAACAGCCTGCTGGAAATGAGAAGATGGTAAAGATATCTGGTTTTATCGCAGATGGAGCAATGGCTTTTTTAAAATCTGAATATAGCGTAATAGCTATATTTATCTTTATTATTGGTGTTTTGTTGGCGATTCAAGGTGCATCCGTTAAAGGTTCTTCGCCATTAGTTGCAATTTCTTTTGCTATTGGAGCTATTTGCTCGGCTTCTGCAGGATTTATTGGTATGAAAGTAGCCACCAAAGCTAATGTTAGAACAACTAATGGAGCATTAACGAGTTTGAATAATGCTCTAAGAATTGCATTTACAGGCGGTTCAGTTATGGGAATGGGGGTTGTCGGATTGGGTATTCTGGGACTAAGTTTGTTATTTATTATTTATAGCTTTTTGTTTGGTGCATTTGCTTCTAATACTCAAGAAGCAATAATCAAAGTTGTAACTGTAGTTACAGGTTTTTCATTTGGTGCTTCTTTGATAGCATTATTTGCAAGAGTTGGTGGTGGTATTTATACTAAAGCAGCCGATGTCGGTGCTGATTTAGTGGGTAAGGTTGAAACAGGCATACCTGAAGACCATCCTCTTAATCCTGCTACTATTGCAGATAATGTTGGGGATAATGTAGGTGATGTTGCTGGTATGGGAGCAGACCTATTCGAATCCTATGTAGGTTCAATTGTTGGCACAATGGTTCTTGGTACAGCTTTTTTTGCTATACCTGAATTTTTCAATACTCCTTATGGTGGATTATCCGCTGTTATTTTGCCACTCTTTCTTGCTGGGGCAGGTATTATTGTATCAATAATTGGAACTTTTTTTGTGCGTGTTAAGGAGGGTGGAAATCCACAAACTGCTTTGAATGTCGGTACTTTTATCGCCGCTGCATTAATGATAATTGTATCATATTTCATAATAATCTGGATACTGCCATCTTCTTGGGTATTCAACGATCCGCTATATAATACAACTTATACTATTTATAGTTGGGGAGTTTTCTTAGCAACAATCATCGGATTAGTCGCAGGGGTTGGTATTGGTCTCATTACCGAATTTTATACAGGACTTGGGAAACCACCAGTAAGAAAAATTGCCCAACAATCTCTAACTGGAAGTGCAACTAATATTATTGCTGGTATTGGCACAGGCTTTATGTCAACAGCTATTCCAGTATTATTAATAGCATTTGCTATTATTGGTGCTTTTTACTTTGCCGGTCTTTATGGGATTGCCATCGCAGCTGTTGGTATGCTTGCTACTACTGGAATCCAATTATCTGTTGATGCTTATGGTCCAATTTCTGATAATGCTGGAGGTATTGCCGAAATGTCTGAATTACCTCGAGAGGTTAGACACAGGACTGATAAACTCGATGCTGTCGGTAATTCTACTGCAGCAATCGGTAAGGGTTTTGCGATTGGGTCAGCGGCGTTAACGGCTCTTGCTCTTTTTGGAGCATTTATGACAACAGCCAATATTACAACAATAGATATTTCCAAAGCTTATGTAATGGCAGGTTTGTTTATTGGTGGTATTTTACCATTTGTCTTTTCTTCATTGGCTATGGGAGCCGTCGGACGTGCAGCTATGTCTATGATTCAAGAAGTAAGACGTCAATTCACTCAAATTCCTGAACTGAAAAATGCCTTGGAAATGATGACAAAGCACGGCGAAAAAGAATATAGCGAATGGCCCAAGGAAGACCTTGAGATTTTCCATAAAGCTGAAGGTAAAGCTGAATATGCGAAATGTGTGGAGATTTCGACTAAGGCAGCAATACGACAGATGATAATGCCAGGACTTATGGCTGTTGCAGTTCCTGTAATTATTGGATTTGCCGGCGGTGCTGAAATGTTGGGTGGTTTGCTGGCTGGCGTTACCGTTGTTGGTGTGTTGCTCGCAATTTTCCAAGCTAATGCTGGTGGCGCTTGGGATAACGCCAAGAAAATGTTCGAAGCTGGCGTTGAAATTGACGGTAAAAAATATTACAAAGGCTCAGAACCGCATAAATCAGCTGTGACAGGGGATACTGTTGGTGACCCATTCAAAGATACATCAGGTCCTTCTTTGAATATTCTTATTAAGTTAATGTCAATCGTATCTCTTATTCTAGCGACTTTATTATCAGTTTAATATATTTTTTAACAATTTTTTTGGGGGCTGTATTATATTTATTACAGCCTCTTTCTTTTACATTTTATATTTGGTAGCTAAAATATTTCCAAATCGAATTGCATTTCCTGATTTTCTCCTCATTGGCTACTTTGAATGAGTAATCACAAAAAATTGAGTGATAAATCTCATTTCGATGAAAAATTATTAGATTTTATTCTGAATGATATGTTTTATTTAGTTGATATTTTTAAATTTATTGAGTTTTTGTTATATTTATTTTAGTTTTTTGGTATATAAATTGTTTTTTATCGCTGTTATATTGTGCATTTATTTGTTCTCCTTTGAATGCTATTCACAAAGTAATTGCTGGGAAGTTCATCAAAGGATAAAATTAGTCTATTCTGCATCTTATAGTAATGGATTTCTTTGGGTATGCATTGACAGAGGGTTGGCATCAATCAATACTGAAACTTTAGAGGTACATCATTATAACAAATTAAATTCTTTGTTGGTACCTGATAATGTATTGACCGCCACAATTTGTAAGTCTGGAAATTTATGGTTAGGAACATTAACAAAAGGAGTAATAAAATACGATTTCGAAAAATGGACTGTCTATAATTCTAAATACAACTATCTATTAGGGGATAGGGTGTATAAACTCCAGAATGATTATAAAGGTAATGTATTCGTTGGCAACTCACGTGGATTATCAGTTTTTATTGGTGATACTTTAAAACCTATATTAAGGTACTATGAGACAAAAAATATAGCTCTTGACAGTAATGGAGTAATCTGGTCTATTTGGGGTAGCACTTTATATAGAATTGAAAAAGATACAGTAGATAAATCTTATTATTTAAGTTTAGATGGTCGGAGGGGCATTAATATAAAATCTATCGCTGTTGATTTATCTAACAAAGTATTTGTTGCTGGAAATAATGGCATTTATTATTTTGCGGACGAGAAACATCAAAAATATGATATTGATTCAATCAAAGATAAATCAATCGAATATATTGCTTTTGATAGAAGTGGAAATTTGTGGATTTTAACTCAGAATGAAATATATATTCATAAGGACAGTTTAACTACGAAATTGCTTATTCCCGAATCATTCCTTCCTCGGGGGCAGAAAATATCTCATATTGAATTTGATGATAAAAATAATGCTTGGTTCTGTACTTTTGACGGGGTTATCCGTTACGATGGTCAAAACTTTAGTTTTGTTAATTTAAATAGTAAGATGATATTGAATAACTCAATTATCAACGTTAAATCCATAGATGAATGCATCTGGATATTTACGGAAGAAGAAGCTATCAGAGTATGTAATAATAAATGGGATAAATTTGAACACAGCACCTTTTCTAGCCAGATAACAGATATCTCGAAAGATAAACAAGGTGATTTATGGTTTACAAGCTATAATGATGGTGTTGCCAAATTCGACGGTGCTAAGTGGCAAATTTTTCAAAAGACAATTAAATATTTCCCAGCTAACGGAGCATTGAATGTAGAAATTGATTTAGAAAATAGAAAGTGGTTTGCAACTATTAATGAAGGCATTGCATTATTTGATGATGAAAAATGGTATGTTTTCTCAAAATCAAAAGGAAATTTTATTACTGACAACATTAATGATATTAAGCAAGATAAAAATGGCTCAATTTGGATTGGTACATCGAATTATGGTTTAATTAAGATAAATAGTTTTAATGATGCAAATTTGAATTATGAACTGACTGAAATTAGAAAATATGTGAATGTTATTCAGGTCATTAATAATGAAATTTGGGTGGGTGGATACGGTTGGGGGATTGCTGTATTGCGTGATAATTATTGGCAGTATTATGATACTCATTCAGGGTTGCCTTCGAATAATATCTATTCGATTATAAAGGATAAAAATGATAAAATTTGGGTTTCCACTGACAAGGGGATTGCTATATTCAACAGTGGGCAATGGTTTGTAATCAATTCTGATAATTCTCCACTTTATATTAATTCAATAATAGCTATTGCCATTGACGATGATAATAATAAATGGATTGGAACAGGGAATAATGGTATCTATGTTATGAAATGTGATTATAATGTTATATCTCGTGAAGAGATTTCATCAGATTATAATCGTATAAGCAGATTCTTTCCCAACCCCTGCAGGGAATTCATTTATTTCAAGAACTTTGATGGTAACATAATTAAAATTGATATTATAGATGTCTTTGGCAATGTATTGCTTACAATTGAAAATTTAGAAATATTGAGCAATACAAATAAAATTGATTTAGGAACGCTTCCAAATGGTCTTTTAATCATAAAATGTTATACTAAAAAAGATTTTTTTATAGAAAAAATTATAAAAACAAATTAGTTATTTGTAAACTAATTCTCAATGAATCACCACATTTAATCTTCCAAGATTTAGATGCATTTCCCATATTCTTAGCGATTTCGAGATAGTTTAAGCTTCCTATGTATGCTAATAATTCATCTTCACTAACATCAGAAAAAGTTCTTTTTAGTCCATTGATTCTTTTGTTTTTTATTTCAATTGTGAGTTTATTATAATCACCCAATTTTGATATTGAATATATATCAACATTTGTTATTATATTGCCAAAGTTATCAATATGTATTACTTCGCCATAAATACAGTTGTCCGCAAATTTTGGTATCAATTCAATTCTTCTAATCTCATTTTGATTTATTTGTTTTCCCAGTTTTTCTAATGGTGTACTTGTTGAAATATGAGCAGTATAGTAGCTGAGAATATCTCTTCCGTGAAAAGTAGAACTAATCTGATTGGGAAGGATTTCTGCATTTTCTAAATTATAAACTTTTGACGATTTATCTTTTTCTATAATAAAACTCAATAACCCTTATCAGGTGCGATGAATAACTGATTAAGAGCATCGAAACAGAGAATTTTTCTATCAGTTCCAACTCCGCTATCAACAATTGATAAAAAAAATGTACCCTCAGGGAAAAATTTGTGTGTGTAGCCATTAGCAAAAAAGATGCTTGTCGAACGTTGTAGGGTTCGATTGAATTGTTCAATTTAATTATTTTTGTGTTAGGATTTATACGCCAAATAACAGATTCAATCATTGAAGTATAAATATTATCAACTCCAAAATCTGTCAAAAACATTAGTTGTCTATTATTCATAAAATAATGTTAGTTTGAATTAATATTTTTTACAAGTAATAAATTTTTTCCTATATTGGAGGCAAATATGTACAAGACTTTATCACTCATTGCATTATTCATTATTGTTAGCTGTGGGGCATCAATAAATCCAGCACTCCAGCAACGTGTTAACGATTATTTTTTACAACAATCTACAAAAAAATATCAATCTTCTGGTAAATTTCAAAATACAATGCCATTATCTGTTGGTCAGTGGGTAATTCAAAGAATAACTA
>JBBISM010000034.1:0-5562 GCA_037441245.1 Ignavibacteria bacterium | reverse complement strand
AAAGATAGGTCAATTCAAAAAATTTCAATTGTAGGAAAGGAATCAGGCGGATGGATTTATGAAATCTATACTTTAAATGAATATACAGAATCAGTTACACAAATGTTAATTAAAGGTTTGGAAGCGGCAGCAAGAGGTGATTTAAATGCTGTTGATATTGTATGGGTTAAATTAAAAGATGAAAAAGGGAATGTTACTCAAATTGATGGTGTAACATTGTCCATTACCAAGGGAATGTATAAAGATTTATTATCAAATATATATGTAGATGTTACTAATTCACAAGATGCAGGTGCTTTAACAGTCCCTGCTGGTCAGTTTGAAGGTACATCAAAAATACGCTCCAAAACAAAAATATTTGGGAAAACGTACGAAGCAGATGGATGGTATCATAAAGAAGTTCCAATAAACGGATTAGTCAGATCAGTTGCTACTGATAATAGTTTCACTTCTGAGTTGGTTGACTTTGGTAAAACGGGGGCTAAATCTTCCATTTAAGCTCGTGGATGAAAAGTTCTATGAACTTCTTTAATGTAATCACGGTCTAAGTGGGTATAGATTTGGGTAGTTGATATATCTGAATGCCCTAACATTTCCTGAACAGCCCTCAAGTCAGCTCCACCTTCAATTAGATGAGTTGCAAAGGAATGTCGAAAAATGTGTGGGTGAACTTTTTTATTTATACCAACCGACAGAGCGTACTCATTAATGAATTTCCATATAGCCATCCTGCTTAAGCCCTGCCCACGTCTATTTAAAAATAAAATATCCGTACTTTTTATTCTATTCAATAGTAATGGTCGGACTTGAACTTTATATTTCTCAACCCAATGAATTGCAGAATTTCCAACAGGAACAATTCTTTCCTTCGAACCTTTGCCGAAAATTCTTAAAATACCAGCATCAGAGATAAAATCTCGTTGTTTCAAGTAAATTAATTCAGATACCCGAAGCCCACTAGCATACATAATTTCAAGAATTGCCCTATCCCTAATGCCTTTATCGGAATTAGTATCAGGTTGCTCAATTATTGAATTAATTTCTTCAAAAGTGAGTGTTTCTGGTAATTTCCTGCGTATTTTTGGTAATTCAATTGTTTCGGTGAAATCTGTTTCAATTCTTCCTATCGAGCTTAGATACTTATAGAAGGTTTTTAGTGCTGATAAATATCTTGCACGTGTTGAATTGCTCAAACCAAGTTCAAAAAGCATAAACAGAAATTCATTTATTAATTCCTCATTTGTATCAGAAAAATGATTTATAGCTTTTATAAATATAAATTCAATGTATCTTGTTAAATCATTTTTGTAAGATTCTAAAGTATTTTTTGACAAACCCCGTTCGAAATTAAGGTAATTTATGAAATCATTCAAATCATTGAATAACAACACTTCTGAACTATACTTTTTATCCATTTAATAATACTCTTTTAATAGAATAGAAGTCTAATCATCATCTATCTCGATTATGTTGTCAGTGATTCCTCGAGTGTTTCGCTTTGGAATTTTTTTGTATGGCTTTCTTTGGTGGGTCATACCGAGTAAATTTTTTGAACAGGTATCAATAATAACTGAAATTTCCTGTAAAGTAATATTACAATCATCGAATTGTCCATCGAGTAATCTTTGATTAACAATTTCTTTCAGCGATGTTTCGAATGATTCTTTATCCATACCACTAATACGAGAGATTGCTTCGGCAGTATCGCAAATCATTAATATTGCAGTTTCTTTAGAATTTGGTTTTGGACCGGGATATCTAAAATCATCTTCATTAATTACCTTGGGATTGTTTTCTTCAAGAGCCTTAGCATAAAAATGTTTGATTAGTGTTGTTCCGTGATGCATCGGAATGAAATTAATTATTCTTTCTGGAATTTTATATTGTCGAGCTAACTCAATGCCATTAGGTACGTGTTCTCTGATAGCAGTAGCGCTTTTTCTAGGAGAAATTTGGTCGTGCTTACTTTCAGAATCAATTTGATTTTCGACAAAATACTCTGGTTTATTGATTTTGCCGATGTCATGGAAATATGTACCGACTCTTGTGAGTAATGGGTTGGCGCCTATAGCTCGGGCGCACTTTTCAGCAATAATTGAAACTGCAAGAGAGTGTTGATAGGTGCCTGGCGCTATTTCGCTTAATTTATTCAATAATGGATGATTGAGGTTGTCGAACTCTTTTATTCGTAAATCTGTTGCGATATTTGTTGTTCTTTCGATAATAAAAATTAGTCCAAATGTAACAAGTGGGGCAAATGCAGAATTGATAAGAGCAAAAATAATTCTATTGATTGTAATCGAAAAATCTGTTGAGCGTTCCAAACTGAATGCTAATATGATTAAGGTGAAACAAACAGCAATAAAGAAAAATGAAAAAAATATTTGTGTTCTGCTTTGAATATCTCTGACTGAATATGCCGCGAAAGAACCTGCTATAAGCATTGCAGTTGATGTTTCATAATCATTTCCTCTAATACCTGCTATTAATAATGCCATAGTTACTGTTGTATAAAATGCTGTTCTTGAATCAAATACAATTGCTACAAGCATTGATAATGATGGTATAAGTATTAAATACTCAATTGGTAAATCTGTGGGTATTTGCTGGGTTAACCAAGATTGAATTGCTACAAATATTATTATTACACCGAGAATTAATAACTGGAAATTATCGAAGAATATTCTTTTTCGTAATAAAAATAAATAAAAAAGTAGAATTAATAATACAAGTGAGGAATGTAGCAAGCTTCCCAAGTAATTAGTTAATGAGTAACTACTATCGGTTCGTATGGATTTTGAGTATGTGTAGGATTTCAATTTAGCGACTTGGTCATTAGTTAATTTATCTCCTTTATTGACTATGACTTCTCCTTTCCTAACAATACCGTTTGTTTTAGGAATAGATAATTCTATGAATTCATAAGATTGGTCAGTTAGTAATTTTGAATAATTTAGATTTGCAATCATAATTTTTGAAGCAATTTCAGAAGCGAGAGGCAATAATGAATCCCCTAAACGCTTTTTCATTATTGTACGTATTTCAGTAAGATAAGTAAGAGAGTCATAAAGACCCATTGTTTGCAGGGCAACTTCATTGTTAGGTTCGATTCTGACTATTATTAATGGGTTTTCTATAGATTTTACCGAAATATTTATGAAGCCTTGCTTGTAAATTCTTGGGAGCATTCTCAGAAATTCGTTATTTAGTCTTTTTATTTCGTTTTCTCGCTGAATATCATTTAATCTTTTTATATATCTGATCGAATTTTCAGATAATTGAGTTAATATCTCATCGGGTTCTTCTGGATTAAAATCTTTAAGAGCATTGATAAATTGTTCTAATTTATTACGAGCTTCAATTTCAGAATTCTTATTTAGTGTGAAAACAAGTGGAGCTTCGCTTATTGCTTTCCTGGTATCTTCTTCAATTTCTTTTACATCTCTATAAATTGGGAACGAAAATTCTGCTTTAATAGTTTGATTATTCCAAATATATCCGGGTAGTATGTTATAATCTAAATTTTTATCAATATTGTACCCTAGGTGAAACCAGAAGAAAATTGAACAAATAAGAGTTATAAATGAAATTATTAGATATCTTACTTTTACAGAATGCTGGATTCCTTTGCTTTCATAATAAATTGTTTGATTATGTTCTTCTTTTAATCTTTTAAATAGTGTCTCTTTGGTTTTTGTCATTATGTACCGATATTCAATTTAGGTTTTTATTTATTCAAAAATAAAATAATTTGTTTTTATCTGCAACATTTTAGCAAATTGATGTGTTAATTAATTATTGTAAATTACAATTTATATAATAAATGATAAAAAACTAATAACAAATAGGATATTAATATGATAAAATTATCTTGTTTGAAACAAACTGTATTATTTCTTTTTCTTTTATGCAATCTTTTTGTTTGGGGTTCAATCTCTGGAATTGCTGAGAATTCTTTCAATAATGAAATATTATTGCCGATACAATCTGAGAAATATGTGTTATCAGGCAATAACAATGACTTATTACACAAGCGAGAGTGGGATTTATTCAATGAAAAGTATGGCAAATGGACGGGAATTATCAATAAATATACTGGCTCGATGCAAAGAGCGTTTGGAAATCCTGTGAAAATTGAGGGGTATGATTACATTGATAAATCTAATATCGCTTATGCAGCTAATAGATTTATAAGGGATAATGCAGATTTACTCGGTATAAATCACCAAAATCTTGAATTAATCCGCACATCTAATGTTGATAATAAATGGTATGTCTCATATATTCAAACATTCAACGATATAGATGTTTTGCTCTCTGAAGTTGAATTGAGAATTAGTGACAGAGGTTATGTTTTTGGTTTTGGTATGGTTTATTATTCTGACATCAAATTAGAAGACAAGCCCTTTATTAGTATTAGCGATGCATTTCAATATGCCACAAAAGGACTAAAATTCAATCCTGATTATGATTTTATTCAAACATCAGAAAAAAAATATATTCTTCCTGTGAAAAGCAACAACAAAATAAATTATCATATTGTTTATAGTATTCAAATTCATCAAAGTGATGAACCAGCGCGATACCAAACCTTTGTTGATGCTCATAATGGAGATATTCTCTGGAGATATAATACTATACTAAATGCCCAAACTGAAATCAATGTTAAAGGAAAGGTGAAAAAACACTCACCATTAGAAGAGTTTACTGTTGATAATTTCGAAGATTTATATCTTATTAATAATAAAGATACTCTGAAAACTGATAAAAATGGCAATATAAAATTTGAATTAAATCAAGCAACCGATGTTAATATTACTTTGGAAGGACCATGGTGCAAAGTAATAATTAATGACCAGGGAATGACGAAAAACAAGTATCAAGGAACCTTAACTCCAGGAGGCAAACATCAAATTGAATGGGATGACAATAATTCACATAAGTTTGAACGAATATTATTCTATCACACCAATAAGATACATAATTGGATTAAAGCCATTGACCCCAATTTCATTGGTATGGATTATCAAGTTAAAGTCAATTTGAGATTTCAGGGGTCAAGTGCAAATGCATTTTGGGATGGAGAAGCTATAACTTTTATTGCACTAAGCAACAATCAATTTAAAATGGCTGAAGGACCAGCTGTCGTTTACCACGAGTACGGACATGGCATTAATCAAAAATTATATCAACAACTTGGTGCTCCTTATGGTATGATGAACGCAGCTTGCAATGAAGGTATGGCTGACTTAAATGCTTGTTTTTTATTAGATGAAGCCGAAATGGGGCTCGGTATATTTGCATCTGAACCAAATCGGTATATCAGAACATTGGACAATAAAATAATTTATCCAGATAGCATAAGAGGAGAATCGCATTATGATGGACAAATATTAGGAGGTGCTTTCTGGGATTTAAGAAAAATGACTTCTCTCGAATATGCTAAGAGAATATCACATTTTACAAAATATGGTTTGCCCGATGACCCAAACACAGGTTTAGCTTTTAGTGAATGGTTCTTCGAAACTTTAATTGCAGATGATGATGACGGGAATTTAACTA
>JBBISM010000033.1:0-17197 GCA_037441245.1 Ignavibacteria bacterium | reverse complement strand
GAAACGCAATTCCCAAGGCATTCCTGCCATAACATCAACAGCATCTGCCCCTCCGACACCGATTGCAATCATACCCAAACCGCCAGCGTTGACTGTATGGGAATCGGTTCCAATCATCATTCCGCCTGGAAATGCGTAATTTTCCAATATAACCTGATGAATAATTCCGGCATTAGGTTTCCAAAAGCCGATGCCGTATTTGTTCGATACGGACGATAGAAAATCATAAACCTCTCTATTCATTTCTAAGGCTTGTTCAAGGTCTTTTTGAGCGTCCACTTTGGCTGGTATTAAGTGGTCGCAATGGACTGTTGCAGGCACAGCAGAGGTTTTACGACCGGCTTGCATAAATTGTAGTAATGCCATTTGTGCTGTTGCATCTTGCATTGCAACTCTATCTGGGGCGAATTCAACATAATCCACCCCACGAGCAAAATTTCTCAGCTGTGAAAAGTTAAATAAATGTGCATACAATATTTTTTCGATTAATGTAAGCGGCCAGTTTAAATAATCTCTAATTTGGGCAAGACTGCTCTGATATTGAGCATATAATTTACTTATCATATCAAAATCGTATGGCATATTTAATCCTCGTATTGTTCAGAAATGTTTTCAAAATCTCAAATTAACAATGGTATATAAAGAATGCAAAAAAAATCTCATATTAATTAATTTCTGTAAACATTAAGTTTAATTTTTATTGGTATATAGACTTCGAATGAATTGTAAAAATAAGCGCGCGTGGAATGCAAATATAACAATTATAAGCCCAAAAATGGGTATTAGAAAGATTGCGAATGAACGCCCCCAAAGCCGATACTGCAAATCGCCATTAAAATATAAGTTATTCCAAATAATGAATACATAAACGGACAGAATTATTATTGTTATACCGAAATCGAAAAGTATATATTTTCGCTCTCCAATTTTTGGCTGTAAACCGTCAAACTTCATTATTCGAATTGTAGCGAATACTGCCAGACCAAAAAATGGTATCAATGTTGCAATCAAATCATACCACACGCTTATTGTATGATAAAATTGATGTATTTCTTCATCTAAACGGGTTATGGTTAAATAAATAGAAAAAAAGGAAATGATGACAATTGGTAAAACAATCGAGATTATCCAAACAAAGATTATTCTTTTAGTTTTAAATTTCATATTTAACCTCGAATGCTATAATTCTGGCTGGTCTAGATATTGAGAAAAAAAATCATTTTGTTTTGTTGTATCATATTTTAGAAGTTTTTCTATATATTTTCCTATGATATCGAATTCAATGTTAACTTCTGTCCCTACTCTTGCATATTGTAAAGTTGTGGAATTCCAAGTATGTGGTATGATTGCAACCGAAAGCTTATTTTCGTATGTATGAATAATAGTCAAACTTATGCCCTCAATACAAATTGAGCCTTTTTCGACGATGTATTTAGCAAATTGGATAGGAAATTGAATTTCTAATTCAAAGGATGGTGGCAATTGTTTTATATTGACTATTCTTCCTGTGCAATCAACGTGCCCTTGCACGATATGACCTCCAAGACGGTCTAACGGGCGTAATGCTCTTTCGAGGTTGACTTTTTGCCCTATTTTTAAATTGTTAAGTGTGGTCTTTGATAATGTTTCCCTAACAGCTGTTACTTTGAAATGATTGCTATCAAATTGAATAACTGTCAAACAAACACCGTTGATAGAAATGGAATCATCTATATGTATATCTTCGCATATTTTTTTGCATTCGATGGATATGCTTAAAGCCGAGCCAATATGCTCGATTGATTTGATAGTTCCTATTTCTTCAATTAATCCAGTAAACATTAGAATTATATCGAATTTTTTTAGCAAATATACGAAAAGCAGTTCAGAAAATAATTGAAAATTCTGAACTGCTGGTTTTTGAAATTATATTGTTTCAATATTCCAATTCAAATTTGATATATGGGGTAATTGGCCTGAATGGTCCATACATATAGCCGGCATCTCTATTTTTGGTTATATCGAAATCTTTTTGGTAATGATTAAGCAAGTTGAAGCAACCAATAGAAAGCCTCAAATGAGGTGAATATGTTAATTTATATGAAAGCATTGCATTCAGTTCAAAAAAAACATTTGTGCGTTTAAGCTCATCAAGCTCGATATATCCGGCATAGTGTGGGATATACATTGAACCTGTGTAGTTACCAGTAAGATTGATTTGAAAATTGTTACTTAAATTGTAAGCGATTAAAAAATAGCCGTAAATAGAAGGGCTTTTGAAAAATTTATCCGAGAATTGACTTGAGATATTATTTTCTTCATCGCCTGCCGACCATTCTATAGGTTCAAAAAATCTGCTATTTTGTATTGTTATACCTGATTTGAAATAAAAATCAGAGATAAAGTCGCTTTTCAATTCGAAAGTTATTCCTTTAATATCAGCACCGACGCCATTTTGTCGCTCAATAATTCTACTGCCTTCAGCGTTTGAAGGTTTATCTACCATAGTAAATGAATTTTTTAACTCAGTATAGAACAAATCAATTGAAAATGAAATAGGAATACTACTATGGTATAGACTATAATCAGCAGATAAGCTGAAAGAATTGGAGTATTCGGGTAATAAGCCATCAGCTAATATAATTACAAGCCCCTCTCCTCCGACTTGAGTTATATGCAAATCCTCATCGAACGCCTGGGGAGCTCGATAACCTGTTGAATATGTTGTTCTCAGGGTTGCTACATCACTAATTTTCCACATCACACTTGCTCTCGGATTAAGTATAATATTTCTAATTAAATTATGCTTATCTGCTCTAAATCCCCAAAGAAATGAGAAGTTTTCGTTTATATTCCAATCATCTTGGAAGAAAAATCCATTGGAATTGATATTCTGTTGAATCGTACGATTATATGCAGGTGCTAAATCAGTCATATCATCTTTGTTGAATTCATAACCAACTATAAAAATATGATTGCCAAACAATTCATATAAAAATGAATATTGGATACCAGAAGCTATTGTAAAGTTATCTGTCGAACCGTAAGCATTTTGGTCTTGATTTGAACCATAATATGTATCTCTTTTTGTTGTTTGTAATGAAAAGTATGTCTTGAGCCGTGAATTATTTTGCAAAAATAAATCATATACAACTTGTCCCAGGTATGTGTGATGCTCGGCACTTTCGGCGATGTCTGCTTGATGTGGTGGCGAATCAATATTATTTCCGCCTCTGATTAGATGGTAAATAGAATGAAATTCTGTTGTTAATTTATTTTTTGGATTGATTTTCCAAAATTGCTTCAAACCAATTGTGTTTAGCTTTAGTTTGCCAATTTCAGAAAATCCATCGTCATTTGCATCAAAAGGGTCTCTTTGCTGAATATTTCCGTATATAGAAATTCCAATATCTTGATTATCGCTAATGATAGCACCGTTTAAATTTAGCGTTCGCTCTTGCGATTCACCATTAATGAATGTATTGGTATAATTTATTGAGTACGAATTCAAAGAAGGATCTTTTGTTAATATATTAATAACCCCCGCAATGGCATTTCCCCCATATAACGACGAACCGCCCCCTTTGATAACTTCGATTCGGTCAATCATATTTGTCGGTATCTGGTCGAGTCCATAGACACCATTTAAAGATGAAAAAATCGGTTTGCCATCAATTAAGATTTGAGAGTATTTGCCTTCCATACCATTAATACGAACTTGACTGAAACCGCAATTTTGGCAGTTTATCTCTGTTCTCAAACCAGGTTGGAATTGCAAAACTTCTCGGATATTCTGTGTGTTGCAAATTGAAATATGCCTTTTATCAATTGTGGAAACTTTAATTGGGGTGTCTTCGTATATTTTTTCGCTACGTGTAGCAGTTACTACAATATTACTCGCTTGAATAATGCTCTCTTCCATTTCGTAGTTTATTATTAATTCATCCCCCTCTTCGTGAATTAATTCGATTGTATCATGTATTGCTTTCATTCCGACAGCAGTAATTATAATATTAAATTTTCCGTCGGGCACTCCTTTAATAACAAAGCGACCATCACGATTTGTATGTGCACCTAAAACTGTATTCCCCAATCGAATGCTTGCACCGATAACTGGTTTATCATCACCATTTTTCATTATCACTCTCCCTTTTATTATCCTATGATGGGCAATAAGAACTTGCGTAAAGGCAATAGAAATGAATATTGACAAAGCCAAAACTTTAATTAATGTAGTATTCATAAGTAGTTTTTACTATAAATAATTTAACAGTTAGTTGATACAAAAATAATAATTCACAGACATTATAATATTAAATTTGGCAGGAATAAGGGAAATTTGTAAAAATAGTGTTGGTAGTAATTTAATTGTTTTAGAAAGCTAATTATATTGCTAAAATCTAAAAAACTTATTATATTTGTTTTTTTTAAAAAAATTGATAGAGGCAATATGGCAAAAAAAGTCAAAAAAACTCAACAACAAAAAAGAATCAAGGAAGTTAAAGCGAAATGGTACTTACCTTTCAACCGTTCAAATTTTATCCTTTTTGCCATAGGATTGGGTGTAATTATTGTAGGGTTTTTGTTAATGGCAACTGGGATTACTGAAGAACCAGCACTTTTAGATGGCAAGTGGAATAATTTTTTCGCTATAACATTAGCGCCAATCTTACTTGTTATCGGATATTGCATCATCATACCATTAGCTATCCTGAAATATCCTCGTGAAAAGAGCGAAGAATCATAAATTTTAATCACAATTGATTCTTTATGGAAACGAAATGTGGATTTGTTGCTATTATCGGAGAGCCGAATTCTGGTAAATCCTCGCTAATGAATGCTATTCTTGGTTTCAAACTTTCTATTGTTACACCGAAACCCCAGACAACAAGAAAAAATGTTTTGGGTATTTATACAAAAGATAATGCTCAAACTATTTTTATAGATACACCAGGTATAATCCAACCTGCATATAAATTGCATAGCGCGATGATGAAATTCGTTGATGATTCCCTCGATGGTATTGATGTCGTCACTGTCATTACCGATGTTACAAGATTTAAAGCCAAGTATCAGAAAATCGAGAAGTTAATAATTAAGAAAATCAAAAATATGCAATGCCCCAAAATTATGTTACTGAACAAAATTGATTTGCTCAAAGATATCAAAAAAACACTGCCAATAATCGCCCAGATTGAAGAGTACAAGGCGTTCAACGAGATTATTCCAATATCTGCACTCTATTCGAGTAATGTAGATAGGTATTTAACAACATTATCAGCATATATTCCGAGTTCAAATTTTATGTATGATTCGGAGCAATTAAGTACTCTAAACGATAGGTTTTTCGTCGCAGAATTAATTCGTGAGGTGTTATTTACGAGTTTGAAAGAGGATGTACCATATTCGACAGAAGTACAGATAAGAGAGTTTAAAGAGCGTGAAGAAGGTAAATGGTTCGTTTTAGCAGATATCATAGTGGAGCGGGATTCTCAAAAACCTATACTAATTGGAGTCAATGGCAATAAGATTAAAAGTATCGGTACAAAAGCCAGAACTACTATCGAAGCGTATTTAGGAAAAGAAGTTTTTTTAAAGCTATTTGTAAAAGTTCGCCCAAAATGGCGTAATGATATATCAATTCTGAAATCATTGGGATATAACGTTTAGCTCGGTCATTAAACAAAATAATTCACAGAATTGAATTTGCGAATTTAAGACACCTGAGCAAATCAAAATAGAATAGATTACACGATGAAAGCAATAATATGATTTGACAAGCAAGGAGGCTTGTTCTACTGATGGAATTTTCATGTTCTGTTACTTATGATTGGATAGTTTTATCTTGGATTAAATATCATCAATACCCTTTTTTATTACAGCGAATAACAATATTTTTATTATATTTAAGTTTCTATTTATGTTTTGAAATGAAATTGACATAAATTTGTTAGTTATAAAAACATTGGAGGATGCAATTGGGTAAAGATAACATAGTTACAAGGGAAAAGGGTGGTTCAAAATCTGACTTGAGAAAAAGAGAGCAATCAGAGAAAAATATTAGCAAAGAGACCAAAAATATTCCTAATAAATTTAAAAAATATCCCAAAAACATCTATATATCGGTGATAGTGCCGTTTTTCAACGAAGAAGATTCGTTGCCCGAATTGGCTCTTCAATTAGAAAATGAACTGAGAACGCATTTTGAGAATAATTATGAAGTGATATTAGTTGATGATGGTTCGAATGATAATTCGATAGAAGTAGTCAAGCAAATCAAGTCAATGTATCCTCGCTTCAAGTGTATCCGTTTCAGGCGTAATTATGGTAAATCCGCTGCTTTAGCGGCTGGATTTAATGAATCAAGAGGAACATTTGTAATTACGATGGATGCAGATTTGCAAGATGACCCTGCCGAAATTAAAAACTTAGTAGCAAAATTGAAAGAAGGCTATGACCTAGTATCTGGTTGGAAAAAGAAGAGATATGACCCCATAAACAAAACGATACCATCAAAATTGTTTAATTTTGTTACCCGATTAATGACTGGGGTAAAAATTCATGATTTTAATTGTGGGTTGAAAGCATATCGAAATGAAGTTGCCAAATCATTACAGATCTATGGTGAGATGCATAGATATATACCCGCTTTAGCTTATTGGGAAGGATTTAGAGTTACTGAATTGCCAGTAGTTCATCATCCGAGGCGGTTTGGAAAAACGAAATTTGGCGGTTCACGCTATATCAAGGGCTTTTTGGATTTATTAACATTGTTGTTTACAAATCGGTACTTAAAACGCCCATTGCATTTTTTTGGAACGGTTGGTGTATTATTTGCTCTGGTTGGCTTTATAATAAATTTAGTACTAACCATTGAATGGGCAATCGGAAAAACAGCATTGAGCAATAGACCTTTAGCTTTGTTGGGAATTGCTTTGATTATTGTTGGGGTTCAATTTATTTCGCTCGGGTTATTGGGGGAGATAATCGCAAAGAATTCACAAAAGGGATATATTTATAGAGTTAAGGAGAGAATATAAAAATATTATTTCAATTATTCTGATTGGTTATATGAAAAAGATTCTTATACAAATATCTATTCTAATTGTAGTTATTCAGATAAACATAACCTATACTCAATTTGAGAACAGATTTTTTATCGCAGCAGGTTTAAGTTCTAATGAGATTATTGGCAATGATTGGGGCAAATTACCGATTTTGGAAAGGGATCCGAATAAACCGGGCATCATTGGTGGGGGATTTACTAGTTCTAACCCTGGTTTCGAGTTCTTGTTCACATTTTTACTTGATACTTCTGGGATATTCCGTATTCCACTTGGATTGGAATATCATTTTTATGAAGCATTGCAGCGTGTGCCTTATATCCGCAATTATACATATTTCCTAAAGCATCGGATTGATTTATGGTCTATCTCGCTCGGATTTAATGTAGCTTTTTTAAATTTAGAATTAGCACAAACAAAGCTTTATGCTGGGGTTGATTTCAGTGCGAACATGTTTACAAATAGTGTATATACATCCAATTTAGTCCATTCAACTGATCCATCAATTAGTGGTGAAACTGTGCGTGCAATAAAATCAAATACAGTTCGATTTGGCTCAGGCATCCGATTGGGTTTTGAAGGATTGGTTGCAGAACCGTGGTATATAAATGCAAGTTGGTCATTGTCATTATTAAATCTATTTGGTAAAGATAGTGAAAGAGGAGAACTTTTTACTCCAAATTTAGAAAAAGAAGGCAAAGAAAATAATTCTTATAATTTTAATTTCAATTTTCTAATCCAGTATAGATTATAAATTTCTTATAATGATACCTCCCAGATATTATTCCGATTGTCGCTATTTTCGAGGAGATATTCCCTGCAAACCCCATAAAGAAACTGGTGTGCATTGCTTGGATTGCGAACAATACTACCCGATTGATGGTCATATTCTAATAATTAAACTTGGAGCGGCGGGGGATGTTATTCGTACGACACCACTTTTAACAAAAATAAAACAACAGTTTCCAACAAAACAAATGTGGTGGATAACTCATTTTCCTGAGCTTGTTCCTGAAATTGTGGATAAAGTATTAAATTTTTCGCATGAATCTTTAATTACATTACAATCAATCGAATTTGATTTAGTAATTAATCTCGATAAAGATTGCTATGCTTGTTCATTTGCAAGCAATCTAAAATCAAAAGAAAAGTATGGCTTTGTGATGAAAAATGGCAAACCATCGCCTGCTAATTATTTAGCTGAACATAAGTTTTTAACTGGATTATTCGACGATATGAGCAAATCAAATAGCAAGTCTTATTTGGAGGAAATATTTGAAATTTGCGGTTGGCAATTCAGCGGGGAGGAGTATATTATTGACTGCGAGCATTTTCAGTGGGATATAAAGAGCGATGGCAAGGTAATTATTGGTTTGAATACTGGGTGTGGCTCTCGCTGGACTTCACGTTTATGGAAAAACGATTATTGGATTGAGTTAGCAAGAATACTCAAAGCAAATGACTTTTTCCCAATACTTTTGGGAGGCGAAATTGAAGATGAGAAAAACTCAATGATTGCTGATAAATCAGGTATTTATTATCCTGGCTATTTTCCACTCTATAGATTTATTTCGCTCGTTAATCAATGCTCAATTGTTGTTACTGCAGTAACAATGTCCTTGCATATAGCAATAGCATTGCGCAAGAATGTTGTTGTTATGAACAATATATTCAACAAAAATGAATTCGAATTGTATGGTAGGGGGGTTATAATTGAACCAGAACAAGAGTGCAAGTGTTATTTCTCTCCAACCTGTCGCAATGACGATTACTTCTGTATGGATAGTATTTACCCTACTGCAATATTTGATGCAATCAAAACTTTAAGGATTTAGTCTTTCTATTTTTATGAATGAAATAAAGTTACAGCAAAAGTTAACTCTTGAGGTAGAAAAATCAGTATTCGAAGGCAAGTCAATTGCAAGGATTGATGGTCTTGTTGTTTTTGTTACTGGCGCAATTCCAGGGGATGTTGTTGAGGCAGAAATTATTAGAAAGAAAAAGTCTTATTCGATAGCAAAAGTGGATAGAATTCTGAAAGAATCTGCGTTTAGAAAAATTCCTGAATGCAAATATTTCGGAGTATGCGGGGGATGTACATGGCAAAATCTCAACTATGAAAAGCAGTTGGAGTATAAGCGTGAGCATATTATTGATGTATTCAATAAAATAGGCGGAATAAACGATGTTTTTGTTTATTCGACATTAGCTTCGCCCAGAATTTATAGATATAGGAATAAAGTTGAATTTTCCTTTGGTGCTTCGAGATGGTTGACTGCGGATGAAATCAAAGCAAATAAAGTAATTAATAATAAAAATTTCGCCCTTGGTTTTCATATACCTGAGAGAAACGATAAAGTATTGAATGTATCAAGTTGTATGCTACAATCTGAAATAGGAGACAAAATATTAAATGAGATTTATAATAAGTCTATAGAATTTGGCTGTACAGCTTACGATAGTCGTTACGACGGCGGTTTTCTGAAGAATTTAGTAATTCGAACTTCGCTTAATGGTGGTTTGATAGTTAATTTAATAACTGGGAATCCCGAGGTCAAAAGCGATATTAATTTGCTCAATTGGTATTATGATATTTTTACGAAAATGTTTGATAATAAAGAGACAATAGTGCATTCGGTCAATAATAGTTCCTCGCCTGTTGCTTTTGGTGAAATTGTGTTTGATAGCGGTGATGGATTTATTATCGAGAATATATTTGATTTATTTTTCAAGATATCCCCTTATTCTTTTTTCCAGACTAATTCCTATCAGCTTAATAATTTTATTGAAAAGATATTAGAATTAGCCGAATTGGCTCCTGAAAAAATTGTTTGGGATTTTTATTGTGGGGTGGGCTCGATAACTTTGCCTGTTGCTCAGAAAGTTTCGAAAGTATATGGTTTCGAGCTATCAGAAAGTGCAATAATTGATGCTCAAATCAATAGCGAAATGAATAATATAAAAAATGCAGAATTTCATAAAGTTAATTTATACTCTAAAAAGATCTTGACTTATTTGGATTCATTTCCCAAACCAGATGTTTTAATACTTGACCCACCACGCTCGGGTTTGAATAAACACACAATTAATGCAATCGCGCAGATTTTGCCCGAAAGGATAGTTTACGTAAGCTGTAATCCAGCTACTCAAGCAAGGGATTGCTCAATGCTTATTGAGAATTATAATGTCGAATTAATCAGACCTGTTGATATGTTCCCACAAACATATCATATCGAATCAATTGCGTTATTGCACAGAAAAAACTAGGGTTATGAAACGGGCGGATGTAGATAAATTAGACTTCAATATATCAGAAATATATATTTCCATTCAAGGCGAAGGATTACGTATGGGAGAGCTTTGCACTTTTGTGCGATTGCACGGGTGTATGCTCAGATGTGTTTGGTGCGATACTCCCTATGCACTTGATGCTAAAAGTGGGGGTATTAAAATGAATGGATGTGAAATAATCGAGGAAGTTGAAAAATTAAATTGCAAATTTATTGAATTTACAGGAGGCGAACCCTTGATGCAAGAAAATGTAATTCCTTTGATAACATATTTTTGTAATAATAACTTTACTGTTGCTATTGAAACTAATGGGCATTGCGATATTAGTAAGATTGATTATCGGGTAATTAAAATTATGGATATAAAATGTCCTGACTCGAAAATGTCTAAATTCAATAATTACGATAATATTAAACATCTTAATAGAAACGATGAAGTTAAATTTGTAATTAAAAGTAGGAATGATTTCGATTGGGCAAGGTCTATAATGGATAAATATGAGCTTGATAAAAGAGTTGGTGCTGTCTTGTTTTCACCGGTATTTAACGAAGTGGATTTGAAAGAATTTGCAAAATGGATTATTGAAGAGAGATTACCTGTTCGCTTGCAATTGCAAATACATAAATTTATTTGGGGAGCCATTGAGCGTGGCGTTTAATTATTATATTTGTTAAAAGTGTAAAACAATATTTTGTTTAAAGTTAATATGAGTTATGGTGTAAATATTCAAGATAAGCTCGAAATCTTCAACGAAGCCTTATTAAAGCTCAATCGAGGAAAAGGCTCGTTTATTTGTATTAATGGGGATACGGGGTATGGAAAATCTTTTTTGCTTGAAGCATTTAACAAATTTGTTAAAGGCAGACAAGGACTTTATCAAAGTGTAATAGTTGAAAACCAATCCCCAATAGGGAATTTTGATGTAGGATTAATTCAACCCCTATTGCCTTTTACACGGTCTTTACAAAAGTTATATAGCGGAGGAGAAGCTACACCTGAAAAGAAATTAGCAAAAAGTATTTTAATGACTACATTAGCTTCGATGCCGATTGTCGGGGACATATTCTATTTTGTTAAGGAGACCGCTAAGGATTGGAGACAGTACAAAAAAGAAAAAACAAGCGAAAAAGTTATTAAGGTAAGCAGTGCAGTGCAAGACTATTTTGATACTTTGCAAGCAATAACCGACAAAAAGCCACTTGTGTTGTTGTTTGATGATTTTCATTGGAGCGATGCACAATCAGTTGAATTATTATCATATATTGCTCAAAATATTGATGAAATATCGCTTTTGATTGTGTTCACATACCGAGAAAATTTACTTCACAGCAGAGCTTATCCATTATTAAAATTTGTAGATGAGTTTATTGGGAAATATCCATCAATAGTTAAGATTGAACTTGAGCCATTTTCGAAGCAACATATCAGAGAAATTTGTAAAGTGATTTTGCCAAAATATGTTATAAATCAGACATTCGAGGATTGGCTCTACGACAAAACAATGGGAGTTCAATCTGTTGTAGTGGAATATTTAAAATACTTTACTGTTAATAGTCCGTTCAATTCCGATAGCTCATTACGATACGAGATGCTTGAGCAAGTCGGATTATCGGATAGTTCGACTAATGCTATTTTCTCTCAATTATTGGATAGGTTATCAGAAGAAGAGCGAAATGTGCTGTCTATTTGTAGTGCCGAAGGCAAAGAATTTACTGCTATGGTTGTATCTAAATTGATGAATACCGATGTATTGACGACTATAAAGAAATTGCGAAGCATACAAAATCGCACTGGAATTATTAAAAGTTTCGGCGCTCAGATGAGATATGGAATAAAAACGACAACCTATAGTTTTACTCAAGCTTTTTATCATTCATTTTTTTCAAAATCTCTCGAATATGAAGAGTATATAGCATTGCATAGTCAGATATCCAATATTTTACTCAATGAGTATAAAAATGCAGATTCTGAAGAGATAAAGGAAGAGCTTGCCCCATATATAGTTGCACATTCAGCAGAGTCTGGAGATGATGAGTCAGCTCGTAAGATGATGCTTTTGACTGCAAAAGTAGCAAGCAAGTATGGTAGCAGTGAAGTTATCCAAGAAGTATATAATGATTATTTGAGCTTAAAGAAAAGTGAATCAAAAGAAGAGCTTGAGTCCAATGAACTGGATGCTGATGAGTTAGCATTGCATAGTCTTGTTGCAATGACAAATGAAACAAATTCTGGCACAATAGATGAATTAGACCGTGCCGATGATTCTACTCAATTGAATTATGTTGATTTCAATACATTGAGGAAAGCATTTATTAGTAATTTTAATAACGGAGATTTTGAATCCGTAATTAATTTAACGACTATATATATAAACAACCCAAAAATACAATTCGATAATTCTGAATTGCTCCAATTGTATTGCTTTGCGATTCGCTCAGCTATTGAGTTGAAGAATTTACAACGAGCAGAAGAATTATATAATTCAGCAAGAGAGTTAAATGAAATTAATACTGACCAGGTAAGTTCTTGTATATTTCTAAATACAATAGCATTGCTACATCACTATCGGGGGAATAATAGCGATGCATTGAAATCAATGAAAGAAGCTGCTAAATTATTGATTGATTTGCCGACCGAACTAAGATTGTTGACTATAGCTAACTTAGGCCTAATTTTAAAGAATAATTCACCAAAAACAGCAGAAAAATATATTTCAGCAGCTCGTAAATTGAGCGATGCGATTGAATTCGATGAATTTTCGAGGATGTTAATGAATTAATTTCACCTTAGCATAAAGTTAAGTGGGATAATTCCGACCATAACTATGTCTTCTTTGAGTGGATTGAATCTCCATTGTCTTAAAGCTTCAATTGCCGCTCGCTCGAGTCGTGGGTCTGCTTTTTGCATTGGCATTACCAAGCCGACTGTTCCATCGGACAATACAGTGAATTTCATTTTTATTTGAGCCGATGTATTGACTCCATCTGGGAATTGGGGTATTTTTTTATATATAACAGTCCGGTTACCGCCGCCGCCCCATTCTATATCACCGAAACCAGAACCTTTGCCTTTGCCGAGCCCTTTGTCGCCAAGTCCTGTACCAGTTTCGCTTCCATCGGGAGAACCAATATTTCTTGAGTCACTCCCGCTGGTTGTTGTGTTATTCCTTTGGTCGGAAGAGAGTTGATTAGCTGGTTTAATATTTGATGTTAATTCCGAATTATCAGGAGCAATTCCGGGTTTAGTCACTGAAGCAATTCTTGCATCTTCTAAGTCAGATCTTGGTTTTTGACCTTTGTGAGTCATTCCTTCGGGAGTTAGGTTGCCTTTGCTCATACCAGTACCATCGCCATCGCCAAAATTGAGCAAAGTTACAGGTATTGTATTTATCGGCATTTCACGAGGATTAGCAGGTGTAATTTCAACAAATGGAGCGAGTATCAATCCGAGGATTGTCAATGCAAGAGAAATTATAAAACCACGAGCAGTATTGGTTTCCCATGGAATTTTGATATTTACTGTTTTTTGTGTGTCATATCTTGATTGAAATGACATTTTGCCCCCCTTATTATTGAACTCTATCAATCCAGCTTTGTGCAAAACCATATTTCAAAGCCAATGAACGAGCTTCTTCACGTGTATTGAAATTTCCAAATCGGACTCTATACCAGATTTTGTCCCTTATTTTTTGTGTCGTAATGAATGGATTTTCAATATTCATTGTTTTTAATCTCTCTAACCATTCTTCTGCATCTTCTTTTGATGGCGATGCATAAACTTGTATTGTATAAATTTCATTTCTAACCTGTTGAGCAGGTCGAACAGGTTTATCTATTGGTTTATACGCATAATCGGGCTTTATAGTTTCAAGTTTTTCTTTTTTCGGTATTATTTCGATTTGCTTTGGTTTTTCCTGACGTTTTGGTTTAGAAGTATCAATTTTGGCAACCGCAGGTTGTTCTTTTTCTTTGAGTTTTGAAGTTTCGGCTTTTGGAGTATCTAACGGAGTAATTTCTTTCTTCTTTGCAACTATTTCTGTTGTGTCTGGTTTTGGAGTATGTATTTGTATAGCAAGAGTATCTTTTGCTTCTTTAAATAAATAAAGACTGCTATTCTCATCGAATAGAAGTAAATAAGATAGCGAACCTATGATAATGAGAAAGAGGGCAGCAGCAGCTGGTATTGCCATTAATCGCCAAGGGATTGGTTTTCTTTTTTTCTTTTCTTTGATTTCTCCTGAGTCATCGGGTTTGACAGCAGGTTTTTTTGTTGGTTTGGAGATTTCCATCCGAGTTGTAGCATCTTCTTGCTTTTCATCGCTAACTTGCTCTTCTTTTTGGAAATACTTGCTTGGTCTATCAGCTTCGATTGCAGAGAGATCAATTACATTAGCATTATCTACTTGGTCAATGAGAAGTGTTTCATCTTGTTCGATTTCATCTTGTACTTCTTCATCAGCGGGTTCAGGACTAGTTTTGGATTTGCTTTTTACTAATTCTTCTTTCAATAGAGTTTTTAATGTTTCATCAATTTCGACAGTTTCTTCAAAATCTGTTTTAGGCAATGACTCCTCTTTGTCAGATGGTTCAACTGGTTGGTCTTGTTGCAATTCTTCTTCATATAATTCGAAATCCTTGATTATAGGTACCTCGGTATCAATGGTTTGTTCATCTTGTTCAGGTAAGGATGTTGAAGTCATTGGAACGGTTTTCTCGATTTCTTCAGCAGGTCTAGTTACCTCGTTTTGAGTTGATAAATCTTGCTTTTCGAGTAGTTCTGTTGAAGATGATTGTGTGGTAGTTTCATCTAAATCAGGTAAATCTCCTTGATATCTCTCTAATTTTTCGAGCATAAATGAATCATCATTAGGATCTTGGGAAGCAAATCCTGATTTTATTTCTTCATTCCGAAGTATATTTTCATCGAATTCAGGCATAAATTAATCTTAAAAGTGCCACATCAATGCAAAAGAGAAGAACATATCTCTTTCTTTATACGAACCCCAAATATATATGTTCGAATTTAATAAGTTATCAAAATTAGCCATTATTGTCAAATTTTTCCAAACTTTAAGGTAAGCTCCTCCTTTTATATTAGTATATGCGTTAAGTTTCATTTTATTATTTATATCAGCATATCTTACATCAATATAAGAAATACCAAAAAATGTACCAAAATTTTCGAACCATTGCCTTTTATATATCAAATCTGCTTTTATCTTAGGAGTGTGAGTAATTATAACAGTTGGAAGATTTAAACTTTCTTCAAGTTCTGGACTATTAAGCGTTGTAATAGTAATATTATTAATTATTCGATCATTATCGGAAATATCCCAAAAAGATTCGAAGGATAATTCAGTTTTTTGAGTATTAGCGTAAGCAATTTCGAATGTTGCTGTATCATTTGAATTGAAATATGGAGTTCTCTCTTGAAGCGAAGTTTCGATTGAAGTAGTTAATCCAAATCGAGTATTTGGATGATATGATACTGCACCTATCAGTTTCAGTATGTTGAATGGGAAATCAATAATTGGGGAATCTGTTATATATGGATTGATGCGATAAAATGTATTTAAATTTCTTTTTTCTAAGCCAGTAGAGGCAGAACTTTGCAATGTAAAATAGCGATTAATTCGATAATCAAGGCTAAAATCAATTAAAAAGCCTCCTCTTACAATATTATTTGTATTATTAACACCCTGCAAGCCAGTATTTAAGCTAAGGGTGAAATCTGAGATTTGGTAGCTACCGAATACATTGCCTTGAAAGAAATTAGCCGATCTATTATGGATATTTTGCAAGTCAATTTCTAAATTTGCGCCAATGAGTATGCCTTTCCAGTAATTTTTAATTTTTAAATAACCTCCCAAAATGTTCTCGGTTAAGTTATTTTGGGATTTAGTAAATCTCAAAGTAGAAAGTTTGCCGCCAAGGTCAAAAATATAACTTTCGTATTTGCCATTTACATCCACATTCAACCCAATATTGAGAACTTCTCTTTTTGGAGCATCAAGAACTGAATAAAGAGAATAATCGTTGATATTAAAATTGAGATTTGTTACAGTTCTACTCCCACCGAATATCCAATATTTTTGGGGTGCAACATATTCTAATCCCAAATCAATATTGGTTTTGAAGAATTCTGCATTCTTTTGATGTCCATTACTAAAATTGATATTTCCTGCGGATAGAAATTTATAATCGCCAATATCAAACGTATAAGCACCATCAATAGCAATAGTAGAGTATTTCCCAGCATCAACGGCTATATATCCATTATGTTTTTGGCGAGGTGGTAAATTTTCTGGCAGAGCATCCAAAGGGAGCATCTGGGGGGGATGTTTTTCTAAATTATTAAGTGTATCTAATTCGGACTTGCTCATTGGTGGCGTTAAGCTTGGATTTTGCTTTATACCAGTTCTAACGGATAATCTTTCGACACCTTCGATTATAAATGCTGGTAATTCTATTGGATCGGGCTGTTTCTTTTGTTCTTGAGCAATAGCCAAGAAAGTGTTAATAATCAAGGCGAATATTAAAAAATAAGAATTTTGTTTCATAGTTTTCATCACTTTATTTTGGTAATCTTTTTAGACGACGCTTTGATGTTTTACCAAAATCATCATCTGGGCGAGTTGCCTCTAATATTTGATAAACTTCTCTTGCATTATGGAAATCATTTATTTGTTCATAGCATTCGCCAAGATTCAATAATGCTAGCGAATACCAATCATCAATACCGACAAATTTCTCTCTAACTAAGTTGAATGATTGAATGGCTTGTTCATACTGCTTTTCTCGCATCCATAGCTCTCCGATACTGTATTGAGCTTCTGCCGAAAGCATAATATCATTAGTATTTAC
>JBBISM010000032.1:0-17511 GCA_037441245.1 Ignavibacteria bacterium | reverse complement strand
TAATTCGCAAATATGCAAAAGACAACAACAAAATTTTATTCGATATAGCAGATATTGAAACCTACGACCCTGATGGCAACCCAACAAGGAACGATAAAGGTTGGGAGCTCGCTTTCAAGGGATATTGCGGCGAGCAACAACCCGGCGCCCAAGCCTGCCATCCAAATTGGACTTGCTCAATTATGTTAGCAAAAGCTTTTTGGGTAATGATTGCAAAAATTGCCGGCTGGGAACAAGAAACGGGGATTTCGAGTTACGATTACAACAATAAAATTGATATTTTCCCCCAACCAACGCAAGATTTTGCTAATATTAGTATTGCTATAGGATTGGAACAATTTGTCAATATTTCAGTTTTTGATATGTTTGGCCGTGAAATCAACAAAATCATTGAAAATAGTTACTTGCAAGCTGGGGAGCACACCTACACGATGCATTTATCATCGCTTCCCAGAGGGGTTTATATTGTAAGATTAACCTTGGGCGGAGAGATAATCTATAAAACATTTGTGAAGATATAGATTGTTCAATGCGATTGTATGAATGCCATTAAAAGTGAGAAAAACTATTCTAAAAAGCAATTTTTATCTTTTTCATATCATTTAGTAAGTAAAAAACTGAAAAATAGGATTGGGATTTTCCGTTAATTGCTCATAGCATTTCATTGAATAACAAGATTATTGCTGTAACCGCAATGGCATTAGTAATAAAAATACCCAAAACAAGCGTCAATAACCTGACGATTTACTTTGAGCTTATTAGATAAATAATCACACTTAATATTGTTAGAGTTGTCAGAACGATAATAAATGGTATTACTCTTATATGATATATTTCATCAAATTCAAATCGTAGCATTAACGGAAGAAAACCATATAATATAAAAATTATAATACTCTTATCCTCTTTAATTTGCTTGAATAATTGTCTTAATGGTTGCGATGAGAAGCGTAATGAAAGAGAAATAATAAGCGTCAATGCGAAGGGTAATAACCCAAGCAACCCCCAGGTCTCAGTTCTATTTAAGTATGGGCTTGAAATGTTCATTAATACTATACTTATAAAAAGACAAAAACCAATAGAGTGAATTGTCCATTTCGGAAAATCATTTACCCAACCGAGCCCAAATAAAGAGCACATTGAAGCGTTTGCACTTATGAATAAAGCAAATTGAATTGCCATGTTTACATCTATTATTTCCGAGAACCATAAGATTCCGAATAATAAATAAGGCAACGCCGCCAAAATCAATGTTATAATTGAATTTTTCGTTATCATATTTTTTTGTCCTCTAATCCTTGTTATTTCTTTAAAATAAGCAAAGTAATTATAATATTTTTAATCTGAATAATCAAGGCATCAAAAATGAATGCTCGATACAATCTAAAATAGTTAATACAAAGTAAATTAACAAATTCAATGTATAAAACTTGCAATTATATTATGATGATTTTTTTCTATTATTAAAAAAGCTGGCTTTTCTGCCAGCTTTCTCGCTCCTGAGGAGGGACTTGAACCCCCGACCCTCTGATTAACAGTCAGATGCTCTAACCAGCTGAGCTACTCAGGAATCAAGATCACAAAATTAATAATTTTACTAATTCTATGCAAAAAATTTTGTGCTATTTTCATAAAACATAAATATAGATTATATTCGTAATAGAATTTTTATTATAAATATTGGGCATAATATCGTTTAATGCTCACCGAAACGGAAGCAGTTATTTTAAATAGCCGAAAATTCGGCGATACAAGTAAAATTCTCACTCTATTTAGCAGAGATTACGGGCGATTATCTGTATTAGCCAAAGGTGCACGCCAGAAAAAAAGTAAATTCCGAGGTATTTTAGAACCCATAAATATTATTTATCTTAATTTTTATAAACGCCCAAATAGAGATTTGCACTTATTATCTTCTGCCGAAATCAAGTATCCTTTGACCAAAATTTTCAATTCATATTATCATTTATCGTTAGGATTGTCTATTCTCGAATCGCTCTATTATACTATTAGCGAAAATATGGTTTACGATGAATTATATCTTTACACGCTGGAAACATTGATAAAACTTGATAATTCCGACGATAATCCCTTTGTCATACTTGTTGAATTTCAATTGAAGTTAGCCCACTACTTAGGTTTTGGTATGAATTTTGATTTTTCTGATAAAGAACTTGAAAATGATTATATTTATTTTTCGATAGTCAATGGGAATTTTGCAAAATATGATAGAAATTATGAAAGCCAGCTATTCAGAATCAATCATCAACTTTATCGTAAAATTAACATGGTCGGCAAAGAAAATTCGGAATTATCGGGTCTCAATTTTTCGGATAGCGAAAAAAGTATTTTACTCGAATTGTTTTCCCGTTACTTTTCTTATCATTTAGAAAAAAAATATTATTTAAAATCACAAAAATTATTGATAAATAATAATTTATGATTGGGAATATACTACTAACTTTATTCTTTGTTGGATTGAATGCTTTTTTCGTAGCAGCAGAATTCGCTATAGTCAAGGTCCGTTCTTCACAAATAGAATTACGGATACGTTCAGGAAGCAGATTAGCGAAAATAACAAAGAGCTTGATTACTCATTTAGACGAATATCTATCAGCAACTCAATTGGGAATAACATTTTCTTCGCTCGGTTTGGGTTGGATTGGCGAAAGCGTTGTTGCAACTATTATAGCTGACATTATACATTTTTTGGGGATGGAGCTTTCGCCGAGCCTAATACATAGTATTTCATTACCGATAGCTTTTGCAACGATTACCTTTTTGCATATAGTATTTGGGGAATTAGCCCCAAAATCATTGGCACTTCAACGTTCTGAGCAAGTATCAATTATTATATCTTTGCCACTAAAGATATTTTACATTGTATTCAAACCAATAATATGGAATTTAAATGCTATAGCAAATCTTTTCATAAGATTCATCGGGCTTGAGAGAATCAATCAAGAGCAAGAACTTCATAGTGCTGAAGAATTGCAATATTTGCTCGACGAAAGCCAGAAAAGTGGAATTATTGAACAAACTGAGCATCAAATACTGCAAAATGTATTCGGTTTCTCCGAGATTACAGTCAAGCAGGTGATGGTCCCACATAATAAGATTGTTGCTGTGGGTATAAATATGGAACCCCAAGAAATAATCCTAAAATTTATCGAAGATGGATATTCCCGTATGCCTGTTTATAGCGAAAGCATTGATAATATCATTGGTGTCATTTATGCAAAAGATTTAATAAGTATGGCTTATCATCGGAATTTGATTGTGATTCAAGATATTCTACGACCAACTTATTTCGTCAATGAAGAAGACAAAATTGGCTATATTTTAAGGATTCTGCAAAAGGAGAAAATCCATCTTGCAGTTGTTCTCGATGAATTCGGTGGAACAGCTGGTATTATTACACTCGAAGACATACTAGAAGAACTTGTCGGCGAAATTCAAGATGAATACGATGAAGAGAAACCTATTGTCGAGCAAATTGATGATAAAAATTATTTTGTGCAAGCATCAGCGTCAATAACTGATGTAAATGAATTCTTACCTATTCCTTTGCCCGAAAGTGATGATTATGAAACTATCGGGGGATTAATTATGCATACAATCGGTAGAATTCCTGAATCTAATGAAATTATTTTGCTCGATGATTATAACTGCGAAATCTATAAGCGGTCCGAGAGATTTATAGAATTAGTTAAATTAACTCCTGTGGATAGAAATCAATTGCTCGAAGACGAGGAATAAACAAAATAGGAAAAATATAATAATCCAACTGATATTCTAATATTTTACTTCTATCGAAGATAATATTGGGAACGAATCTGTTTTATATCAGAATTTGTTAAATCCTTTAATAATCAATAGTCCTATTATAAAGATTTAATAAAAATGGTTAACCAAATTGTCTCTTTATCAGGAGTTGTAAAAATAATACGATGTTTTTTATTTGGGGGTATATATAGATAATCGCCTGGACTCATACCGATAATACCATCATTTTGAAATTCAAGCTTAGCAAATCCCTCGATTAGCAAGACCCATTCTCCCCACATTTGGTCATACCAAAAATTATCAGGTGAGGATTGCCCTTTTGAAATAATTCTTTCAATTTTGATGAATTCATTATCGAAAATTTGTTGAAATACTTCATTTGAAGAAGCATCGGGCAGGTCTTTATAAATATTTCGTATCTCAATCATAAATTATTCAAATAATTTTGTATTATTAGAATTATATTTCAATCCAAAATGTTTATATGCTAATTCATTAACGACTCTGCCTCTGGGAGTTCTTTTAATAAAACCTTCTCTGATTAAATATGGTTCATAAACTTCTTCAATAGTGCCTGGTTCTTCTCCAACAGCAACAGCGAGGGAGCTAAGTCCAACAGGTCCACCCCCAAATTTTTGAATTATAGCTAATAAAATTCTCTTATCCATATCATCTAAACCATAATTATCCACCTCAAGAGCTTCGAGTGCAATCAGACTAATCACTTTTGTAATAACGCCATTGCCCCTAACCTGAGCAAAATCACGGGTTCGTCTTAGCAATCTATTTGCAATGCGTGGTGTACCTCGAGAGCGAGAAGCAAGCTCATAGTCTCCTTCCTCATCAATAGGTATATTCAGAATTTTTGCGGACCTGTTAATGATTTTTTTTATTTCATCAACTTCATAATAATCCAATCTATTAGTTATTCCGAATCGAGAAAGTAAAGGCGAGGACAATAACCCTGCACGAGTTGTTGCTCCGATGAGAGTGAAATGTGGTAATGCAATTTGAATCGTGCGTGCCGATGGACCTGTATCTATCATTATATCGAGGCGATATTCCTCCATAGCAGAATAAAGATATTCCTCAACAACAGTCGAAAGGCGATGGATTTCATCTATAAATATTATATCTCCTTCATTTAGATTAGTTAATAAGCCAGCTAAATCTCCAGGTTTTTCTAAAACAGGACCAGTTGTAGTTTTAATATCTGCCCCTAATTCCTTTGCAATGATATAACTTAAAGTAGTTTTACCCAATCCAGGTGGTCCAGTTAGTAAGACATGGTCTAATGCTTCACCCCTTTGCAAAGTAGCTTGAATGAAAACTTTCAAGTTATCTACTATTTTGTCTTGACCTGTGAAATCCTCGAAACGAACTGGTCTTAAATTCGATTCAAATTCATCGTATTCGTTTTTTATTGCCGATGTTATGCCAGAATTTCTTTCAAAACCTATTTGATTGATATGTTACATTTCATAATGATGCAATATACTCAATAATAATAAATTCTTGCCTAACTGATGATAAATAATAATATTCTTTAATAATTAAACGAACACAAAAGTAGAGTTAACAGCTATAATTTATTATTATATTTCAATTTTTTTTAAACTGAAGAAACGATGAAATAATTTTTGTGGAATTAATTAAAATCTTGAAATTTCGAAAAATCTTTCGTTTTCGTTCTTATCGCTGCTGTTAATTGTAATTCTGTAGATTTTGTCGGGGAGCAATCCGTTGGCTTTATCCGCCCATTCTAATACTTTAATTGAAGTTTCATCAGCAATACAATCGTATAAACCAATTTCATCAAATTCTTGTTTCGATTTGATGCGATATAAATCTATATGGTAGATATTTATTTCGTTATCTTCATATTGTCCAATATATTGATTGATAATAGTAAAAGTTGGGCTTGTTACAATTTCTTGAACATTGAAATACTTATAAATTCGGTTTTGCCTGTACCTAAAGAACCCTCGAGAGCAATTATATCGCCGGGTTTTAAATTTTTAGCAAACTCTTTTCCGAGTTCTATTGTTTCTTCTTCGCTGTATGATATGTAATTTTCAATTTTCATAAGAAAATATCAACGAAAAAGAAATTATCTTATTTTATGTTCATCGAGGAATTAATTCAATTACTGGAATAATCATTTCCTCCATCGAAATACCACCGTGCTGGAAGCTATCCCTATATCTTTGCAGATAGAAATGATAATCCGTTGGATAGACAAAATAGTAATCCTCTTTTGCAATAATATTATTAACCGTTATCCCCTGTCTTGGTATTTTAAATTTTTCTGGATCGGATATTTGCATAGCATATCTTGTTTCAGCTTTTACATTTTTGCCAAATTTATATCTTAAGCAGGTGGAAGTATCTCTATCGCCCAAAACCTTAGCCCCTCTCATACATCTAATCGAGCCGTGATCGGTAGTGAGTAAAATTTTTATATTTTCAACTTTTGATAGTGTCTTAAAAATTCTAAAAAGACTCGAATGTTGGAACCAGGAATACGTAAGGGAGCGATATGCAGATTCTTCAGGTGCAATTTCTTTAAGAATTGCAAAATCAGAGCGAGAATGGGCTATCATATCAACAGCATTGACCACAATTGAGTTTATCTGATTTGTTGTGTATTGCATTATTTCACGCTCAATCTTTTTACCGAACTCTGTCTCGAATATTTTTATAAAACCAGGCTTTGTATTAAGCTGGATTCTTTTCCTTTTGAGCCAGGCTTCGAAAAGTTCTCCCTCGTGAGCATTTTGTTTGTGGTCTTCGCTATTTGCATCAACATTCCAGTATTGAGGATAATATTTTTTTATATCTAAGGGGGTCAAACCCGCAAAAATTGCATTTCGTGCGTATGGAGTTGCTGTTGGCAGTATTGAGCAATAATTATTTGTTTTGAATGTATAATATGGGCTTAAGAGTTCCTGCATCATAAGCCATTGATCAAACCTTAGACAATCAATTACAAAAAAGAATACTATATGCTCAACATTTAAAAGAGGTAAAAGGTAATTATCTGTTAGTTGATGGGATAAAATCGGGGCATCTTCATCTTCATCGTTAATCCAAGAATAATAATTATCTTCGATAAATTTGGAAAAGACTATGTTGCATTCACGCCATTGATCATATAAACTCTGGCTCAATCCTTTTTCGGAAATTCTATCAAGCTCGATAGACCAATTAACGAGCTTTGTATATATTTCGACCCAATCATTCCAGGTTGGGCTGTTTATCATTCGAGCATTAACTTCTGCAAATCCTTTCAGGTAATTCTGAGTGAAATGTTCAGTTTCTATACGTCCTACTTCCAAGAATTTTTTGCAAACAGCGAGAATTTGTGCTGGATTTACTGGTTTAGTAAGGTAATCATCTATTTTTTTTCCGATTGCTTCTTCCATTACAGACTCTGCTTCATTTTTAGTTACCATCACAATCGGTGTAGATTTATCAATATCTTTTAACATTGGTAGTGTCTCGAGTCCGCTGATACCGATCATCATTTCATCAAGAAAGATCAGGTCATAGTGATGACTTTTTGCCATCTCTAAAGCATCTTCGCCGTTTGTAGCAGTTTCAACATTATATCCCCTTTGTTGCAAAAGCAATAGATGGGGCTTTAATAACTCAATTTCATCATCAATCCACAGAATTTTATTTCTCGTTTGTTCCATTTGTTTTTACTCCGTCTAGATAATACCAACTTACAGTATGCAGTAGAAAATATTCAGAGGGTAAATTTCTATTGTTTTAACAAAACTAAATACAATGACAAATCAGTTATGAGTTTATTATAAATTTTTGAATAATCGTCAATATTAATTAGTAAATAATAAGCTCTTAAACCTTAGTTTTGTTAATAAATAAAATTCGGTGGATGATATGAACTTTCAAAAATTCACGTTAAAATCTCAGGATGCGATTCAAACAGCACAAGAAATTGCAGTATCTTACGATAATCAATCTATTGAACCAACTCACTTATTTGCTGCAATAATCCAAGATACAACAGGGTTAGGAAGCGAAATATTAATGAAAGCTGGTTTGAATCTCAATTATGCAAAAATTAAAGCAAATGAATTTATCGAAACCTTACCTAAAGTCTCAAGTGCAGGAGTATCAGGGCAATATTTCTCAACCACATTAACCAAAGTATTCGAACAATCATTGAAAGAAGCAAATATTCTAAAAGATGATTATATAAGTATTGAACATCTATTAATTGCTCTAATTGAGATAAATTCTAATGTAGCACAATTCTTAAAATCGCAAGGATTAAACCGAGAAAATATACTAAAAATTATGCAGGAGTTCCGAGGTTCTCGTCGTGTAACCGACCAAACACCTGAAGAAAAATATCAAGCCCTAAAGAAATACGGCAGAATTCTCAACGACGAAGCAAAAAAGGGTAAATTAGACCCTGTAATCGGTAGAGAAGATGAAATTAGAAGAGTTTTGCAAGTCTTATCTCGTAGAAAAAAGAATAACCCTGTTTTGATTGGTGATCCTGGAGTCGGCAAAACTGCAGTTGTCGAGGGAATAGCTCATAGAATTATTTCAAGCGATGTGCCTGATATGCTCAAAACCAAATCAATCGTCGCTCTTGATATGGGAGCCCTCGTTGCTGGAACGAGCTTCAGAGGGCAGTTCGAAGAGCGACTGAAAGCTGTTATAAACGAAGTTACAGATTCTAATGGGGAGATAATATTATTCATTGATGAATTGCACACTCTTATCGGTGCTGGCTCAGCTGGGCAAGGTACATTAGATGCAGCTAACATACTGAAGCCAGCTTTAGCTCGAGGTGATTTACATTGTATCGGTGCAACTACTCTCGATGAATATCAAAAATATATCGAGAAAGATTCGGCTCTTGAACGTCGTTTCCAAAAAGTTCTAATCGAACAACCATCAGTTCAAGATACCATTTCTATACTTCGTGGTCTCAAAGAGCGCTATGAAGTTCATCATGGAGTAAGAATAACTGATTCAGCGTTGGTAGCAGCTGGAGAATTATCGGATAGATACATTTCGGATAGATTTTTGCCCGATAAGGCAATTGACTTAATTGATGAGGCAGCAAGTAAACTGCGTATCGAGATAGATTCAATGCCCGAAGAACTCGATTCGATTGAAAGAAAAATAAGACAATTAGAAATCGAAAAACAGGCTCTTTTAAGAGAAATTAATTCATAGCATTACTATTTCAAATTATTAATTATCAAATTGTTTTTAAACAAATAAAAAAAATATTATATTAACATTGGTTCAATTATTAATCATAGAAAAATGATAACATTAACAAAAATTGATGGCACTCAGATCATTGTCAATGCTGACGAGATCGAGACAATTGACCCATTTCATCATTCAACACTTAGTCTAAAGAGCGGAAAGAAAATAATTGTAATCGAGAATGCAACTGATATTATCGAAAAAATAATTGATTATAAGCGAAAATGCTTTTCGGAAATATTATTGAAAATCCCCCAAATCAGCAATAATGAATAAATTCACTTTATTTAATTTGTTTATATCTTTTTTAATTTATAGTATTTTTTTTTGCAGTGAAACTAAATCCCAAAATTATCATTCGATGTTTGTTTATGATACGTCGAAGGTAAACTATATTCAATTCAGCATGGATAAATACATCAACACGTATCTATTTCGCGGAGATGCCTTTTATCAATTTAATGGTATATTGGGGGATATTATCTTTTTTCAAAATTATACAGGCAATGCAATTAAAAGTGCGATAACAACATTTCGTGATGACCAAAACCTATCAATCAATCATTCATATAAATTGAATCCAATTCTTAATTTAAATTCGAGAGCAAATTGGATGCTCTCATCCGATACACGCTCGATAGATTTGAATAAAGTTGAAGTTATTAAAGGATTAACTGGCTTAAACATCCAACCTGCCGACTTATTGCAATTATCCGTTTCTGCTGGCTATGAAACTAATCGTCAATTGGGCATTAATTCGAAGGGATTCGTTTACTCAATGGATGCATCTATGGACTCTTTTGAGTTCGAACAATACAAAGTTAATTCATTCATTAGAGGCGAATTGAGCAATTTAGACAATGATAGAACTAATTCAAATCTTAATTTTAATTTGAATGTATTATCTGAATATGATGATGATAATTCACTATCCTTTGCTTTAAAATATTTGAATACAAATAGCGCAAATTTCATTCCAATAAGAACAGCAGAAATAACCCAATTTGGAGTAGAAAATAGATATAAAAGTCATTTACTTGCCAATTTAGGTCTTAAATTTAAAATTTATGATTTTAATGCTGATATAACTATTTCCGCCAGCAATAGGTTCGAAGATAAATTTTTTAATCGCTATTTTACACAATCATCGCTTACAGGAATTAATAAACGTAATCATGAATTGCATCTTTCAATCAATTCGAGTGTCTATTATTTTAGCCAATCATTTTTTCAAAGCATCAGTTTGTATATTGACCATAGGAATGAAAGTTTTTCGTTGCAAAACAAATTCAATATCCCATTAGAAGAGGAAAGAATGCTTAGCGATTTAGAAACCCAAAAGAACAATATACTTTCAACAAAGAGATTATATCATAATGGAAAAATATATTTATCTTCGAAAGATACATTGCAAAGTAGCTTTTCAATCTCATTGCTACAATTCGATACTCCAAGTTCCCAAAATGATGATGATTATGACAAATTGATGCTATTGGGAAGCATTACATATTTACATCGGTTTGCAAAATATCTATCGGGAGCAGTATTGCTCGAATCACAAAATATTCATCAGGTTAATTTAAAAGCCAAACAAAGTGCTTTAAATAATTGGTATCGTAGTCTGAGATTAGGCACATATTTCATTTATACTTTGGATGGATTTAAGATGCAACCGAGATTCGATTTGATTGCTAGCTATACAATATATGATTTCGAAGAGTTATTGACAAATATCAATAGTATTAGCTTCCGACAGATTGGGCTTAGAGATTCGATTTATGTGAAATTGAGCGAGCAGATATATTCAAACCTGATATATATAATTAACTATAATGAAAGAGGAATACTATATTGGAAAGAATTTTCCGAAACTCCCCAGAAGAAAAACCTCGAGCAATTTATAAAAATTTTGTTCTTTTATAAAATTTCTGATAGATTTACAATTGCTATAGGTGGTAGATACTACAATTTATCTCAGAAAAGTCTAACAAAAATAGCAAGTGGAATGTCATTTATGAATACAATATATGGACCAGAAGTATATTTTGACTTAAATCTATCAAGGAATTCAATAATTAGGTTCGAAGGATGGGGTGATTTACATTCATATAATCCGATTCATTCTATAAGACCAAATTTATATCTTAAAACAATTTATTATATTTAAACTATGCAAGATACGAAGTATAAATTGGAATTAAACTTAGCTTCTGGGGAAGAAACAATAAATCAAATCGAATCGAAGCTCGATGAGATGAGAAAACTTATAACTTTGACCGATGAGAAATTCTTTAATTTGATGATTGCTATTACTGAGGGAATCAATAATGCAATTTATCACGGCAATAAATACAACTATTCAAAAAAAATTCTTTTCAGAATTGAAGCATCGGACAACGAAATTGAAGTATTTATTCAAGACGAGGGTAAAGGTTTTAATCCAGAGGAAGTTCCAGATCCAAGAGAACCTGAAAATATTATAAAAAATAGCGGTAGAGGGATTTTTATTATTAAAGCTTTAATGAATGATGTAAAATTTGATTTTTCTGATGGTACTAAACTTACTTTTAAATTCAAATTATAATCTAAAATAAATCATATTTATTATTTGGAAAATTATCAGGGGTAAAGTCTTTTGATATCCCATATTTCATCCATCAATTTATATTGGAACCTATCATGCAATCTATTGACTCTGCCCTGCCAAAATTCGAATAATTCCGGAATCAATCTATAACCTCCCCAGTATGGCGGTAAAGGTACGTTCATTGGATATTTTATCATCTGCTTAACAACTTGACGCATAAGTGAGAACCTCGATTTTAGCTCACTACTTTGCCGAGATGCCCAAGCTCCAATTCGACTAAGGTAAGGGCGCGTTTCGAAATACACATCAGATTCCTTTGCGCTTAGCTTTTCGATTTTACCTTCAATTCTAATCTGGCGTTCTAAAACGTCCCAGAAAAACAAAATTGCTCCATTTGGATTTTCTAATATTTCAAGTCCTTTCTTGCTTTCATAATTGGAAAAAAATACAAACCCGCTTTCGTCAAAGCCTTTCAGTAATACCATTCGAGATGATGGTTTACCATCTTTCGATGCAGTTGATAAGCACATTGAATTTGGATCTGGGAAGCCCGATTTTATCGCTTCTTCGAACCAGTTGGCAAATTGTTTGAATGGATCTTTGTGTAAAGTAGTAAAATCAAGAGAGCTTTTCAAGTACTGGCGATGAATATCTTTGAAAAGCTCTCTAAAATTGTTATCTTCTGTCATATAATATTTTTATTTTAAGTATTGGATTATTAGACTTTTATTTGTTTTCGACCCTCTTACTTTAATGAAATAAGCTCCACCAGATAAATGATTGAAATCAAATTCAACAATGTTGTATCCGCTATTGATAGTGCCATTAAAAATTTCTTTAACTTTTTCCCCAAAAAGATTATGTATTTCAATTAAAACATCAATACTATTTTCTGAATAAATCTGAATAATGGCATTATCAGTAATTGGATTCGGAAAACATTGGATAGATAAATCATCAATTAAATCTCGATATTCATGAACGCTTGTGATATCACCTGTTCTGAATAATGATGTTTCTGGGCTAATTTCAGGTTCGAATGCACGTACTCGCCAATAATAAATAGTTTCAAATTTTAGCTTTTCGCTTTCTGTGATTTGATAATATGTATCATAAGATAAAAACTTACTCAAATGCATATCATTAGGAATAAAGTCGTCATTTTGAGCAATCTGGAGTTGATATTTTGAAGTGCCAGCAATCGAACCCCATATGCATTTAGGTTTAGCAGTAACATTGATTTCCCCTTCTAACGGATATACCAATGAAGGACCGTTAAGTTCGGCAGGTTTTGTTGTAAAAGTATAAACATCAGACCATAAACCTTCGCTTGGCTCTTGTTGTCTAACCCGCCAATAATAATTCCTACTTTCTGCCAATTTCGATGTTTGAGCAACTGAGTACTTTATCGTATTAATATATTGTGCATTTATCACAAGTGTTTGTGCTAAAAAGTTTCTATTTGTTGCTACTTGTAGCTGATACGATTTTGCATCTTTTACTGCAGTCCAGAAAAATTTGGGTGTTAGAGATTCCATAATCTCATTATCTGGTGGTAAAATCAATCCAGGTGCTATAGCTGATTGCTGCTGAGTTGTGAAGTTCCAAATTTCAGACCAGGGACCATTGCCATAAGAATTTTTTGCTAACACACGCCAATAATATTTTGTAGTAGGTTTAAGATTCGATAGTGAGTAACTGGTAGCATTGCCAACATCAATGTCTAATATCAATTGCGACATATTTTGAATTTCGGAAAGTTGCAATTGGTAAGAACTTGTATTAAGTACACTATTCCATTTGAGCAAAATATCTGTTGTTGTATTAGTCGCACCACTCGACGGTTCCGACAAAGCAACCTGACCGGGTGGATTTTGTCCACCTGTATCCTGCAAGTTGAACCAGTATGTATATGTTTTATTGATATTATTGACTTTAATGTTCGAAATTTTGACAGAATAAGTAACACCATCTTGCAATCCATCTACTCTCCATTTTAAGCAATTCATTAACCCTCCCCACCCTTGATTATCATACGAAATGGAATGGACGTTCATCGTACGATTTTGTGGGTCTTTTACTTCGATGACCGCACTTGAATAATCTACATTTTGATTATTCCACCAGTTGGTTCTGTCATATATCGCTGTAAATGATAATAACCAATTTTTATTAAACAGCACAGGTGGATAGTTATTATGAGGATAAGCCACAAACTCAATATCTGTATCAGTTATTTTTTGATTTAAATTGTCGAGATATTTCAATGACATTGAAGTTACGTATTTATATTGGGTTTGTACTTTTGGTGTCCCATCGGACCTTCCAAATGAAATTTGTGATAAAAATGGATTTATTATTGCTCTGCGATGACCGAGTTGTGGTTGATTCAAGTCATACATCCAGCTTATAATAGATACTTCTGATTGCGGATAATTCGGTGCACCCTGCCATTGAATATATAAGTTCGAGTTCATTGTGCCATATTTTGCTTTATCAGTATAGCATTGCCAATTTGTGGGTATATCATGTTGTATGCTGGCGTTAGCAACGCATACCATAGCACCTTTCATCGCTGCTTCATCGCCAGAATGATCATAAATCACGGGTTTCAAACCGTGGATTGCACGAATTTTATTAACATAATCAAGTACCCGTTGTTTTTCAGATTCTTTCAAAGCCCCCTCCTTACAATTTGCAATATCCGGGGTAATTGAATAAATATCGGGAATTGCTATATCTTCTGAGTATAGTTTTAAGTTTGTTATTTGAAAGAATAACAAGAAAAGAATAAATTTGTTCAATAATAATGTGTAATATAGCTTCATATCTCTCTCTTTTTTAATTTAAAACAAGCAATTATCTTAAAATTACAAAAAAAGCAGGTAAATGTTACCTGCTTTATGAATTCTGACCATTTTTATCCAATTAATTCTTTATATTGAGTTGGAGTCATTAATTCATCAATTTCGCTTGGTTCTGAAAATTCAATCTTAATAATCCAACCAGCTCCATAAGGATCCTTATTTACAACGTCAGGATTGTCGTTTAGAGAACTGTTGACTGATACAACTTTGCCTGAAAGAGGGGCAAACAAATCTGCAACTGTTTTAACTGCTTCAATAGTGCCAAAGCTTTCACCTTTTCTAACTTTATTGATATCATCGGGAATATCAATATATACAATGTCTCCTAATTCACTTTGTGCATGATCAGTAATACCGACTATAGCAACATTTCCATCAATTTTTAACCATTCGTGTTCCTGTGTGTACTTTAAGTCTTCTGGAATATTCATAATTTCACCTTTGTAAATGAAACATTAATTAATTTAAAAATTTTTCCAATCATTTCGCTCTAAATACTTTGTATCAAAATTTCCAGTAATAAAGTCTGGATTTTCCATCATCTTCTTATGAAATGGTATGGTTGTCTTCACTCCTTCAATAACAAACTCATCTAAAGCTCTTTTCATTTTTGCAATTGCTCCCATTCTGGTAGGAGCTCTGACTATTAATTTTGCAAGTAATGAGTCATAGAAGGGTGGCATTCTGAATCCCTGAAAAATATGCGAGTCAACTCGAATGCCGGGACCACCTGGGAAGTGCAAACTTTCTATTTTCCCAGGAGATGGCCTGAAGTTTTGTTCAGGATCTTCAGCATTGATTCTACATTCTATTGAGTGCATTTTAGGTTCAGTAGAGCTAATAGATAATTTTTCGCCTGCAGCTACTTTGATTTGTTCGCAAATTAAGTCAACATCAATAGATTCTTCCGTTACTGGGTGTTCTACTTGAATACGAGTATTCATTTCCATAAAGTAGAAGTCATTACTCTCGTCTACTAAGAATTCAATTGTTCCGGGACCATAATAATTTACAGCCCTTGCACCAGCAACAGCGGCTTTGCCCATATTTTGCCTCAATTCAGGAGTCATTATCGGCGAAGGTGCTTCTTCGATTAACTTTTGATGCCTTCTCTGTATAGAGCATTCTCGCTCGTTTAGATGTATTATATTCCCGAATTTATCTCCTATGACTTGAATTTCGATATGTCTCGATATTTCAATAAGCTTTTCTATATATAAATCAGGATTACTAAAAGATGATTCCGCTTCATTTCTGGTCAAAGCAAAAAATCTATCTAATTCATCTGGAGATTCTACTTTTCGCATCCCTTTACCGCCGCCACCAGCAACAGCTTTAAGCAAAACGGGAAAGCCAATTTCAGAAGCAAGTCTTTGTGCTTCTTTAAGATTTTTAACGATACCGTTACTTCCTGGCACTACAGGTACGTTGGCTTTCGACATTGTTTCTTTGGCAACCGATTTATTTCCCATTTTTCGAATGGCATCTACGGGTGGACCTATAAAAATAATACCGTGGTCATTGCATATTTCTGCAAATGTTTCATTTTCAGCTAAAAATCCATATCCAGGATGAATTGCATCAGAATTAGTTACATTTGCTGCAGCTATGATTGCAGGAATATTTAAATAGCTCTCTTTGCTTGGAGCAGGTCCGATACATACAGCTTCGTCGGCGAAAGTAACATGAAGAGAAACTTTGTCAGCTTCGGAATAGACGGCGACTGTTTTAATTCCAAGCTCTTTGCAGGCTCTAATTATTCTTAGAGCTATCTCACCACGGTTAGCGATTAATATTTTATTTAGCATTACTTTTTTCTGTATAATTTTAAATCGTTGGTTATATTAATCAGGTTTAATAGTAAATAAAATCTGATTATACTCGACTGGTTTTCCGTTTTCCACGTGGATTTTTTTGACAATACCGGATATATCACTTTCTATTTCATTCATTAGCTTCATTGCCTCCACAATACAAATAGTTGTACCAACAGTTATACGAGTTCCTACTTCGACAAAAGGATCGGAATCAGGCGAAGGAGCAAGATAGAATGTTCCTACAATCGGAGATAAAATTTGATGATAATTTGGGGTTTCTTTACTTGTATCTTGTGCAATTTTCTCTGGGGTTTCAATCTTGGGTACAACTGATTGCTCGATAATTGGTGCAGCCATTTGCATCTGAGGCGATTGCATAAAAGGAAACGCCTGCATTGCCATCATTCCATTCTCGGGTAATTTTATTTCGTTCTTTCTGGATAATTGTAATTTAATACCTTCTTCTTCGATTGAAAGTTCAGTTACAGTGCTTTCATCAAAGATTTTCAATAATTTTCGTAGATAATTTAAATCCATTTTTTTTCTTTTTATTACTTTAACATTTTTTCTTGAAATTGAAAACCGTTCGGTTGGAAATATACTAATTTAATTCGAAATAAAATACTATTTCGTCGGGATATAAGAAACGATATATATAGATACCCATAACTTTTATTCATTATTTATCAGAGGTGCTGGCCGGATTCGAACCGGCGTTCACGGTTTTGCAGACCGCTGCCTAACCACTTGGCTACAGCACCATAAGAATTGCAAAATTAATACGTTTATGCTCAATTTCCAAATTGATTTATTGGAAAAACAAAATAAATTGAAAATATTCTTTTGCGTAAATCAGCTATGAATTGTAATTTTGTAATTAGTTAATAGCAGTTATACTGCGGAAGTGGTGAAACTGGCAGACACGCCATCTTGAGGGGGTGGTGCCCAAAAGGTGTGGGGGTTCGAGTCCCCCCTTCCGCACAAGCATTAAATTAAGCAGGGTATATTTATTGCATTATTTAATATTTTCTAAATTTAATTGCTTGGAAGGAGCAATACGTTAACATTATTGAATTTTTCACACGATAACCCAAAAAGAAGCGAACAACAGCGTATAACAGCGTATAAAAGACTTCGCTTCACTCACCCAAATTCCGCCTTCGGCGGAACTTATTTTACACTGGAACCGTTATAT
>JBBISM010000031.1:238-17579 GCA_037441245.1 Ignavibacteria bacterium | reverse complement strand
TTGATGCCTCAACCCAGCAACAATTAAGAAGAGGCGCCAGATTAACCGAAATCACCAAACAAAAACAATTCTCCCCCATACCTGTCGAAAAACAAATTGCATTAATATACACCGCTACAAATGGATACTTAGATGATATACCTGTTGAATCGTTGAATAGATTCGAGCATGAATTTCTTGATTATCTCGAAATTCAGCATTCCGACCTGCTTATTGATATCATCAAGATTAAGGAATTAACCGATGAAATAGTCAATCAATTAAAATCAGCTATTGAAAAATTTATCGATAGTTTCAAAAAATCTAATAAACTATGATTTTAGTTACTGGTGGAGCTGGATTTATTGGTTCTTGTTTTATTAAAAAGCTGAATAACAACGGCATTAATGATATTATTATTATTGACAATCTCCGCAACGAGGATAAATGGAAAAATCTCGTTGGGAAAAAATTCAATGATTTGTTTATTAAAGATAATATCAATTTGACTGACCTGTTTGATAATGGCTACTATAATATTGAAACTATCTTCCATTTTGGTGCTTGCACAGACACTACAGAAAAAAATGCTGATTATCTTTTAGAAAACAACTTCAAATTCAGTAAGATATTAGCTGAATATGCTTTAAAACATAATATTAGATTTATATATGCAAGTAGTGCTGCAACTTATGGCTCTGGTGAAAATGGGTATTCTGATTATCGCTTTGAAGATTTGAAGCCATTAAATATGTATGGTTTTTCCAAACATCTATTCGATTTATGGATAATTGATAATAGATTAGATAAGAAATTTGTTGGATTGAAGTTTTTCAATGTTTTCGGACCTAATGAATACCACAAAGGTGAAATGTCATCTATGGCTTACAAAGCTTATAATCAAATTATTCAAACTGGTAAGGTTAAACTTTTTAAATCAAATAATCCACAATACTCAGATGGCGAACAAAAAAGAGACTTTATCTATGTTATTGACGTAATTAATATCATTTGGGAAATATATCAGAATAAAAGAATTACAGGAATATACAATTTGGGTTCTGGAATACCTCATTGTTGGAATGAGCTAATAAGCTATGTTTTCGAAGCAATGAATTTAAAACCCAACATCGAATATATTGATATGCCAGATGAATTGCAAAATCAATATCAATATTTTACTGAAGCTAAAATGGATAAATTGAAGGAAGCAGGTTGTTCACTCAATTTCCATTCATTAAAGGATTGCGTTAAAGACTATATACAAAATTATCTTACTACAAATTGGAAATATTATTGATTCTGATGAAAGGAATAGACAATGCCGACATTGATTGATATAACACGCAGAAGAGTAGCCGTTAAGAATACTGCGAAAATAACGCAAGCAATGAAAATGGTCTCCGCAGCCCAATTAAAACGAGCACAAAAGGCTGTTGAATCGGCAAGACCTTATGCTATAAAAATGGAAGAGCTACTCTTCAATTTAGTAGCTAATATGACAGAAGGATATACGAATCCTCTAATTAGAGAACCAAAAGAAATTAAAAATGTCAATTTAATAGTCGTTTCATCAGATAGAGGTCTTTGCGGAAGTTTCAATACTAACTTATTCCGTAATGTAAATGATTATATACGCCATAACTTTAAAAACGAATACTCCAATGCTACATTAACTATTACAACAGTAGGCAAAAAAGCAACAAACTTTTTTACTAAAACAAATCATAAAATAAATGGGAAATTCAGTGGAGTATTTCTAAAACTTCAATTTAAAAGCGTTAAAGATATTATAAATTCCTTTAAGGATGAATTCGCTGAAGGAAAATTCGATCTTGTCATGATTTACTCTAATCTATTCGTTAATGTAATCAAACAAATTCCTACTTTAAAACAAATACTACCCATTCAACCCCCCAAAGATATGGCCAAACAGAAATCTCAATTTAAAGCAGATTATATATTTGAGCCAGACCGCAAATCAATTCTTGATGAATTGCTTCCAAAATACCTAGAAGTCCAATTATGGAGAACTTTGCTCGAATCCAATACGGCCGAAAATGCAGCCCGAATGATAGCTATGGATAATGCTACTACCAATGCTAATGAATTGATGAAATATCTGGAATTGCAGTTCAATAAAGCGAGACAAGCTAAGATTACAAAAGAAATGCTCGAAATTGTCGGGGGTGCTGAGGCATTAAAGAAATCATAATTAATTAATTTAAAATCGTGCTTGAATCATTACTTTAACTACTAATGTACTCAAGTTTTATAATAATAGTTAAATTAAATAAATCTTCTACCGATATTATACATATGAGACATAAAAAATTCGAGCGAGTATGAAAACGACATTTAAAATGTATTTCTTATTATTTTTACTTATATGGGGATGCAGTAGTCTAAAACAACTCGACCCACAAGTTGAGCAATTTATAACCGAAGGAGATAATTATTTTAATAAAAAGCAATATTACGAAGCTATAGAATCATATAAAAAAGCCATCTTGATTGATTCTCTTTATCCCCCATATTATGAAAAAATCAGCCAGGCATATCAGCATTTAGGAAATTATGATTCAGCAATTAGTTTACTAACCAAAGCAATTAAACTTGAACCTCATAACGCTAAATACTATCTGATGCGTGGTGATATTTATGTTGATAAACAAACAAATGATTCTGCAATTATTGACTATACAGAAGCTATCGAAATCAATCCTCGTTATTCCTATTTTTATTTCAAGCGTGGCACTACTTATGCCATTATGAGTGAATTCTTTCTTGCAACTTTAGATTTGGATAAAGCAATTGAATTGAATTCCAATATTTCAGATTATTATTACCATCGCAGCAAAGTCCATTACCAAAAGCGAAGATATGACTTAGCTTTGGACGATGCCAATAAAGCTATTGATTTAAGACCGAAAATTGCAGAGTATTGGTTTTTAAAAGGTTTAATACACAAGGAGTTAGGACAATTAGATAATGCACTTGCAGACCTATATCATTCAAATGAAATAGATAACACTAAAGCGGATTCGTACTATGAAATAGGTCTTATACTAACACAGAAAGAATTATTCAATTCAGCTTTAATAAATTTTAATAAAGCTATAAAAATCAATCCAAATCATTTATTGGCTTTCTTTCAGAGGGGCTTAGCTCACAAGCGAAATTTCAATTATCACGCAGCAATAAATGATTTCACAGAATTTATTTCACTTGCCGAGAATGACCCCAAATTGAAATTCAACGTAATTCAAGCCAAAAGATTAATCTCAGAATTAACACAATAATTAGTTATCTTCAATAATACCTCTAACAAAGTCATAAATATTTCATAAATTTGTGATTTATATAATGTCCTATTCAATTGTTTTTTTATTATGTCACTATTAGTTAAAGAGAATATAATACCGACTCTACTCGAAGAGGAGATGAGTAATTCATATCTTGACTACTCAATGTCTGTAATAGTATCTCGCGCATTACCAGATGCAAGAGATGGATTGAAGCCGGTTCATCGTCGAATATTATACGCAATGCAGGAATTGGGTCTATTATCCAATCGTCCATATAAAAAATCAGCAAGATTAGTTGGTGAAGTACTCGGTAAATATCACCCACACGGAGATACAGCTGTTTATGATGCAATGGTTCGTATGGCTCAGGAATGGTCAATGCGTTACCCCCTCGTTGATGGTCAGGGTAATTACGGCTCTATTGATGGTGATTCGCCAGCAGCAATGCGATATACAGAAACCCGCTTAGCATCCATTGCAGCTGAATTATTAAGGGATATTGATAAAGACACTGTAGATTTTCAGCCCAATTTTGACGATTCTTTGAATGAACCAATCGTTCTTCCTTCATATATACCAACTCTTTTAATAAACGGAACAAGCGGTATTGCTGTTGGAATGGCTACAAACATACCCCCGCATAACCTAAGAGAAATTGTTCTTGGCTTAAAAACACTCTTATATAATCCCGATATATCAGACGAAGAACTATTCAAGATAATTCCTGGGCCTGACTTCCCAACTGCGGGTATTATTTATGGTATATCTGGCGTTAGAGATGCTTATACTACAGGACGAGGTAGAATTATTGTTAGAGCAAAAGCCCATATTGACGTTTTAAAATCAGGCAAACAAATAATCATAGTTACAGAAATTCCTTATCAAGTTAATAAATCAAGCTTAATAGAAAGAATTGCTGACCTTGTTCGCCAAAAAGCTATTGATGATATATCTGATTTACGCGATGAATCCGACAGAGATGGTATCAGAATTGTAATCGAGCTTAAAAGAGATGCCATTGGAGAAATTGTATTGAATAACTTGTACAAACACACGCAAATGCAAGTTACTTTTGGTGCAAATATGTTAGCCCTTATTGATAGTAGGCCAAAGGTGCTAACTTTACGGGATTTAATGCTGCATTTTCTAAGACACAGAAATATAGTATTAATCAGAAAAAGTAGATTCGAACTCGAAGCTTCAGAAAAGAGAGCTCACATTTTAGAAGGATTAATTATTGCTCTAGATAATATAGATGCTGTTATTAGCACTATTAAAGAAGCAAAGGACCCGAAAGAAGCCTCAATTAATCTACAAGAAAAGTTTAAACTAACAGAACTCCAAGCTAAAGCTATATTAGAGATGAGATTACAAAGGTTGACTGGACTAGAACGAGAAAAAATACAAAACGAATACAATGAAATTCTTAAAACAATAGATCAACTAAGAGCTATTCTTGCGAGCGATGAATTACAGAAGCGAATCATCGCCGATGACTTGCAACAAATTGCGAATAAATACGGCGATGAAAGACGTACACAAATAATTTATGATGATCAGGATTTCTCTATCGAAGACTTAATTGCTGACGAAGAAGTAATAGTTACCATATCTCACAAAGGTTTTATCAAAAGAACAAAAGCATCTATTTACAGGCGTCAACACAAAGGTGGCAGAGGAATAAGTGGTGCGGGTACATATGAAGAAGACTTTGTGGAGCACATTTTCCAGGCTTCAATGCACCATTATATTATGTTCTTCACAGATCTGGGAAGAGTCTATCGTGTAAAAGTTTATGATATACCAGAACAAGGGAGAACATCTAAAGGAAGGTCAATTGCTAATCTTACACCATTACAACCAGGTGAAGTTATTACTGCTTATCTTCAAGTACGAGATTTTAATGAGGACAATTATGTTGTGATGGCAACAAAATTCGGAACAATCAAGAAAACACCACTTTCCGAATTTGCCAACATAAGATCAACTGGGATTATTGCAATCAATCTAAACGAAAATGATAAATTAATATCCTCAAAAATCACTGATGGGACAAATGAAATTATTTTAGGCACTCGAGAAGGTTTAGCTTGTAGATTCAATGAAAACCAAGTACGACCAATGGGGCGTGTCGCTGCTGGAGTTAGGGGTATTTTAGTTTCGCAAAATGATTGCGTTGTCTCTATGGTTGTTATCAATCATCCAGATGCACAAGTACTGGTTGTTGGGGATAGAGGGTACGGCAAAAGGACTAAATACAATGAATTTAGATTAACCAGACGAGGTGCAAAAGGAGTTATCTCTATGAATGTAACCGGAAAAACTGGAAAAGTAGTTGCAATGAAGCCAGTTCTCAATAGCGAAGATTTGATTGTTATTACAACAAATGGAATACTAATCAGGCAATCAATTGATAAAATACGAACAATTGGCAGAAATACTCAGGGAGTAAAACTAATCAAATTGGCTTCTGACGATAGAATAGCCGATATAACCACTGTCCTTCACGAAGAACAAAACGGAAATTCTGATAATGAAAATGGTGATGATTTTGAGGGTTCGCAAGATAAACTCTTATAAATATCCTTTGCCCTGCTTATGAAAAATTGCTCAATTACTGTAAGTTTCAATACTAATCATTTTCATTATCAATATAAATTCACATTTTTTATTTTCATCATACTTGCATTTTTATTACTAATACCCGAAACGAGTTATTCTCAGAGATCGAGGCGAGGTTTAGAGCAAGACACAACTTTGCTTCCAGCACTTCCCGAAAAACCAAAAGATACTACAGATATTTCAGTTGTCTCGGATACAACTGCGATGGTAAAAGATACCATACCACCAAATTCCCCATTATTAGTTCAGGGCAGTCAATTTATTTTTACCCACCCTGATATGAGGCGTATCACAAAAAAGGATTTTACATCTATCAATTATACATCATTACCAGACATTATATCCACATTGCCAGATGTATTCCCCTTATCAACGGGATTATTCGGAAATCTCAATCACTTTTCAATTTATGGTTCGATGCCCGAAGATATTGAGTTTTCATTTAATGGTAGGACCATTAGTAGATTAAGTCAGAGGTTCTATAATCCTTCTGAATTTCCTGTTGAATTTATTGAAAATTTGGAATTGATAACTGGTAGCGATGCAGTAATACTCAGTAAAAATTCCACTACATTGATTAACTTGCAATCGGTTTTATATAACACCGCTGTACCTTTTACAAGGCTTTGGTTTTGCGAAGCTGGCGGGGATTTGATGTCTGCTGATATTGTATTTTCTCAAAACTTCACAAAGAATTGGAATATATCATTAGGAATTCGGCGGGAGGGCTCAAGCGGAAGATACAAATCTACAAATTCTGACTCTTGGAATGTTAGAGCTTTGATTAGATGGAATATTTCTGAATTATCAAACATCTCACTAATAGAGAATTTCACTGATTATAGAATTGCTTTGAATGGAGGAATTGATAAAGCAAATTCAACTGATTTATCTGGCAAAACAGATATTTTCAATGAATTGTGGGCTAAGAGCTATTATGAAAATGTGATGGAAAGAAATATAAGTAATGACCTAACTTTATCATATACTTCCTATTTGGATAAGGACACTCTGACTGGTATTGTATCAAATTTTTATTTCACTTATAACAACATATTCTTAGATAGAACATCAGATATATATATTAATGAAAATGATACTCTTAAAAGTTTTCAAACCAATAATCAAATGACTGGATTCAATATCAGGTATGAAAATAAATCTATCAGTTTTCTTAAACAAAGAATCGGAACTTCAATTGATTTCTATAATTCGAGCAAAGAATACTTGAATGATGTTAGTAGAAATTTATTATATATTGCATATTATCTCGGCGAACTCAATATTGATAAAAATATAATTATATCTGGTGGAATCAAGGGGCTTTTTTTCGAAAATACATTGTACAAATCTCTCGGTTCTAAAATAATTTACAATGCTGATGATAATTTTGAGTTTGGATTAGACTTTTCATATCAAGAAAAAGCTGATTTCATAGAATTCACTGGTAATGAAAAAAGCCATTTATTCTTAGCTTTTTTTAAAACAAATTCAGAGATTGCACAATTAAATTTCAATGCCTTTTATAAAAGGAACTATAATCAACCACAATACTTTCTGATATACAATAGTCTCAAAAAACCAGTTACACAAGAAAGGATAAGCACACAAGATTATGACAAACTTGGTATGAATCTTTTGATAGAAAAAGAACTAGAAACTAATATGCAATTATTTGGGATAGGGCTTTTTTTAAAGTCAATAAAAATTAATTTGATAAATCAATTCAACTACAGCAAAGATCCAATCCATAATGAATTCATCTTACCATTATATCGTGGGATATTTATTTTTTCAGGGAATTTCATTTCAGGCAAAAGTTCAGTTAATCTTGGATTCAAGTATTCAATATTCACAAAATACAACCCACCTTATTTATTTCAGTTATCACGGATGTACATTTATAATGGTGAATATCAAAATACAGAGCCTGCGTTATTAGGAATATTTCTCAATGCAAACCTTGGTAATGCATTTATTCGATTGAAATATGAAAATCTATTGAATCGCAACTATTATTTTCTTTCTATTTATCCTGAACGCAGTTCACATTTACAATTCTCAGTGTCTTGGTCATTTCATAATTAAGTTATCTAATAATGTACATTTTCCCATAAATTGGTTCAGTATAATATTCGCTTTCTACGGAAAGGCGATAGATATAAACACCCGCCGAGATAATTTTTCCATCTCTATCTTTTCTATCCCACTGAATTTCATTATTGCCTATAATTGGTTCTAATGATAAAGTGCGTATTTTCTTGCCATATATATCAAAAATATCTATTGATACCCGAGCAGAACCATCAGGGGACTTAAATTGGAATTTAATTTTTGTATTATTTTCAAATGGATTAGGAAAATTCAATACATCTTCAACGATAACATCCCTTGAAACATTGATATAATTGAAAAGCGTATCTCGATTTCCTGTTTTATCAGAAAGATATGTTATCAACAGATTCCCTTTTGGTTGCAATTCCCCAGTAATAATAGTATAATCCAATGGTTCTTTGGGTTGAAACTCTAAAATTGCTTTTAGTGTTGTATTGTCCAAAATTTCAGTAAAGTTAAAAATGTTTGAATTGTCTTTGGTGATTATTTTGCCATTTAAGCGTACTTTAGTTAAATTATCGCTTATTCCTAATGGAGAATTATCAAAAATTTCAATTCTAAAAACTGGATTAAGTCTAACCCATTCATAATTGTATAATCTCATATCATCAGCATAAATAATTGCACTGGGCTTTATAGTGTCTTCTGCAATATAACCTATCTTTTGATAAGAATTATTAATTCTATAAAATTCAATATTCCTCTGATGTTTATCAATTTGAAAATAAAATTTATTTTGAGATAAAAGATTTTTCGTAGAAAATTGCCCATTTATATTATATATCTCATCGGGATTAAGTGCTTTAATAGTATCTTTCCTCTCGTATAAGATTTCCTCTAATAAACTATGAATTTCGAAATTAAGGAAGGTTGGTTCTGCAATGACTCGTGGAGAGATATTTCTTATGGTAAATAGAAATTCATTGGGATATCCACGTAAAATTTCATTTTCTTTTATGTCAGATAGGGATTTTATGATTGCTAACTCGTCGGCAGGAACAAAATCTAATTCTATAGAGTTTATATAGTTTATTGTATTTCTATCGTTAATTGATAAATCAATCACAAGTTGAATATTTTGATAAAATTCTGAATTTATAAATGATATATCATTAACACTGGAATTATCTGGAAGCTTAATATTATCTATGATACCATTATCTCGAATTGCGTTTATTGTTATTTCTCTTTTGGCTAATATATCCGACAAATATCCATTAATTTTTAGTTTGTTCCATTTTTTTGCAGGACCAATCCGTTGGGTTGAATAAGTGCCAGTAGTATCGTAAATCGTAAGAAATCCTGAGACAATAGCAGTATCGCTCTCTTGATTAACCATCTGCAAAATCGAATCAGGATGTGCATATTTCCAACCAAACATTGCAAATGAAGCTCTTTCTTTAAATTGATCTGTAACAGTAACACCATATAATTGCAATGCTGAACTAATTGAATCAATATAACCTGGTTCTTTCGGGTCAAGATAAAATGGAGTCCAAAAAGCAGGGTCATTGGTTGCTATTAATAAATACTCATCTGTAGAAATTGAATCTTTTAAATATAATACGAGGTCTTCGCATGTTGTTGGAGATAGCCAGGTATCGAATTGTTTATATCTACCTTTACCAGTGTACATATTTATTGTAACGATATTGAATCCTCTCGCCCACTCTTGATTAACATAATCAATCTCATTGATAGAAATTCTCGAATATCGAGTTGCATTTTCTGTTCCGTGTAAACCAAAAGCAATGAAAGGCTGTTGAACTTGTTTCAATCTGATACCACTTAATGATTCGTCAAATTCTATTGTCTTTAACGTTCCAGTATTAAATTGCTCGTTTGAAACAAGTGACCATTTTGCTTTATTTGTTAAATCCTCATTTGTAGTTCTAAATGGGATAGCTATCCAAGAGCTTTCTTTCCCGTCTTTATTAATATCTTTGTGCTTTGCTCTAACCCAATATGTTTCTTGGTTTGATAACTTATAATTCGGTTGCCATTCTATGAACACTTCATTATCTTTAATTTCATCGGGTAAACTTGAATAAAGAATATTACCAAAATCACTATGGTTTGATAATTCGAGAAAGTATTTATAAAGCCCATCGGAATTATGTGGATTGATAAATCTAAATTTCGGATTATCAATGCTAACAGACCAAAATGGCAGTGGATCGAGCATTAAAAGACCAGTTGTAAATACATCTAAATTAACGTTGATTATATTATTATCAAGATTGAATTCGCCGATTTCGTTATCGGGATTAACAACTATGGTTAATTTATGCTTTCCAGGCATATTTTGAATTGGTAAAATAAATTCGAAATCCTGATTCAAACAAATTGGATCCAATAATAATTCATCTTGCAGGATATTATTTTCATAATCCCGAACAAGTCTGATCTTGACAGGTTGGTTGAATTTAGTACCAGCGTTGTGAATTTTTCCTTTAATAACAGCATACTGATTACTTTCATCCAAAATCTGAGAATTGTTTTCAGATAAAATAGTTATATCGCTATTAAGAAGATATAAATCAGGAACAGTATCAATTTTAAATTTTGATAGTGGGTCGCCCAAAATTTGGAAATAGAATAACCCACGATATGTCCAAATTGAACCATCGTATGTTTTTGTTTTGCCATGGTAAATAATATCAGAAAAGTTTCTTTGATTATCTCTAGTAAGGTGCTTCATTGCATTCCAGAGAATATTCCTATCAACTTCATAATTACTTGTAGTTGAACCCCCAGCGGCAGCGACAAAACCTCGCTCAGGAGCAAGCAAATATGTCTCATTGCGTGAGTTTTCACCAGAAAAGCCATAATCACCCGAACTACAAGATATAGTAGTGTAGAAACCATATCTCCCTTTGTTGTTCAATCTTTCGACTTGCCAACCATCCATATCATAGACCATCACCGATGCATGCCCCAAATAACAAGTCCATTGAGTTCCTTGGTTTATATATTGCTTTATTTGATTTGATTCCATTTCTCCGCCTATTGCTGGATCTCGTTTTTGAACGCTAACGGTATCGCCACATATATTTTCGCTCAATAGATAATCAAAAAAGAAAGGAATTCGGGTTTCATAAAACCTCTCACGTTCATTGGGAGTAATGCCACCTGAAAGCCATAAAAACTTTTTCATCCATGGTCTAAACGGGATTGTATCGTAAAATATGATTTTAGTTACGACATCTTTTGCCTCTTGAATTGATGAAATTGGTAATCTGGTAACTACCATTTCGGGCATAAAATCATTACCCTCCAATAAAGCATACCAATAATCTGTAACAGGCCAGCCAAAGGATGGGATATAGTCAATCCTTTTGCTAAATTCGAGGAACATATGGGGATCGAAACTTGCATCGCCGAATAATAATATATATTTTGCAGGATTGTTCCAGGATTGATAGATGTGTTTTAGATAGCTTTTTAGTGCGTAAGGTGATTTTTTCCCGTAATTAAATTCTTTATATATTTCATCAATTTTTGCTATTGCAACATTTATCTTATTCGTATTTTGCCGATGTTGACTTAATCTTTCTGCTTGCTCATAAAAATCATCGAAAGTAATGATAACTAATTCTGAATTGAAATCTGTAGTTTTTAGAGTTGTTGATTCGACTTTTTTTATTGTGGGATATTCGAATTTTGTCTGGTCATTAAAAAATAAATGATAATTCTTATTACTTTCAAAATTAAATTTTGCTAAATAGGAGTTACCTTTTGAATGCTGTATAAAACCAACGAGAGAATTTGATTCTTCTATGTTCTCTTTGAGGAATGAACCAAATTTCTGAATAGCAAAAGTCCAAATTGCATTGTTCAAACCTTTAAATTTGGACAATCCTAAATCTGTTAACAAATTCTGAAGTTTTTGTGGGATATTTCCTGCACCGTTGTAGATACCAGCTATGATTGCCCCGCTTTGTATTGTGTCAAGAAAATTGAATAGTTGTTCATTATAAGAACTAAAAAAAAGTGTTTTGATTTCTTTAAAATTATCAGGGGTTAAATATGCAAAATGATAACCTCGTAATTCAGAGTGATAAAATTGATGATTCAAAGATATAAATGCGCGATCCCAAGTAGCATTAATAACGAAATATGTACCATCTTTTGATTCATTATCCAAAAAGAATAAATTATTTAATGTATCAATTCCTATTATATTATTTGCAGAAAATCCTGGAATTTCGATTTTAATATTATTATTCTTCTGTTCAATCAAAAAATTACTCTCACCGTTTTTTGCAAAAGGTATTTGGTTGCCTCTAATCTTGAAATAATCAACCAATGTCATACCCATTTTCCAAGGGTCTGACTGTAAAGAATGGAATTTTACTCGATTAATACCAGTATAAATCTGACTGTTTGATTTATCATTGGAAAAAATCATTTGTTTTTTTTCATTAAATTGAGTTTCTTGGATTAGTTTATCATTGAATGAATACTGCAAATGATAATAAGGTCTTACCCACCTACCTTGAGTAACTGAATATGCTGAATCTCGATAATTTGTTTTCAAAGAAATTGTTAAATTTTCAATTTGCATATTGCTCGGCATTAGAAATAAATCATATTCAAATAGATTATCTTTGTTTTGATCCATTAATCGCCAATAATAGCCTTCATTCGATGAAGTATTAAAGTCCGCAATATCTTTCCCTTCCCAATATTCTTCATCTTCTTCGATATGTATATCGTATATTACAGGGCCATCATAATCAATAGTTGCAATATTCTTAGGTGCAATTTTTAATCTTGTTCCTTCACTTGCTTCATCATAATAAAGATAAAACGGTTCGTATGTGGAGATGTAATCAATCCAAGATGTATCGCTGAGTGGTCGCAAACCTTTAAAAATTATCGAATCCGTATCATTAATAATACCATTGTCATTCAAAATAATAAAAGGGTATTCTCTGCCGAAATGAATTAAATGGAGATATTTCGACTGCTTATTCCTCCACTGAGGATAGATTTTCAATACGTCAGCCAATCTGATTATTGCAATTCCATCTTTGGTAGTTTCAATCTTGATATAATCAATATCTGGATTATACCAATTCTCAAGTGTTTGAACTTCATCAGAATGATCTTTTGAAATTGCTTGAAAATGATTTTTGAAAGGAGTAATATGCCCCGTGTTAATCAAATTTGCATAAAAAGGGTCTTCTCGGCTCAAAGTTGTTTCTTGCTTCAATTTCGAATTCCGATGGAATATCACCTCGATTGAAACCGAGTCGGATATATAAAGACTGTCGTTAATATAATAATAAGGCAAATACTCAATTAAATATACATTCACACCTCGCTGAATGCCCAAATATTTAAGAACAACTTTTGGTTCGACTTTTTCAAAAGCACTATTTAATTCGAAACCCGTTGTGTCATTGTACTTTAGCAGTTTTATTTTATCTAGAAATTTTAACTTGATATTTTTAATTTTTACTGTCGGAGGCAGTTCATCTGGAGTAGCAATTTGGGTTATAATAGTTTGTAGTGTATATCCAGCAATATTCTTATTATGAGTGATTGTATATTCTGGATGATATAAAACAGGATGTTTTGTGCCTGAAGTATCGTAAAAATTAGATTTCAAATCATTATATTCTAATACAAGTCCATCTATCTTATACGAAATAATTTGCCCTGAAAGGTCACCAATTGCGACAAGTGTCATCAATAAAAAAAATAATGCAATCAACATATTAACTCATATTTTTAATCAATCTACAAATTATTTCAGTATAGATATTAACTATTATCGAGTAAATAAATTGTAATAAAAAACCGCATCATTTACTAAAACGATGCGGTAGGGCTTATAATTTGAAGGAATTTTCTTATTTCTTATTTTTTATAACTGTGCTTTGTTGATCTTTAATACCGATAAGTATCTTCTCGGCGATTTCTTGGGCGACAACCTGCTTCAAATTGTCATCGCTTGTTAAATAATCCGAGATAGCTGTTTCAACTCTTGAACGAATAATATCAGCAGTTTGCCCAACTAGTGCATTTGCAAGTTGATGAATATCCGCTTGTTGTCCTTTTAGGGTTTCTAACTGACTTCGATTAGCATCTTCCATTTTCTTGAGCATCTTGTCCATACGTTCTTCTTCTTCAGTATAGAACATAGTTACAGCTAATAAAGTTAACATTGTAAACTCAAGGAAGATTGCTAATAAAATGAAGGAGGGTTTTGTAGCAGGGATAAATTTCAATCCTCTAATACCAACAGCAACAATAAGAAAAGCAGCACCAAAATATGCCATACCTGTTACATTATTAGTATATTTTTCAGTAAAGTGGTGTGCCATATATAATCTCAAACCCTTGCCAAAAAGCAAATGATTTCTCTGCCAGACTATTCCGTCTTTGGTATCTTCAATCTCTTTAACCACAAATTCAGAAAAATATTCCCTAATACGACCGTATAGTATTTCATTTCTGAAACGGACAAGGTCAGTGTTTTCATCGAAAACATCTTCGAAATTGAAGTGATGCTTGGATGCAGCAAGTTCTTCAGTTTCAGTTCTATCCCAAACTGTTCTAAAGTATTGCTCAACCTCAATATATTCCTTATCGGCTAATTTATCGTCAGGCAAGATGAGTGCCTGCACAATTTCATCTGAAAAACCTGTTTGTAATCTGATTTTTGTTTTAGTATTCTCAATTTGTTTATCGAATAAAACTGCCATCACCCCAATACTACTTGGTAAGATCATTGTTATAAACGTAACAAGCATTACAGCAAATACCAATGCTAAAATCCAAAATCCAACCCAAGGTTCCAAAATAATGGGATGTTCGCCCATAACAGGTGATTTAGCATACCATTCCGTTTTACCCTTTACATAGCCATGCTCGGCATCAGTTCTTTCTGTATATGTAAAATCGAAGACAAATTCTCTGTTAGTGTATTCTCTTTTTATCTCCATATTTTTCCCTTGTAAATTAGCTTCATTCTCTTTGGATGTTGAAGCCCACACAAGTCCGTTAAATCTAACAAAACCCATTTTGGTTAATTGTTCGCCAGAAGGACTAAACAAAGGAACAACAAATTGAGCAACCCCCCAAGGGATTAATTGGTACATAAAATAAAAGAAAAAAGCAAGTAGAAGCACCAAGTAAACAATGATCTGTGATGGCCCTGGCCTATGCTTTACTTCGCTTTGTGTCGTATAGATGTTTTGTGCCATTATAACCCTTACTCCTTATTATGTTAAATTGGATGTTAATTACTTTTCAATTATCAAAATTTCAAAATTGAAATTTACAAAAAAAAATGAAAAACAAATAAATTTATTGAAATCATTGAGAGAGGATAAGCACAATATACTAAAAAGTAGTAGATTATAAAAATTTAATTCTCTACAATATTAAAGTCGTTTAAGCTTTGTAATTATTTTGTTTTAATTTATCAGATGGGTACGTTTGTATCTACGAGAAGTAAGGCTATCAAAGGCAATATATTTTTACTTTCCTGTGGAACAATCTTATGAAATACATCCATTTCTTGCTTGAATATCACTTTTTTACTTGCACTTTACATTTTCATCTAATTTCGAGCGTACCAAAAATATGCGAAAACTCCTCAATGATTTGCTTTTTAAGTTTTTCAATATTTTTACTATATACTCTCGCACCAGCAGCCTCTATATGACCTCCACCACCGAGTTTGACTGCAATATCTCTAACATTATATCCAGCTTTAGCTCTAAATGATACTCTCAATTCTGCACGCTTTAAGATTTCTGTAATTAAAACAGCAATTTTGGAGCCTTTAATTTGTAAAAATTTTTCAGCAAAATTTTCAATATCTTCTTCTTTTGTATTAGTTTTACGAAACATTTCGTCAGTAATAGTCATAATAAGAAGTTGACCATCATAATAGCTTTCGATACCAAAATAAGCCAATCCAAGGAGTTTTATTGCATTTATGGATATTTGATTATAAACAGCATCATAAATAAAAGCAGGATTTGCCCCTGCTTCTATTAATTTACCAGCGATTTGATGAACTTCTCTATCAGTTTTTGGAAAGCGAAAACCTCCTGTATCAGTCATTATTGCTGTATAAAGGGCTATGGCAGATGTTTTGTTTATACTGTAGTTTTTATCACATTCAATAATTTTCCAAACAAGTTCACCTGTTGAGCTTGCATCCGAATCAACAAGATATAAATCTGCAAATGGTTTGGGGTCAATATTATGGTCAACTACTATTTTAAATGCTTTAGATTTCAATACAGCTTCGCCCAAAGCTTTCATCCTTGATAAATCATTTAAATCAAGAACAAAAACTAAATCAGCATTAATTATGTCAATAAGATCTTCGGAATTATCATATATTTTTAACTGGTCTGATCCTTCTAAGAAACTATAAATATAAGAAGGTTTATCCGAAATGTAAGCTTTTACATTTTTTCCGATTTCTTTGCAATATGAAAATAACCCAATTTGCGAACCTAACGAATCACCATCTGGATTTGTATGACTTATTATCACGATATTTTGATAAATTTGAATTTTATTCCAGACATCAATTATGGTAGATTCTACATCTATTTTATTTTCCATATTTATTTCACAGAAATAATAAAAAGTTTTAATTTGAATTTTTAAAGAAACAAAATTATGATAATTTTATTAATTAAAGAATAGCAACATTTGATAAGCAAGCCCAAAAAAAGAAAATTAAATTTTCTCCCATATTTATTAATATCCATAGGATTCATTCTATCTATCATTTTAATTATTGTCGTATTTGATAAAATGATAATGCCTTCTATTGTTCAAAGCAAAGAAATTGTCAAAATTCCCAAAGTAACAGGCATACCATTTGCCGAGGCAGAGAAAATGGTTAAGCAAGCTGGCCTTCAATACCAGATTGCTGGGGAGCAATTTAGCTATGATTATCCCCCTGGTACTGTATTAAAGCAAATTCCTGAGCCATTTATAAAAGTCAAAATCGAAAGAAGAGTATATTTGATTATTAGCAGAGGCAAAGAACTCGTAATTGTGCCTTATCTAATTGGTCAAAATTTTCAAAAAGCTCAGTTTATGCTGATGGAAAGAGGATTAATACTGAGAGATACCACGTATATAAATAGCGAGATATACGAAAAAGATACAGTCATATCGCAAAGTCTAAGAGCTGGTTCGACAGCATATTACGGAGATTCGATTGACATCGTTATCAGTCTCGGTTCAGTCAGTTCAATCGAGATGCCTCAGCTTATTGGTAAATCTGTCGAAGAGGCGGAAAGTATTGTCCATTCCCTCGGATTAATTGTTGG
>JBBISM010000031.1:0-216 GCA_037441245.1 Ignavibacteria bacterium | reverse complement strand
TGGTACATACCTCCCCCACACTGTCATCAATCAAACTCCCAAAGCTAATGATATTATCAAGAAAGGTTCAGAAGTATATTTGATAGTTATCGGTAGATAATTAAACTATTTTGTTTTTTTGAGTGTCTATTGAAAAGATTCGTCTCTTGAACGTAAACAAAATATTGTTTCAATAACTAAATTTATAGGATTTACTATGAAAAAAGTACATTATCT
>JBBISM010000030.1:0-17722 GCA_037441245.1 Ignavibacteria bacterium | reverse complement strand
GGAAAGAAATATTGTCCAGGAAGCATATCCCTCCTTAATTGACCACGATTCTCCAGATATCAGTTTTACAACAGTTGATTCTACAGCTTATCTCTATTTTATGCAAAATATGGATAATTGGAAACAAGGCGGTTGGGGTTTAAGGCGTGATTTAGTTAGAATTCCTTTAAAATTCATCAAAGAAGAAATACCAAATAAACCTGCCCTTCTCGAACCGGAAGACGGGAAAGTATACCATGGTGCCTGCCTTATGACTTATGAAAATTCTGGAGACCCAATCGGTCCATATCTTGGTGCATTGAACGACTCGACAATTCAACCCGCTATTAGAAGTTTTTTTGCTTCAATTCCAGGTGTGAGAGGCCCAGATAATACATTCAAGGGATTAATAAAATTTTTTCATGATGCAGATTCGATTGGTTTTATCCCTGAGGTTAGTTTATTTCTAGTTGACAGGTTCGGCGCAACAGATAGTATAATAGCAGTTTCTAATGTCCACGATTGGATAATTGACAGCGTAATAACATTAACCAAAAAGTATGGTAAAAGTTCATTTTTAAGAATTGGTGGCGAATTCAATGGTGCTGGTCCTGGGTGGAATGGTGGCGGCTATCATCCCTATATTTATGTAACAATGTTTAAAAAGATAGTTGACAGATATAAAACTAAAGGATGGAGAGATTCTATTGCAGTTAATTGGTGCTACGAGCCTGACGCCGCAAATGATTTTGATTCAGTTGATGCAAGAGGAGCAAGGTGGTATCCGGGAGATGATTATGTGGATTGGTTCGGATTGGATGTGTTCGATGCGGGACACTTCGACCAAGCATTGCCAGACTACGACAGGCGCGGTATTACTCGGAAAGGCAAGTCAGAACGCTTTCTTGCTATGGCTCGAGAAAAGAAAAAACCTGTATTTTTGAGCGAAGTATCTGCAAAAGGGGTAAATATAACAAATGATTTAGATGACGGAAAAAATGATTGGGAAAACTGGTTCGAAAAGTTTTTTGAATTTATCGAAGCACATCCGGAAATAAAAGGTTTTGCATATATTAATGCACTCTGGCCAGAACACGCTTATCCCGATTGGGGAGATGCAAGAATACAGAATAATTCTTACGTTACTCAGAAGTATAAAGAAGAATTGAAGAAGCCAAAATATATTCATTTACCATATAAAACCATCGGATTATTTTCAGCAATTCCATTAACCGAAATGGGACGTAATTTATACAAAGGATTTGGTGGTGGCTTATACCCAGATGGAACAAACGAACGCCCAGAACTACATAATATAGATGGTGTTGAAATTGGTAAATCTATTGTGCCACTTGATACAAATGGTAACGACGATAAAATCAATGGAAAAATCGTTATGCTTTCGATTGGTATGTCCAATACTTCACAAGAATTTAATGCATTCTTAAGGCGATTAGATACATTCAAACTAAAAAATCCCTATCTTATAGCTGTCAATGGTGCTCAAGGCGGCCAAACCGCTTCAATAATTAAAAATCCTGAAGCTGAATTCTGGAAAATTATTGAAACCCAAAGACTACAATCAAAAAATGTAAATTCAAATCAAGTGCAAGTTGTCTGGTTGAAGCAAGCCAATGCAAACCCTACTCAGTCTTTCCCTCTTCATTCTACAATACTTAAGAATGATTTAAAAGAGATTGTTAAAATACTTAAGGATAAATATCGAAATTTGAAACAAGTTTACTTGTCAAGCCGAATTTATGGCGGATATGCAAATACTCTGCTTAATCCAGAACCGTACGCTTTTGAATCCGGATTTGCAGTCAAATGGCTACTTCAGGAACAAATCGAAGGGGATACCTCTTTGCTATATCAAGGACCAAATCGAAAATCCGCATGGCTTTCCTGGGGTCCATATCTATGGGCAAACGGACCTAATGCTCGCAAAGATGGATTGCAATGGTTTGCAGATGATTTTGAATCTGATGGCACGCACCCCTCCAATTCTGGGCGGCAAAAAGTCGCAAAATTACTTTTAGACTTCTTTTCTACAGATGAAACATCTGTTCCCTGGTTTTTAGCAAAACCGACGAATATCAATGATATACACAATAGCCATATCATTATCTCCATCAACCCCAATCCCGCCTCCGATTATATTAAAATTTACCTTGAATATCCCCCTTTGGAGGGGGACGAAAAGGGGTGGAATTCCAACCTATCCTCTGCTGGCGGGGGATTGTGGGGGTGGAAGACGATCAAAATCTACAACACGCTCGGGGAAAGCGTAATCAATTACGAATTACGGATTACGAATTACGATAAACCGATAAGTATTGATATATCACACCTGCCCGCCGGGGTGTATTATTTGCGATTCGGCGGAATGGGAAGTATGCTTGTGAAGATGTAGAAAGGAGATTGAATAGCCCTGACCTTTAGGTCGGGGTTAACTTTGGTTAAAGCCAAATTTTATCCTTTTTGATTCAATTACCCCACCATAAATTGCTGAACATTATAGAAAAATGCGAATATATTGTTATATTTGACAGAATAATTGAACTGAAAAATAGATAAAAATTTTTTAGAAATATAGTGGTTCGAATATGAAAAGAAATTCAATCCTTAGTATCCATCAAATTATAGCATTAACGCTTTTTTCTGTTATTTCTTTTATTAATTTCAGTATTCTTTATAGTCAACCAACCGATTATTCATCGCGAGGAGTTCGTTCGTATTTAGTTAATTATAATGCAATCAAATCCGATTACTTTTTAACAAAATTGGCAATGAAAAGATTTTATCTACTTGATGAAGCCAATGCCGAAGAAAGAAAATTGATTCGCAAAATTGATTCAACTTATCTTATTTTGCGATATAAAGATGTTGCTGCATTAAACGAATATTTGCCTGAATATAGCTTAATGAATAATAATGAATATTCATTTTTGCATACCTGCGACCCTGCTGGATTGATGGTAAGCCAAGAGAAAAACTGGAAATTAGATTGGATAGCAGACCGACGCTTCAAACCAAACGATACAATGTCTATTGCGTATAAATTATACTTTGCTCTCGATTCTGCTGGTGAGTTTATATCTGTTGATACTTTGATTGAAAATGATGAAATTGATATAGCTTTGCCAAAATCCGCAAAGTGGATAAAACTTAATACTGTACTCAATCGTGAATTGGAATTGGATTATAGTTTTCATCAAAAGCTATACTATGATGATAAACCTATGTATATGCCTAAGCAAATTAGTTGCTGGCAAAATGATAAATTCAAGGGTTTTATACAATTAACTATTAAAAGATTGAGTCAGAAAAAAGCTGACTCAATATACATACATCTTGATTTAAATGCTAATAACAGATTTGAAGCTGATGAGATATTTCAATTCAAAGCTGATTTCGATACTTATGAATTTGAATTGAACGATTTCGAAATATGGAAAGATAGACAGTACAAGGGAGGTATAGAATTTTATTTTATTGCAAAAAGCGGTAAGGACACATTTCGTATGCCAGAGAAGGGATATTGGTCAACAAATGCAAATAACAGAATCAGAAACGGTACTTATGGATTTTACGTAATGGATGCAGGAAATCAAGACTGGCTTAATACTTATATTCAGCAAGTTCAAAACTCATTCAAAGAGGGATATAATGGACTTTTTGCTGATGATACCTGGTATAAAGTATCAAATTGGGGGGTTGATGCGTTTCCTATAAATTATTCTGACTCAATATGGTTCGACAATATCACGGAATTTATTTCGAAAGCACAGTCAGCGATTGAACCTATGCCATTATTCTTCAATGGTTTATATAGTATATATGCTCTGCCGATATTGACAAATGCAACCGGAGGTATGACCGAAGGATTCGCAACAACCCATTGGAGTGGTTTTGTCCATACAAATTATTGGAAAGAATTATGCAATATTGGTTTACTCACTCAAAAGCAGTATAATAGACAATGGATGGCTTTGGGCGGTAGTCATAATAATAATCCAGAAATGAGATTATATACGATTGCATCTTACCTACTCGTTGCCGAAAGTTTGTCTTTATACGCAGATGCACCTAATTATCAGACTTTTGCTCATTATCCAGAATTTGATATACCAATGGGCAAAGCACTCGAATCTGCTGGTCTCAATATTGATGATTTAATGAAGTTCGATGAACTGGGTAATAACTACTACTCCAGAGAATTTGAAAATATCATTGTGTATGTCAATCCTTCTAATACTAAACAGGCGATTTTGCCCTTTTCGAAAGGGAAAAACTGTGTAATCCTTGATTCTTTGCCAACAGTTAATGGGGGGCGATTATTTACAATTGAAGCAAACGATACAATAAAGCCAATGAGTGCTGTTATCATACTCAAAGGAGAACAGTATAAGTCAAAATTATGTTCGCCAGCGATTAAGAATGCAAGAATTAATGCGTATAATTATCAATCAGATAAAATAAAATTGACAATTGAGGTTGAAATAGCCGATTCATCATCAACAATCTTCAATTCAAGCAATAATATGCCTTTGCACGTAACAGCGGATTTGACGCAACTCGGTATATTAGATGACTTGGTGCTGAGAAATGACGGAACTCCAGCATCAGAAAAATATTCGAAATATTCGGGAGAGGCGATAATTCAGCAAGGTATAAATGTTAATAATGCTTCAATTGCAATTTGTGCTTATTCGACCACTGGCATTGTTTCAATCCAATATGTACAGATAAAAAATATAGATATTGATGATTCAAATATGCTTCCCAATTTCAGCTTTGAATATGATATAAATGAAGATGGAATACCAGATTTTTGGCGTGTTTATTATAGTGGTTTTGAAGTTGATACTATTGCTGAAAATGTCCAGCACGGCAAGAAATCCGTTCAGATGACAAACGGAACAATTGATGATATTAGTGGTATTTACTATATTTTAAGGCTTAATCAAACTGAACCCAAGAAATTAGTTATAAGCGGTTGGTCGAAAGCTGATAATGTAAGCGGAACGAAAGATAATAATTATTCATTATATGTTGATTGCTACTATACTGATGATACCCCGCTATATGGACAAACAGCACAATTCAACGTCGGTTCACACAATTGGGAATACAGCGAAAAAATAATTGAACCAACAAAGCCAATTAAACAATTGAATATTTATTGTCTGTTTCGCAGACATACGGGGACAGTATGGTATGATAATATTGTTTTAAAAGAATATACTGAATCATCAGTTGAACAAAATTACGATTTAGATATTATCTATTGCGAAATTATTCCCAATCCAATTGTTTCTAATGATTTAAAAATCAATTATTTATCAAAATTAACAGGGGAAATAAGAATCCAAATTTATAATTTAGTGGGGGATTTAGTCGCATTTACTCAAGCATCGGTTATTGAGGGAATGAATTTAATTGAGCTACCCAATATTGTTAGTAAGCTTAATAACGGGATGTACTTACTAAGAATTCAAGGGGATAGTATTTGTTTTAATAAATTGATTATTAGTAAATAAAACACAAAATGGAGATATCAGATAAGAACTAAATTCAACCAATGACTGCGAGCCATAGGATGAATTGTAGCAGTCAATACACATTCGTAAGAAGATATTGAAGAATTTTCTTTACACAGACAGGGTGTTTGTTTACATAGACAGAGATGTCTGTTTGCACAGACAGGGATGTCTGTGCTACTTATGGAAGAAAATTCATTTGAGAGATACTATTTTCTCCAATTTTTTATTGCTGGCGAAAATTACGGAGGTTATAAGTGAATGATAACATAATGTATTGAGTTAGCACTCTATTTTGCACGAATTCATAATAATAGTCGGAGATATTGGTTTGGATATTTTTATTTTGTTTGAGTATATCGAAAGCATAAAGCTTAATTTCAGCTTGGTTATCAGCTAATAATTTTTTTCCAATACTGAGATTCAAAAGTGTATAATTAGTGTTTTGGTTGCCTGTTAGACCTGTAAATATTTGATTTCTTAATTCTAATTGCAAAAAGAACCCTTCCCAAATTATCCAGTTAAGATTAGCTATAGTCATAAAATTATTGTATTGATTGTTCAAATCTTCTCTAACAGTGTTGATTGTTGTGGAGAAATTTGCACGTGAAGAAAGATTGAAATCAATATCAGTACTAATATTGCTACTCAAATTAAGCATAAAATTAATATTAAATGCGTTAGAGAAATTTTCAATACCATTAATCAGACCAGGAGTGCGAGAATAGATAGCACCCAAACTAAAATTGACATTAGATGAGATAAAACGAACAGGCATTCCATAAGTGAGGAATGAATTTAACATATAATAGCCGTCAAGGTTTATTGGTTTGGAAAATTGCACTCCAGCAGGCAAATTTATAGTTCCGTCTATTAGAGAGTCTCGTTGAGAAATAATAATTGCATTAGAGATATAATTCGAGCGTAGATTTATAGAGAAAAATGCCATAAAGACATTTCTGAAATCTGCACTGAAATTGGAGAAATTAGCCATTAAGAAATGTGAATAGGTTTGCTTCAAATCGGGATTACCAATAGATAATTGAAGTGGATTGCTAATATCGAGTACATTTTGCAGTTGTGTTATTGAGGGTTGAATTGTGCTACTGCGATAATTAATACGTAGATTGGTTTGTTGGTCAAACTTGTGGTTGAAATTTAGGGACGGGAGAATATTACTGAATAAATATGTATTATTAAGATTATTTGGCAGATATTGGCGGTTTGTTAATTGTGCTTTCTGCATCTCGAATTGAATGGTGAAATTTGTTTTCTCATCGAACATTCTGTAGCCAGTACCGAATCTTTGTGTTAGATACGTATTATCGAATTGATTAGTAAGGAAAGGAACTATTTCGGAATATTCAAACTCGTCGTAATTATATTCATAAGTTTCTTTATCTGAGTTATTTAAATTATTGCCAATATCATAGGAAAATAATAGCTGGTGGCGATAAGCCAGTGGCTCGGTATAAACGGTTCTTAAAGTCAACCCGAGTCCGTTTGTTGGCAAAAATGAAGTTTGGTTGATTGTATCTGATACTATCAATGGATTGGCGTAATTATTTTGTGAAATTTGCCAGCTTCTTCCGTCCCGATTGTTTATATTGGTATTTAAGCTAACTGATATAGTTCTACCAGGAGTTTGAAATTTATGTCTCAGCAATATTTCGTTAGAGAAGTTGTAATTTTCATAATTTGAATTGTTGTTACTTGAAGAGTTAACTAGTTCTTGAAATGATTGAGTCTTTGTCAGTGCATCCATTGTGCTGATGTTGTTGTTTGCCTGTATGAATAAAGAAGGGCGGATGATTAAACTACTGCTCGTATCAATTTTATACTCCATTCTAAAATTGAATCTATGATTTCTGTTGATTGATTGAGTATTATCGAATTGGTCATATAATTGGATTTCATCTTGCCTTGAAAATATTTCTCTGTTGATAAATTGCTCGTTATTGTTCAATCCGTAATTGAAAAAATAACTTCCAGAAACACTTATTTTTTCAGTCCAATAATCACTATAATTTATTCCATAAGCATGGGTTGTTGTTATGCCGTCTAGCTGACCAAAGAAAAAACTAAGAGAACCAAAACCACCAGAACGCCCTCCGCCACTAAATCCTCTGAACATACCAGGAGAAAAAGGAGCAGAACCGAAGGTCCTTATAAATTGTCCCCGAATGCCCGTGCCGCCACCTGAGGAGCCATAAATATCCTGAGGAGAGAAATTCTGTTGGTTAATATTATTAGTTATTCCCAGAACTGATATACGGCGGTCGCCGTCAAAGATATTAAAACTTATCCCGGCATTATATCTATCTTCTAATCCATAGCCAGCCGAAAATCTGCCAAATTCACCTTTTCTTCGGTTAGCTCGGGTGAGAATGTTCATTGTTCTATCTCGCTGTCCATCATCGAAGCCAGTGAATTCAGCTTGTTCGCTCATACCATCAAATATTTGTATTCGGTCAACAATTTCGGAGGGTAAGTTACGAAGTGTAGCGGTAGGGTCGTCTCCGAAGAAAGGTTTGCCATCAACGAGAACTTTTTTAACTTCCTCGCCCTTGGCTTTAACCGTGCCATCGGGTTCTACTTGAACACCGGGCATTTTTTTTACGAGGTCTTCAGCAGTGGCATCAGGCATCGTTTTGAAGCTTTCTGCACGGAATTCGGTTGTGTCTCCTTTTTGCTCGCCAATGGGGGCATCGCCTAATACAAGTATATCTTTTGTTAAAATATCGCTTGACTGCATCAATATTTTCCCCAATTTTAAAGGTTTATCCGATGTAACGGTGATATTTTTAGAATATAGTTGATATCCGATATAACTAATTCTTAGTTCGTAATTCCCTTGTTTTACATTCTCAATTTTGATATTGCCTTGTCTATTAGTAATATCGTGATATTTTAAATCAGAGCTTATAGAAATTAGTGATACGGTTGCACCAGGCAGTGGCTTGGAATCGAGCGAATCAACAACTTGACCTTCAATAATGGAACCAGCAGAAAATAAATATCCATAAGATAATAGCAATAATGTGACGATAAAGAATAATCTTATTAACATAAATTTCAATTTTTTTATTCTTAATATTCCAATAATGCTATTAGACTCAATTTATTTGCTAATAGTTTAAAATGGTAACTAAAATTGACTTTTATAGTTAAAAAATTAATTAATAAAAATTATTTGTTCTAATGCTTATGGTCTAATGCACATTGTCCCCTGTGCATAATGAGGTTAATTGTGTGGGTAGCAATTAAGATAATCGAGCCGGTATGCATTAGATAATATAAATTTCCACTGTCGTGAAAGAGGACACCTAATGCAAAAAATAAAGCCCCCAGACCAAGAGATATTCTAATCCAGGTATGAGGGGATTTGCGGATGACAAAAATTGCAGCAATTATTGCGAGGGCGGCAAATACATAATCCCAATTGAAGCCAGAATGGTGATGGTGGTGTGTATGTTCCGAATCGTGAGAATGCAAATGGTCTGCATAAATGTACAAAGATGCGATTATTGGAAGTGCCAGACAGTGAATGAGGCATAAAAAAGAGCTTGCTATACCAATATAGTCTGCTTTGATTTTTAATTTTTCTATTTTAATTTTCATTTTTATCTACAATAATTTTGAAAATAAGACTTTTTAAATGCAACAATATTGCATTTGCAAACTAACAAAATGGAACAAGCTAAACTAATATTAAAAAATCATAATTTGAAAATAACGAAAACAAGAATAGCTGTATTAAAGGCTTTTTTGAGTTATAATAATGCTTTGAGTTCGGGTGAATTGTATAAATCAATTATAAGGAATTTTGATAGAATAACAATTTACCGTACTTTGCAATCATTCGAGAATTCAGGTATATTGCACAAAATCACGAGCCCCGACGGTACAATAAAATTTGCTTTATGCACTCCGCATTGCCCCAGTAAGCATCATTATGAAAAGCACATTCATTTTTATTGTACTAATTGTGGAAAAATTTATTGTGATGAAGAATTTGATATTTCCGAATTAAACATAAAAAGTGATTTTGCAATAAATTCAATTCAAATTATAGCTGAAGGATGGTGTTGGAAATGCAATGAGAGTAAAAAAATTTAAATTCAATGCAAATTTATTTTTATATGATTGTATGAAAAGCAATATTATCAAGCTTCAAATAAGAAAATATTTTGGTATAATGGTTTTGATGTTTGTGGGCTATGGAATAAACTCAAGATTACCCAAGTTCAATTATACTTGAACTACTTTCCAAAATCATATCAATTTGTTCGACTATAATCTCTTTGTCTGATAGATGTAAATTCGAATCAGTATCTTTTGAATTTATTACTTTTCCTTGTTTAGAAATCTTTGCTAAAGATGAGGTTCTCTCTTGCCAAAGATTTTCAATGAGCTCAGCTTCATTGTCAGGCATTTTTAAAGATTTCGATAATTTAATCATTAATTCTTTATCTCTATTGATGATAATGAAAGGTATATCTGGGAAAGTGGGCAAACTATCTAAATAATTACGATTTTCTAAGAAAGTATGATATTCATCTGATATGGTCTGAAAGAATTGCTTATTCGCCTGATAAACTCTTAACTGAAATGCAATATCCTCGGACATATCATTATATAAATTTTTCATCATTGAATTCATAACATTGATAAATTGGGCATCGCTCATATCGAGATATAATTTTAACATTTGCATTCTCTTGGCAATCGAGAAAAAATCATAATAAACAGGTGCTTGCACATTTTCGAATATATCCAATTCCTTTGTGTATGGGTCGAGGAAAATTGCAGCGTATGTAAATTCAGGATATTTACGAATAAAAGCCTCTAAATATATACAACCAGCATTATTTCCAATAAATATATATGGATGGGGTATGCCTGTATTGAGTAAAAGATGATACAATTCTTCATTTATTTGCTCAATACTCCGGGGATGTTTACTTTTCTTACTTTCTGCGTAGCCGGCTCTGTCGTAGCTTATAACTGTTGTCCGCTGGGATAGAATATATTGTAATTCAGTCCATTCTGCAGAAAGCGTTCCCCAACTGGGTTCGATTACTATAGCTGGAAATCCTTTGCCTGTAATTTTTGTATAAAGAGCATTGTCGCCAACGTTAATATAAATACCATCAATTATATCCATTTTACATTCCAATATTAATAATTTACTATTGTCAAATTTAATTCATTTTGTTAACAAATGAGCATTTATTTGATGAATTGTGATAAAAAAATGTTATTGTGTGCTGGAAATTCTTGAAAATTGTTGATTTATCGGGTTACGTTGGTTTTGAATCATATTTACTGTTTAGAATGATTATTCCTCAAGAAATATACTAATTGTAACTAACGTGTTGTTAATATTGTTATCATATTCAATTTATTATATTTCAATATATTATGTGTATTTAAGTTTCAGATAAGAAATATTAATATCATATTAAATCTTTGAATACTGATAATTATATCTTTTCAATTACATCACAAATTATTGATATATTTAAAGATAATATTAGTAAAATATATTGTCATCTTATTAAAGTATTACAAACTATAATAAATTAAAAAAGTTAAAGAAAATTTTTTGATAATAAAAATTTTTTGTAAAATTGTTATAATTTCAAATAATATATTCGGAGTTAATGATGGGATTATTCAAAGCAACATTTGCAACACAAAGCAGATATGATAGTATCAATTTTGATAATTTACGCTTCGGGGTTTACTTTTCGGACCATATTTATGTTTCTGATTATAATGATGGCGCTTGGACACAAGGCGAGATAGTGCCTTACGGTCCATTCGAAATTGAGCCAGCTATGTGCTCTTTGCATTACGGACAGGCACTGTTCGAAGGTCTCAAAGCTTTTCGCTCTGTCAAAGGGGGTGTTAATTTATTCAGACCTCGGAAAAATGCGGAACGTTTGAACAAATCAGCGGAAAGAATATGTATTCCTCCATTTGATACTGAATTATTGATAGAAGCAATGAAGGAATTGTGTCGTATTGATTATAAGTTCATACCGACTAAGCGTGGTAATGCATTGTATATACGCCCTGTAGCTTTTGGAACCGGAAATTTTTTGGGTGTGCACGAATCGGCTGCTTATCGCTTGATAATAATGACTTCCCCGGTTGGTTCATACTATCCAGAAGGACTTAATCCCGTTCGGATTATGGTTTCGGATACTTATGTAAGAGCGGTCAAAGGCGGTACAGGAAATGCTAAGGTTGCTGGCAATTACGCTGCATCACTATTAGCGAGCAAACAGGCACGTGCTCTGGGGTATTCGCAGGTGCTTTGGCTCGATGGGATTTCGCATAAGTTCGTGGATGAAGTTGGGGCAATGAATATTATGTTTGTTATTGATGATGAGCTTATCACTCCATCTTTAGAAAACGGCACTATTTTGCCAGGCGTTACTCGAGATTCGATTTTGACTCTTGCCCGTGAATGGGGTATGCAAGCGAGCGAAAAATCCATCTCTATTGAGGAAGTGCTGGAGGCACATTCATTGGGTAAACTTACTGAAGTTTTCGGCACTGGCACCGCTGCGGTGATTAGCCCTGTTGGGGTTCTCGGATATAAAGGCAAAAATTATGTAATCAATAATAATAAAATTGGGCATTTCACTCAAAAATTTTATAATGCAATAACAGGGATTCAATATGGCGAAATAGAAGATACACACGGCTGGATTGTGCATATTGATGTATAGGAAATTTCAAAAGAATAATAACTGGGATTTAGAAAAAATTCATTGCAAAGTGTAAGGTTTAGACCTTGAATTTATATAATAGATAGATGAAAATATATCTATTCTGTTAGGTTTTATCACTGGCTGTACAAATAAAGCCCTGATAAACATTGGCATACAACAGGTAGAAGAATTCAATTTATAAAAAAGTAATCAAAATATAGAAATCCAAATTTTTATAGAATTAAGTATTAGTTTAATTATTTGTGATTGCGAATTGTTGCAATTATGAAGTATTTTTGTCCATACAAAGTGATGGAAGATTATTTATTATAGCAAATAATTTTCCAACTATTGAATTATTTTTCAATTGTATCGTATAATTCATAATAAAAATTGAATAATAAAGAAATTTTGGTGTTTTTTTTATAAATTTGTTAAAGTTAATATAAACTGTAATTCTAAATGAGAGCGTACCTATATTTATATATAATAATATCCACATTTTTAATAGCTTGCGAAAGAGATGATGAAATTCCGATTGCTTATGGTCTTTTGGAGCCTACTCATATAACTGTTTATAGTCAAACCCAAGGGCGAATCAATTATTTCCCGATTAAGGTTGGTGAAATGATTGAAATGGGAAGGATTGTTGCGTTAATAGATACAACATACTTGTTAAGGCAGAAAGATAACAAATATGAGCAACTTATGAAAATAACCTCGAAGATGAATAATTTCTTTTCAAATTTCGCATTGCTCGAGGAACAACTAGAAAATGCTTATAAAGATAAAAAGAGAATTGAATTTCTATTTAATGACAATGCGGCAACTCAAAAAGAAATTGATGATATAAACAAAAGAATTGAGTTGATTAAGAGTCAAATAGAAATACTCGAAAGGACTAATAGCACAATTATCAGCGAAGTTAGAAGATTAGAAAAAGACATTGTATATTTAGAGGATTTGATTGTAAAGTGTTTAATCAAAAATTCGGATATTGGAGTTGTAAGGGAGAAATACCTTGAATTGGGCGATACTGTTGAAATAGGTACACCATTATACAAATTGCAAGATCCAAAAACTATGACCATCAAATCGTTCTTCAATGCAGATTATCTCAATCTTTTGAAAAAATACCAAAAATTGGAAGTAAAAGTTATGATTGATAACCAAAGTTATATGCATTTGGATGGCGTCGTTATAAATATATCGGATGAATCAGTGGAATTACCCGAAAAGATAGCTCCACTTATTGGGAAGAGAGACAATCTCTATCCAGTAGATATACTTGTCAATAATGGAGAGAAATTATCCGATGGTCAAATTTCTGAGATATTCTTTTTATATAAAAAATAAACTATTTGGATTTTATAAATTTCTTTAGCGATAATCCATCGTTTGTTTCTATCAATAGCAAGTAACTACCACCTGCCAATTCAGAAATATTAATCTTAAATTGCGAATAATCAAAATTGGGGGACATAATGGATTTGACCATTTTACCATCAATATCATAAATTCGGATTTGATTTATATAAAACTGATGATTCAATGCTTTGATAATAATAAAATCCTGAGTCGGATTGGGAAGAATTGAATATTCCAATTTTCCTTTGCTTTTGTTCTCAATTATATTAGTAAAATAGTCATACAAAAAGCGCCCGTAATTTCCCCATAGGTCGTCGAACCAAACGTAAATATAATATTCCTTGATTTTTCCATCATCGTTATAGGACCATACCTCTTTTCTTTTGGGAGACCATTGTTCAGCAATCCAAACATATTCGATAATTGTATATAATAAATCACTGGGATAATATTCATATTCATATTTATAATTGAATGCCCATTGCTGATTAGTCCAGCGATAATAAGTAACAGAGCGATTTTTTCCGCTTCCGGTATAATCATATTCTATTTTTATATTATTGACCCAATTATCGAATTGCCAGTATTGTTGTATTTCTGTCGTTAATATACTATCTTTAAATTCATATAAAAATCTGAATTCATTTTCCCAAATATCGCTGTACATTTTTGTAATTCTTTCGATTTGCTGCCCATATTCATTGTTGATAATCGAATCCGAGAAGATATGATTTTTTGTTTTATCTTTCCAGGTGTAACGATTGACTTTAATCAAGTAATTTTCATCGTCATAAATATATTCGACCTCCCGATTTGGCTCCCAATTTTCGTCTTCCCAAAAGCTCAGGGTAGTTTTTTGAATTTTGCCGAATGAAGTGTATTGATATTCTGTTAATCTGGCATTTACCCATCTATTTTCAATTTCGGCCATAATCAACTGTTCAATGAGCTTATAGTTCTCATCATATTTGAAATACACTAATGAATAACTTATGTAATGGTCTTTATCCCATATTTCCAAATGAGATTTTATAGGCAGGGTTTTGTTGATGAACAATGTTGTAATTCTTTCGTAGTTTGCCCAATGATCTTGCATCCAAAGTTGTTCCAGACTTACCTCCCGTATCGTGTCTTGGGAATATAAAGACGGGAATGTGAATAGAATACTAACCAATATACAGATTACCTTTTTCATTTTATTCTCCTTTTAATTATTTTTTAAATTAATAGAATTTCTTATATTTTCAAAATTTCTATCAACACTTGTCAAATGTTGTCTATGTAGGTTATGACAAATAATTTGTTCATTTGTTTAGGGCAACATAATTATCCAATGGATAAACGTCATTTTATAGATTGTGATAATGGGTTTTTGCAACCAAAATATTTTTGTAATTTAGCTTTTTTTTAATCAATATTTTTGAATGAAAGACACAAATAATATAGATAAAGTTAGAAGTAATTGTGCAGTGGTTGGTGTTTATAATCATTCGCAAGCATCAATAATAGTCTATTATGCTCTTCACGCATTGCAGCATAGAGGACAGGAGGCAACAGGAATAACCTCTATTTATTATGATGAGATAAAAAAGAAGAAACGTTATGCTTATACTCGAGGCGATGGATTGGTATTAGATGTATTCTCTGATCCAACGATATTAACAAACGTACTCAGAGGTGATAGTGCAATAGGTCATAATCGCTATTCAACGACCGGCTCTTCATCAAAAGCTAATATTCAGCCGTTCAATATGATTTATCATAGTGGGATTCTATCTATTTCACATAATGGTAACTTAACCAATACATTAACATTAAGAAAAAAGCTACAAGACGATGGAGCAATATTTCAAACAACAACCGATACAGAACTATTCCTTCATTTAATAGCCCGTAGTAAGAAAAAGTCCCAGATTGAGCAAATCATTGAATCACTTCAGCAGGTTCACGGAGCTTATTCATTAGTAATTTTGACTGAAAATGCTTTTATTGCTGCTTGTGATCCTTGGGGGGTAAGGCCACTTAATATTGGTAGGATAAAAACAGATAATGGTTGGAGCTATATTGTAGCTTCGGAAACTTGTGCTTTTGATATTGTCAATGCTGAATATATAAGGCATATTAATAATAATGAAGTTGTGGTAATAGACCAGGATACAGTAAAAAGCGGAGAATTCAAAAGTTATAAAATTTTAGAAGAAACACCCGAAGCAAAGCATTGCATTTTTGAGTATATATATTTTTCACGACCTGACAGTAAAATTTTCGGTAATAATGTGGACAAAGTCCGCAGAAAATTGGGTAAAAATCTTGCCGAAGAAAGCCCCGTTAAATCAGATGAGAATGAAAAAGTATGTGTAATATCAGTACCTGATAGCGGCAACACAGCTGCTATTGGTTTTGCACGGATAAATGAGAAGTTAAATAATCCTTCAGTATTTGAGATTGGATTAATAAGAAGTCACTATGTGGGTAGAACGTTTATTGCTCCTGGTCAGAATAATAGAGAATTTAAAGTAAAGCTCAAGTTTAATCCTGTCAAAGGTGTAATCGAAAATCGGAATGTTGTAGTAGTTGACGATTCAATTGTGAGAGGAACTACATCTAAAGCATTGATTAAATTAATACGTGAAGCGAATCCTAGACAGATACACTGTCGGATTACCTCGCCACCAATAAAATATCCTTGCCATTATGGTATGGATTTCCCAAGCAGGGAGGAATTAATCGCAAATTATTATGAGGCAGAAGAAGATATTGGCAAGGCAATCGGAGTTGATTCGTTGCACTATTTAAGTATTGAGCAGTTATTAGATTCAGTGCCTAAAGATGAAGGGATTGGCTATTGCACTGCTTGCTTTACTGGTATTTATCCAATTGAAATCGAAGAAAATTCGAATAAATTTGCAACAGAAGAATAAATGAGTTCAGTTCATAAAGGGTTAGAAGCAGAATCAATAGCAGAAGATTTTTTGAAAAATCTTGGCTATTCAATCATAAAACGCAATTTTCATTTTGGTAGATATGGGGAAATTGATATTATTGCTAAGGAGGGGAATGTATTAGTTTTTGTTGAAATCAAATATGCTACAAATGATAAGTTTGGCAATCCAATTAATTGGATAACACCAAAAAAGCGAAAGACATTAAGACGAGCTGCGGAAGGTTATTTATATATAAATAAACTACAGAATGTTGAGTGTAGGTTTGATGCTCTTATCATTGAAAAAAAGAGTGAAGAACTAATTTTTAATCATATTAAAAATGCATTTTAATCTTCTGGATTTAGGTCATATTGCCCCAAAAACTCTTTGTAATGTTCCTCTTCTGACTTTTCGCTATAAATAACAAGCCCTTTATCAACATAATTAGATATTTCTCTTAATTTCATAGAAATGGTTCTATTTGTTTGTTGAAAAGTTAAATGTGCAGTTTCTTTGAAAATATCAATCTTGGTAATGGTCGCATTTCCGTCAGTTAAAATCAGTTGAGAACCAATTGGGGGATACTGCTCAACAACTGCTTTATATTGATGATACTCATACAAAAGACAACATTTTAGCCTACCACAATTGCCAGTCAGTTTTGTTAAATTATTCGATAAATGTTGAACTCTTGCGTGTTCTAATGTAATATGCGAAAACTCATTAAGAAAAGAATTGCAGCAAAGTTCTAATCCACAACAGCCAATACCATCGCCCATACGTTTTATTTCTTCTCTTGAGCTTATTTGTCGCAGTTCAATTCGAGTTTTAAACTTTCGAGCTAAATCCTTTACTAATTCCCTAAAGTCAATTCTTTGGGGGGCAGTGAAGTATATTGTTAATCTTAATCTATCGAATTGCCATTCAGCATCTGTAATTTTCATATCGAGGTCATATTTTTTGACTAATTCTCGAGTTTTCTCAAGTACAACTTTCTCATCTTCGCTATTGATTATATATCTTTCAAGGTCCTTTTCAGTGGCTTTTCTAATTATCTTTTTAGAGTGCAGTTCGCTTTTTTCTAAAAGTTCGTTGCTTTTGTTGATAAGCATACCACAGTTTGAAATCCGCCCAAAATCAATACCTCCATCCACTTCGATAATCACTTCCTGCAAACATTTTA
>JBBISM010000029.1:0-17755 GCA_037441245.1 Ignavibacteria bacterium | reverse complement strand
AAATACGTAAATCAACCCAATGCACGTAAATGGCAACCTTATGATGAAGATTGGAAATTACCCGAAAATTGGCAAACGATTATACTCGAAGGTCTAAGAGAAAGATTGCATAAGTTCCGTTCGCTTAAGTTATTTATGGATATATGCGTCCGTTGTGGAGCTTGCGCTGATAAGTGCCATTTCTATCTCGGCTCTGGCGACCCCAAGAATATGCCCGTACTCCGTGCCGAATTGCTAAGAGCTGTTTATCGCAAGGATTTTACTACTGCTGGAAAAATTATGGGCAAATTTGCAGGAGCAAGAGAGCTTACCTTCGATGTACTAAAAGAATGGTTTTACTACTTTTACCAATGTACTCAATGCAGAAGATGCTCGGTGTTTTGTCCTTATGGTATTGATACAGCCGAAATTACATTCATCGCAAGGGAATTAATGAATCTAATCGGAGTGAACATAGATTGGGTAATGACGCCAGTAGCAAACTGCCATCGAACTGGCAACCATTTAGGAATTCAACCGCACGGCTTTGTTGATAGTATCGAATTCGCCGTTGATGATTTAGAGGAAATAACCGGAATAAAAGTTGATGCTCCAATCAACAAAAAGGGAGCTGAAGTACTTTTCGTTACTCCTTCAGCAGATTATTTCGGCGAACCACATTATTACACTTTACTAGGCTACCTTGCCCTATTCCACGAAGTCGGATTGGATTATACCTGGAGCACCTACGCCTCCGAAGGAGGAAATTTTGGCTCATTCGTTTCACACGAATTAATGAAAGTACTTAATGCAAAAATTTATGCCGAAGCGAAAAGATTAAAAGTCAAATGGATTATCGGCGGAGAATGCGGGCATATGTGGAGAGTACTGCATCAATATATGGATACCCTCAATGGCCCCTCTGATTTCTTAGAAATGCCAGTTTCTCCCATTACTGGCACAAGATTCGAAAATGCTAAATCCACAAAAATGATTCATATATCTGAATTTACCGCCGATTTGATACGGCAAAACAAAATCAAACTCGACCCATCGAGAAATGACCATTGGCACGCCACATTCCACGATTCCTGCAATCCAGCAAGAGCTATGGGGTTATTCGAAGAACCGAGATATATACTTAAAAATGTGATGAATAACTTCACCGAAATGCCCGATAATACAATTCGAGAACAGACTTTTTGCTGTGGAAGTGGTTCTGGTTTGGGAACTGAAGAGAATTTCGAAATGAGAATGCGTGGGGGCTTACCGAGAGCAAATGCTGTTAATTATGTGCATAAAACAAATGGCGTAAATGTACTTGGATGTATGTGTGCTATTGACAAAGCAACTCTCGTTCCTTTATTGCATTATTGGCTTCCAGGCGTCGAAGTAGCTGGCGTTCATGAGTTTGTCGGCAACTCTCTTGTGATGAAAGGTGAAAAGCCCCGTGAATTAGATATGCGACAACAACCATTAATCGGAAAGGAGGAGATAGAATAATATGAACGACAGATGGAAAATAATCATTGGAATAATAATTTTTATTATCATTTTCACTATACCGCTTTGGCTAAATATTGCGAACAAAGTGGACACTGACGTACCTGAATTAGTTCTGCCACTTGGTTATACCGAATGTATCGCTTCAACGGAATATATGCGTGCTTATCATATGGATATTCTGGATGAATGGCGCGATAAAGTTGTCAGGCAAGATGTTAGAATGTTCAATTTCAAGGGCGAAATCCTGGAGATGAGTCTCAGCAAAACCTGTATGAAATGCCACGATAATAAGCAAAATTTTTGCGATAGATGCCATAACTATTTTGGCGTACATCCTTACTGTTGGGATTGCCATACAGCACCAGAAGAAATTAAAAAGAAATTCGCTACAAAAGAGAATCTTAAACTACTTAATGATAATACGAACAATTCCGATAAAGAGGGGAGATAATAATATGGATAGAAGAAAATTTATCTCTTTACTAACTGGAACAGCTGCTATTGGTGTGGTTGGTAAGTTGGGATTCGAAATAACAGCAAAAAGTGAAATTATCAAGAATGCAGACAAAAACCTCGATGGTAAAAGATGGGCTATGGCAATAGACCTATTCAAATTAAAGAAAGAAAATACGTATCTATCTTGCATCGAAGCCTGCCATCAAGCTCATAATGTGCCTGATATTCTCGATAAAAATCACGAAATCAAATGGATTTGGAGAGAAAAATATAAGCACGCCTTTATTGAGCAAGAGCATAAAAATTTACCTGATAAAATAACAACCTTACCGGTGCTATTGTTATGCAATCACTGTGATAGACCGCCTTGCGTTAATGTATGCCCAACACAAGCTACCTGGCGACGAAATGATGGCATTGTAATGATGGATTGGCATAGATGCATTGGTTGTCGCTATTGCATAGCTGCTTGTCCTTATGGCTCGAGAAGTTTCAATTTTGTCGAACCAAAACCCCTTATTCATAATATTACTGATGAATTCCCTGCAAGAACAAGAGGTGTTGTCGAAAAATGCACTTTTTGTGCTGAGTATATCGTAAAAGGCGAATATACTAAACCACCCGATTGCGTATCTGCCTCAAAAGGGGCAATCGTTTTCGGTAATTTAAATGATAAGACTTCTGAAGTTTATAAAATATTGACAAGCAAATTTTCAATCAGACGAAAACCAGAACTTAGCACTGAACCCGAAGTATATTATATTATAGAAGGCGAGGAGGTATAATATGTTAGAAAAAGCTTTTCAAGGAAGTAAAATTTATTGGACCTGGATTATATTCCTTTTAATATTAATCACAATTGGAACATATTTCTATCTCTTGCAATTCAATACTGGATTGGGTATCACAGGCCTTAGTCGTGATGTTTCTTGGGGATTTTACATTGCTCAATTTACCTTCCTCGTCGGTGTTGCCGCTTCAGCTGTTATGGTGGTCTTGCCATATTATTTACACAATTATAAGGCATTTGGAAAAATAACTATTTTGGGCGAGTTTTTAGCAATTGGCTCGGTTATAATGTGTATGCTTTTCATCTTTGTTGATATGGGGCAACCATTGAGAATAGCTAATGTATTTCTTTATCCATCGCTGAATTCCCCGATGTTCTGGGATTCTGTCTCATTGCTGGGTTATATAGTTCTCAATATAATAATAAGTATATTTACACTTGACGCTGAGAAAAAAGGGATCAAACCACCCACTTGGATTAAACCCATAATAATTATCTCAATCCCTTGGGCAATAAGTATCCATACAGTAACCGCTTTTTTATATTCTGGCTTAGCTGCGAGACCATTCTGGATGACTGCTATTATGGCACCTCGATTTCTTGCCACTGCATTCTCTGCTGGACCTGCACTATTGATTATACTATGTCTTTTACTTAAGAAAATATCTAAGTTTGATGTTGGCAAAGAACCACTCCAAAACCTCGCAATTATAGTAACTTATGCTATGCTTATGAATATATTCTTCTTATTGCTAGAATTCTTCACTGCTTTTTATAGTGGAATCCATCACCACGCAGAGCATTTCCAATTAATGTATTTTGGACTTGAAGGCAACTATTCGCTCGTCCCCTGGATGTGGGTATCTTCAATACTTGCTATTTTATCATTAATATTTCTTTTAATACCATCATTGAGAAAGTCCGAAAAAACGCTCCTTTGGGCTTGTATTTTTGTATTTTGCTCAATATGGATTGATAAGGGATTAGCAATGGTCGTTACTGGTTTCATACCTAATCCATTAGGATACGTTACTCCATATTGGCCAACATTGCCCGAAATATTAATCTCAATTGGAGTATTCGCTACTGGTATTCTCGTCATTACCGGATTATATAAAATAGCTTTAACTGTCAGAAGGGAACTGAAATCGTTTTAGCAAAAGAATAAATAAAAAGGGAAGTCTCAATAAAGATTATGGAGTCTTCCCTTATTTTATGTTATCTTTTATTTTTTCCTTGATATTCTTTTCTTCTATGACATTCCCTAATTTTTCTCTGTCATTACCACGAAAGTGGAAAACCCAGTAATACTAAAATCCCGCTTTTACGGAAATGACAGCGAGAGAAGTAGCTCAAACATCCTTATTTGAGCAAAATTAAATACACTGTCTAAGCATAGTCGAATAAACTAACAATGCAATAGTTTGAACAGACAGCAATGTCTGTTCTACTATAAAAGCATTTTGCTATCTAAAACAAAACGGGCATTTCCCCCACGCTTCCGAATCGCAGGTAATATACGGCTGAGGGCAATTGCGATATATCAATCCTGATTTGTCCTCCCCTGGCGGAGGTGTCCCGATTTATCGGGACGGAGGTGGACATCTCGCATTCGCCGAGAGTATTGTAGAACTTGAGTCCATTATCAATGGAACAAGCCGGATACACCTGCTTCACCGAAGTTAATACAAGTCATAACGCTTAAAATACCCACTAAAACCCTTATGGCATATACACTTTGTTAGCGTTTCGTGCTTTATTTTATCTGTTAAATGTTTTGTTTGCCCAAGTAAAAAAATCTGTCAAACTGAAAACTAAGATTTCTTTATGCTTATTTTCTTCAGTCGTATATTTTTTTTGTTTGACCGCATTCTTTAACCACTTAATTGCACCAGTTTTCCAACCTGAACCATCTATTAATATCATTATTAAATCTTCTGGCATTGCTTCTATTGTGTTCAAGTAAAGGTAAGGGAGTTTTTCATCAACCGAACCAGCAACTTGCTGCCATTTACATTCGATACGTATTTTTAATTCATATTTTTCAGAAAGGAGTAGGAATTCTGTATTTCCGCGATGTTCATAAACTGTCAAAAAAGGAACATTTTCAAGTAGCAATTCTTTACGATATTTTTCTTGATTTTTTTTCCAAACTCTATATTTTACAAGTTCAAATCCTTTTCTTGTCAAAACTGTTTTACCGGCAACTTCAAGTTGATTGCCTGATATATTACTTTTGGTTCCTTTTTTCCATTATGCAATTGCGTAATTTGTTACTACTATTTCATTTATTTTTCCCCTTTTTGTTGGGTCTGAATTTATCATTCTTCTTGCAGGTACTCTTACTATATTGAATTCATTATACAATTCGTCGAAAAAATTATCATCAGGATCATTGTTCTTGGGGTCTGAATTACTTAACATTACATTAGAACCTTCTGAATCTAATTGTTTGAAAAGCTGTGCTAGCTGAAGTTGTTCACTGTCAGCAAAACCTTGTTTACTATATGCTTTAAAACTTGCAGTTTTACTTATCGATCTATAAGGTGGATCGAAATAAACAAAAGAATCAGATTTTAAATCTTTTACAATATCTTTAAAGTCAGCTTTTTTTATTTCGGCAATTTCTAAAACCTTATTAACTGTTAATAAATTATGTTCATCACATATTGTCGGGTTATCATAATCACCCACTGGTGAGTTAAACTCGCCTTTTGAATTTACTCGATAAAGTCCGTTAAAACATGTTCGATTTAAAAAAATAAGTTGTGCGGCACGAGGAAACCAGCTCTCAGAATATTTTTCGAAATCAATGTTAAATCTTTGCAAGTTATAATTTGTGCGTTGATCATAGAAAAATTCTTGACGTTTCACTTTATCAAGTTTCAAATAGGTTTTTTGATAACGATATAAGAAGTCAATAAGTTTGCTAACATCCTTCTGAATTACTTTGTATGTCAGGATTAATTCTTCGTTAATATCATATAGAAATGCATTTTCAATATCGTATTTTTGAGCAATATCAAAAAAAACTGCACCACTTCCTAAAAATGGCTCATAAAAATTTTTGATTTTTTTTCTTTTTAGTTTTTCAGGATAGAGTTCCTGAAATCTGTCTAGAAGTTGTCCTTTCCCACCAGCCCATTTTAAAAATGGTTTTGCTCCAACATTGTAAGGGTTAAATAAATCTTGCACAACAGATTCTGTTGTCTCAGAAGTTTGATATTTTGTTTCAATTGCCATAATTCTATTTGAATTTCCATATTTACGAAAAATATTTTGTATTACTTCATTCTCATTGTTGCTGTATTTTTTTAGCATGAACGCTAACTCCCTTCTATACGCAATATACTATTTTTTTCCAAATATTTATCATAAATGCGTATAGCCGGACGTAAAAGGATGCATAAGCTGCCCTACCTTCCTAAAATCCTATATATTTATCTCACCACCACAAATTTTTCAATAAAATCGCCATACCGCACGAAATAGATACCCGGAGGCAATCCCGATACATCAATACGCTTTAGGTAGGACAATTATATATCAATTCAGAGCGTAAGGCTGTTTCTTACGAATTGACTCTAATTCTCTACAAATTTGCTGATGGTAGCAACGACATATTCTATTTGTTCATTTGTTAACTCTGGAAATATAGGCAAAGCAAGAGAATGCGCAGCTAATTTATCAGCAACAGGATAGCTTTTCGGGTTATTTTGAAGATATTCGAAACAGGGTTGGCGATGGAACGGCACAGGATAGTATATTTCCGAACCAATGCCATTTTGAGAAAGGTATTGCCTCAATTCATCACGCTTTTCGACTTGTATTATATATTGATTATAAATATGATAGTCCTCATAACCGCTGTGCTCATAAACGGCTTTAGGAAGCAAAACTTTGTTGCTTTCGCTGAATTCAGTCATCCCTGTAGCTTCTGACAATCCATATTCGATGAATAATTCATTATAAATTTGAGCATTCTTTCTCCTTTGCCTATGCCATTTAAGTAGATACTTTAATTTGACATTTAATACAGCAGATTGAATAGCATCGAGCCGAAAATTTCCGCCGATAAAATGATGATAATACTTCGGCTCCATACCATGATTTCGTATCTGTTTAAGTTTTTTTGCAAGTTCAGCATCATTTGTAACAACCATACCACCATCACCGAAACAGCCCAGATTTTTTGTTGGATAAAACGAGAAGCACCCCATCAATCCGAACGCACCAGCACGGCGTCCGTCCTTATATTGGGCACCAATTGCCTGAGCAGAATCTTCAATTACAAGTATCGAATACTTATCAGCAATTCCCATTATCTCGGTCATTTCGCACATTTGACCGAATAAATGAACTGGCATTATTGCTTTAGTTTTGGATGTTATTAAACTTTCTATTTGCGATGCATCAATATTGAAAGTGATTGGATTGCTGTCAACTAATATCGGAATAGCATTCAATCGAGCAACTACACCTGCAGTAGCAAAAAATGAACAAGTTGGAATGATAACCTCATCGCCTGCACCAACGCCAATTGCCATTAAAGCTGATAATAAAGCATCGGTTCCGCTCGAAACACCGACTGCATATTTAACGCCACAGTAACAGGCAATAGCTTGCTCCAAAACTTCAACTTCACGCCCTAATATTAGCTTCTGCGATTGTGCAATCGAAATTATAGCTGGTTCCACTTCATTTTGAATCTGTTTATATTGCAATGTCAAGTCAAGTAAAGGTACATTCATCAGTTTTTCTCAAATATCTAATACAATCTTTGTTTGAAATATATTCCCAATTTGTTGAATGTTTGCTTCGTGATAAGTAATTGCCTTTATATCCTCTTTGAATTCATCAACAGGATAACCGTAAATTTTGGCCGATAGTTTTCTCTCTTCGAGTGATTGGATTGATACATATGGGAAAATAGCTTTATGCTTATTCATTATAACTAAAGCATCTGACAGAAAGTCTATCAAAAGTGCAGATTGATCGAATGATCCAATTTCAAGAAATTCTTCAAGCGTGAATTGTTGATGAATATCAACTTCACCGCTTATAAGTATTGAGCAAATTGCTTCGAGCGATACAGAGAATAAATCTTCAATATTATCAGATTCGACCAAAATACGAATATCTGCTGTATGCGGTAGGAAAGTGTATTTTTTCATAACAAGTTATCAAAGCTTTATCGTCACTTCATTCATATTTTCTAAACTTTTGACAATTGCTTGCAAAGTAGTTCCTGCTAATTGCCCATCAATAACTCGATGGTCATAACTAAGCGACAGGTAAATCATATCCCGAATAACAATGAGGTATTCTCCATCTATAAATCTAACAACCGGTCTTTTTTGTATAGCACCAAGTCCAAGAATAGCAGTCTGTGGTTGATTGATAATAGGCGAACCGAACAAAGTGCCTGCTGTTCCATAGTTTGTTATTGTAAATGTACCGCCCTGTATATCATCAGGATTTAATTTCTTAGCTCTTGCTCTATTTGATAAATCAGTAACAGCACGCTGCAATCCATTAAAACTCAACATTTCAGCATATTTAATTACAGGCACAATTAGATTCCCATCTGGCAGTGCAGTAGCCATTCCCAAATGTATTCTTTTATGCCGGATTATGTTAGTTCCATCAACACTCACATTTACCATTGGATTTTGCAAGATACCTTCAATTACAGCACGAGCAAAAAATGGTGTGAATGTTAGTTTTATACCTTCTCGCTTCTCAAACTCATTTTTATATTTTTCTCTAAATTTTACAATTTGAGTAACATCAGCTTCAGTTACGCTTGTTACGTGAGCTGATGTATGCTTGGAATAGACCATATGCTCGGCTATGAGTTGTCGTACTCTATCCATAGGTATAATTTCAACATCATCTCCAGTAGTTGGTACAACAAATTTAGCTGGTGCGGGATGTGGTCCGGTAACTTTAGTTTTTGGCTCAGCAGATTTCTCAACTGGCGCAGATTTTCTATTATCAATATAATTAATAATGTCTTTCTTAGTAACCCTGCCATCAATGCCCGTTCCAGATATTTGTGATAATTCTGCTTCTGAAAGACTATGTTCTTTAGCAATTGTTCTCACTACAGGAGAGTAGAAGCGCTTTCCGTCTGATTTTGCAATATTCTGTGGTTTTGCTTCAAATGCAGGTTCTTTATATTCTTCGGGCTTTAATACTTCCTGTTGAGCTGCCCGTTTTGCTTGCACCGCAGCTGGCAATGCAACCTCAGAGGTAGCAATTCGTGCTATAATAGCCCCAACTTCAACGGTTTGACCTTCTGGAACAATAATCTCGGTCAAAATGCCACTTGCTGGAGATGGAACTTCTGTATCAACTTTGTCAGTGGAAATTTCGAGTATCATTTCGTCACGCTCTACTTTTTCACCGATTTTTTTCAGCCATTTTGTAATAGTCCCTTCCTGAAGAGATTCGCCCATCTTTGGCATAACAACATCTACTATAGTGCCGTTTCCAGATGCAGTTTGTTGGGATTTATCATCTTTCGTCTGCACATCAATTGCTGAATTTTCTTCTTTTGATTTATCTTTTTGAGGTGGAGCATCCTGAGTTTCAAGATTTACATTTTCCGCATCTGTTTCTATTTCAGCGATAGTTTTGCCAACATCAACTATCATATTTTCCTCAGCTAATATTTTCAGAAGAATTCCGCTGGCGGGTGATGGAACTTCTGTATCTACTTTATCGGTTGAGATTTCGAGCAATGTCTCGTCTCGTTCAACTTTATCTCCAGGTTTTTTCAACCATTTTATAATCGTTCCTTCTTGTAATGATTCTCCCATTTTGGGCATAATCACTTCTACTATCATATCATATCTCCGATTATTATCTATTCAAATGTGTTAATAAACATTTGCAAAATACTAAATTTTCATACATTAATCAATAATAAATAGCTATTAAAATTAAACATTACCTGCAAAGATTTGGTATATCCCAATCTTTACAGGTAATCACATATTTACAAAAAAAACTCTTATGGTTTAGCGAATATTGAATCTTCTACTGGAACGTTCAATTGTATCGAATCATAATTAATAACCTGCTCAATGTTTTGAACGTTTATTTGAATTGTGTGGGGTAGATAAATGCCTTCAATATTCTTGATGTCTTTGAAAGCAAATTTGATTTCGCCAGTTTCCTGGGAATTAGCTATAAGTTGAAGAAGTCTGTAATCTTTGGTTGATATGAATAAATCCGCTTCTTCGCCTCCTTCTTTTTGTTTAAAATTTAATTTAAATACATCTTGATTATCTAACTTTTCTCTTCCAACCAATTTTAATTCAGTATTATCTTTGTTGTATTTATAAAGTGGTCCTAGCAAAAGATCAACAAATTGGGTAACATTTTTCTTTGCTTGTGGTGGTAAATCAATAGTTTGCCCCTGTTGTGAAGCCCATCCTGAATCGCCATCGAAAACCCCAATGTATAATTGATCCTCAACTTGTGTTTCGTTGCGAATTTGTTCAGGATTCTTATAATAAGTTGTAAACTTAACTTCAACTCCCATATAATTCAAATACCCTTTAATCAGCATAGTGCTTATCTCTTTAAGCTTTTGGATTCCATTAGCTTCGTAGTATTTCTCGACTATTTCCTCCTCTTTTCCGCCAAATGCATTGATAGTAAAGGACAAGGAAAGTATGATTAATATTAATGATTGAAATTTCATAAAACACCTTAAAAATTGTTGTAAAATGTATTGTTAAAACGCTTATATAAATATTCTATTTACTGATTCGAACCAAAAATTTTCAATTTCATTTTAAATTCTCGGGCTTCAAGTCCTTTAATTTCAGCATTCTCAATTATTTCATCATTTAATTTTTCCAAATTAATTAAATTTTTCAATATACTCAATTCCTGTTTGGAGAAAGTAATTCCTTCTAAAATATAATCTTCGAATGCTTGCCAAGACATAGGTATAGCAATCTTCAAAATATCGGCAATTTTTTCAGCATATACCCTGATTTCGTATTGAGCATGCCAATCCAATCGTAATTTCAAAAAATGTAATAAATTATGCAAGTCAATCTTCCAATACCATTCGGTGTAAGTGGACAATGGCAAATTAATACGAGCTAACTCCCTTACAAGATTTTGCTCCAACATCTCTTGATATTGGCTATATAACTTAGATTGGGAATCTTTCAGAATATTCAAAATACTCATAGCTACATTTTCAGGCAATTTTTCTTCATCTCTTCCCTGTTTATTTAAAATGCTTTGAGTTCTAATTTGCTCTAACTCAGGAACATAAAATTCATCTTTCATTTCAGAATAACGCCCGCTATATTCATTAACGTTTGCTGTGCGATGCCTTATCCACTGCCTTGCGACAAAAATAGGTAGCTTAATATGAAACTTGAACTCTACCATTTCGAAAGGTGATGTATGCCTATGCCTCATTAGATAGCGAATCAATTCTCTATCAACATTGACCGATTTAGTCCCTTTTCCATAAGATACTCTTGCTGACTGAACAATTGATGAATCATCGCCCATTACATCTATCAAGCGAATGAACCCTTTATCCAAACATTTGAATTCTTGCCCTATTATTTGGTTTAATTCTTCATTCATACTAATACGAATTTTGTTAGAATATCAAATAATAAAATTACTAAATTTTAAGTCAATCGAAATGATTAATTTTGCTGAAGTCTTTTGAGAAAATTCTTATTTAAGATTTGACTAATCTTAACCGATTATTCACAACTAAAAGCGGATTATAAACAACTTTATTAAAAAAGATGGAAAATATCAAAGAAAATAAAAAGATAATTTTAAGCGGAATACAACCATCAGGCAAATTGCATCTGGGCAATCTAATAGGGGCAATCAGAAATTGGGTCAAGCTTCAGGACGAATATAAATGCTTTTTCACCATAGTAGATTTGCATGCAATTACTAACCCCACCGAACCCTCGAAACTAAAAGTTCAAACACTCGACCTTGCAGCTATGTTAATTGCCTGTGGTATAGATACCGACAAGAGTGTACTCTTTATACAATCGCACGTACCTCAACATTCTCAACTCGCCTGGGTTTTGAATTGTTACACATCTATGGGTGAATTAAGTAGAATGACTCAATTCAAGGATAAATCTGCTAAGCAAGGAGACTTTATTAATGTTGGCCTCTTTGATTACCCTGTCCTACAAGCTGCTGATATATTACTCTACCAAGCAGATTTGGTACCCGTTGGAGAGGACCAAAAACAACATTTGGAATTGACAAGGAACATCGCCGAACGTTTCAATTATCATTCACCAAATACATTTAATATACCAGAACCTTACATACCCGAAATTGGCGCTAGAATTATGAGTTTACAAGACCCAAACAAAAAAATGTCAAAATCTGATGATAACGAAAAATCAATTCTATATATTGGTGATAACGATAACGAAATTATCAATAAAATTAAACGAGCGGTAACAGACTCTGGCTCAGAAATTATTTACTCTGACGATAAACCCGGAATAAAAAATCTTATCACGATTTATCATATTGCTACTGGAATACCCATCCCCGAAATCGAGAAACATTTCCAAGGCGTTGGGTATAGCCAATTCAAATCTACTGTCGGCGAAGCTCTTGCAAAATATATCGCCCCTATCAGAAACAGGTATTTAGAATTAAAAAGCAATCCAAAAGAATTAAAAGCTATTTTAGCCGGTGGTGCAGAAATTGCAAGAAAAGTTGCTTATAAAACTCTAACAAAAGTTTACAAAAAAATCGGTTTTATAGTTGATTAAAAATATTTTGACCCAAAAATTCGTTTATAGCTCTGAAAATTTGTAAATCGAAATAATTTGGGTGAAAAGATATGCCAACCTATGAATATAAGTGTCATACTTGCGGTAAAGAATTTACTTATCAACAGAAAATAACTGAACCAGCTTTGACACATTGTCCAGTTGAAATTTGCACTAATGAGATTAAAGGACAAGGAGGAGTTGTTCGTAAAATCAGCAAAAATATTGGTTTTGTATTTAATGGCTCAGGATTCTACTTGACCGATTATGTGCATAAAAAAGAAAAATCAGCAGAAAATTTATGCAATAGCGATACTTCTTCTTGTCCATCTTGTTCAGTTAATAGCACAAAAAATTAATACTCCTCGAATTATTCAAGCTTTGCTCGAAAAGTATCTCTCCGGGATAGTATTCATTATATCACGGAGTGTTTTTTAATGCTAGTGCTTATTTACACAAATTTATAACTTGATAAACTTCCTTATTATTTTATTTCCACCTGAAATTATTGTGATATAATATAAGCCTGAATTGAGATTATCCAGATTTAGCTTTTTTGAAATTTCATTGACTACAAATATGTCAGAGTTCCTATATACTTTCTGTCCCAAAGTATTAAATATTTCGATTAAAATCTCGGAATTTTGAGAATTGATTGTCAAATTCAATTCATTTTGAATCGGTTGGGGAAACAATGAAACAATTAAATCTCCATCAATAAATTCCTCGGCAGAAGTTCCGTCATCAACGGTAACTGTTATATCTCTATAATTATAACATCCTGATGAATTAATTCCAACAACCCAATAAGTCGTTGTTCTAATGGGTGATACAGCTAAAGTTTGCGATACTATCCAAGTATCATCTCTACCTTCAGACCATAAATATAATTGGGCTCCTGAAGCACTCAAAATTGAGCTTTGACCAGATTTAATTTTTTGTGGACTAGCACTTGCATTTAATGAAGGTTTCGGCAATACCATAACATAATTTTGAAGCATTTTTGTATTCTTTCCGAATTGATTTTCGACTTCGAGCGAAACATTATAAGTTCCTGCATTAGGGTAGGTTACAACTGGGTTCTTATCGGTTGATTGAGATGGATTAGCGCCCGGAAATGTCCACTTCCATTTTGTCGGAAAATTCCTTGAGGCATCGTAGAAATAGATTTTTTCTCCTTGGCATTCCATCTCTTGTTCAGTATAAAAATCAGCTGTAGGCGCACTTGTTATGTTATAATTCATCAGTACAATGTTATCAATATAGAGATTATTTCCCCACCCAGAATAATTAACAATGGCAATATGTGCACTCGGGAAACCATTCAGAATTCCAAGAGAGATTGTTTCTGTTCGCCATTCATTAGCTTGAGGAATAAAAAAGCTTTCCGTTGGTTCGGTTGTAGCTAGTATTTTTCCACCTTTGAACCAAACTGGATAAAAATTAACGCCACAATCGGTTGAAACAAATACAACGAGGGTATCAGCGTGTTGGTCGCCATAAGTAGCATAAGCAACATCGAACGAAAGCTCGATATTTCTGAATGCATTGAAATTTATCTTAGGAGAAATAATAGCATCAACCGTTCCTGTTGGGTCATCAACATCAGAATAATTATCAAAGACCATAGACCAGTCACCAATACCATAAGCACTTGCTCCATCGCTGAACTTCCATTGCCTATCATCATCAGGATTAAAAGCAATCCAGCCATCAAGAGCATCGTCAGCTTCCATATCTTCAAAATATGGGATCATCAACTCGGAAGCTGGTAAAATTGCTATCAAATTAGGGATAGATAATTCATCGCTTCCGCTTACATTCGATACTGTCAATCCAACATCATAGACCCCCACCCCATTAAATGTCAATTTGGGATTTCTTTCATTGAATGTTGCAATTTTAGTATTATCAATAAAAAAATCCCATTTCCAACTCGTTGGATTATTTTGTGATTTATCAGTAAATTCTATCGTTACGCCTTGACATCCTGTTGATTGGCTTAGTTCAAAATATGCGATAGGTTTAGTTGTGGGTTCTCCTTTTGCCGATGTTATCAATTCCTTCCTTCTCGGAGAAACTTCAAGAACTGTTCGCATTCTCCTTTTCTGGCATTCCGTAAATATATTCATACATAGGTCATCGCTATAATCCATATAGTTCTCAATCATATCATTGCCTGGATGTTGGGGGCAGGTATTCGCTGGTTTGCAACCGTAGTTAGGTTTACCAGCATCAGGGGTATCATTACAATAATCATCAACACTACAATCGCCATCGCCCCAAATATGCCTGAGACCGAGCCAATGACCAACTTCATGTGTGGTTGTTCTACCTTTATTATAAGGCGCTAAAACGTTACCCACCCTACCAAAATAACTATATCCGACAACAACACCATCAGTTTTTGATAATCCAGAATTTTTTTCTAATCCTGTTAATCCTGATAAGCTTGGGAATTGTGCATAGCCGAGCAAATCCTTACTTTGTCCAGTAAATTGCAAAGTCCAGATATTGAAATATTTTTTAGTGTCCCACTGGGTTTGTGGTTTTAGAACATCCTCAATCCAATTACGCTCCCATCCATTGCGTCCACCGTTTATGCGGTTAATTCCAGGTTCAGTTAATTTTTTACCTTGTGGGTCATATTGTGCGAGCACAAATTCTATTCTTGTATCTGCACCAACAGTATTATCATTAAAACCAGGTGTCCCTAATTTACGGCGAAAATCTTCATTTAATACATCAATTTGTGATTGCACTTGTTGTGCTGATATATTAGCTCCGCTACCAATAGGTTCACCATTATGCACGACGTGGACAATAACGGGAATTTGGTAAATATCATCAGATTGAATGCTTTCTCTTTCCTTCATTGCTTTTTGCATCTCTAACTCGAATTGATGGATTGTCCCCATTTCCTCAGGATATTTCGCTCGCAATAAACTATCGAAATACATTGTACCGCAATTTCTTTGTTCAGGTACATTAATTGGAAGCTGGAAGTGAAATTTGGGTTGTATCTTTTTGCTCCCACCAAGTTTAATGGAGTTTTTTGGAGGATTTGTCAGAGAAAAATTAAAATTTTGTGCTGTCAAAATGTTTGATAAAATCAAAACCAATAGGAATAATGTAAATTTAATTCTCATAAAGCACCTGCAAGAATAAGAAAAAGCATTAATTAACATATTTGATGACCATTTTGTTATTTTCGAGTGATATTATTTCGAGTTTCATAACCTGCTTATTATCATCTATACTAACTTCGATGATATTTTTCCCAATTTTTTCCCAAATTCCCCCTGTTGCCTGGTGAGCATCAGTTGGAGAAATTCCGGTAAAATTCATTTTGCCGTCTTCGAAAAATTCAAACGAGACTCTACCTCTCGATGGTGGCAAATCATAATCAGAATTACGAAATACTAAATTCTCATCTTCATCTTCTTCATACGAATGCACCCACTTTTGACAGAATGCCTTCTTTTTTGCATCAATTAAATCTTTATCAGAACACTTCATCGAAGTTAATATCAAGGAAAGGCAGAATAAAATAAAAATCGGTAGGAATTGTTTCGGTTTTGCCATAAGTATCTTTTCAAATAAATTTCGAAATTTTATCTAATTTAACAAAAATTTTTGCTTTACAAAAAAATTAAAAATTTTCCTCTTCTATAAATAAACATTTGCTTTTTTGTATTTTGCATCAAGAGTGATTTCCAAAAAATTAAAATAAAATGGCATTAAAATTAGTAAAACAAGAAAAAACAAGTGATAATTCATCAATTGATTCACTATTATCAGCACTAAATCCCAAACAGCAGGAAGCGGTGCAGAATATTACTGGGCCTGTTCTTATCGTTGCAGGAGCTGGCAGTGGGAAAACCCGTGTGCTGACATATCGAATTGCCTATTTGATTAGTAAAGGTATTGCACCATATAAAATTTTAGCCCTCACTTTCACCAATAAAGCAGCAGAGGAAATGAAAAGTCGAATTGCTCAACTTGTGGGTAATATCCAAGCTGAAAAGGTTTGGGCTGGAACTTTTCACTCCATATTCGCAAGAATATTAAGAATCGAAGCTATTCATTTGGGCTATTCCTCTGCTTTTTCCATTTATGATACCGACGATTCAACTCGAGCCATCAAGCACATTATTGAAAATTTGAATTTATCTAATCAAAAAATCACGCCACAATCTATGCAATCGAGAATTAGTTGGGCAAAAAATCAAATGATTAGCTCGAAAAAATACTCAGCATCGGTTCAATCTCCACTCGAAAAAATAACATCTCAAATCTTTACAGAATACGAAAAACGGCTCAGATTGAATAATGCAATGGATTTTGATGATTTATTGCTCAATATGATTGCTTTACTAAATCTTTCAGAAGAAATGAAACTCAAATACTGCAATAAATTCGATTATATACTTGTTGACGAATATCAAGACACAAACAGAGCCCAGTATGAAGTCCTGAAGATATTATCTTCTACTCACAAAAATATTTGTGTCGTCGGCGATGATGCCCAAAGTATATATAAATGGCGTGGTGCTGATATACGAAACATCTTGGATTTTCATAAAGACTATCCTGATAGAAATCTCATCAGATTAGAGCAAAATTACCGCTCTACAAAAACCATTTTGCAAGCAGCTGATTCACTCATTACTTTCAATAAAAATCAAATACCGAAAAAATTATGGACTGATAACCAAGATGGGGAAAAAATTGAAATCTTCATCGAGGATGATGAAACCAGCGAAGCGGAACGAATATCCAAAGAAATTCAAAAAGTAATTGAATTCGGCTATAAACGTTCCAACATTGCTGTCTTTTATAGAATTAATGCCCAATCATTACCTTTTGAAAATGCCCTTAGAAAGACAAATATACCATATTCAGTAATTGGTGGAATGTCCTTCTATAAAAGAAAAGAAATTAAAGACACTATATCATACCTGAGATTACTAATTAATCCCAAAGATAATGAATCGCTACTTAGAATAATTAACGAGCCACCACGTGGCTTAGGAAATATCTCATTAAGACATTATTTGGATTATGCTGATAACTATGAAGTTTCTCTTCTCGATGCTCTTGGCTATGCTGAGGATGTACCCAACCTACAGCAAAGAGCTGTCGAAGCTGGGAAAAATTTATATACTCTATTTAAACAATATTCTGAAAAGATTCATCAAAATTTCACTGTTGAATCAAT
>JBBISM010000028.1:2440-17777 GCA_037441245.1 Ignavibacteria bacterium | reverse complement strand
CAAGAAGCGGCATTGCTATCATCACAGCTAAAACTCTTGGCATAACAATGAATCCAATAATATCGAATCCCATAGATTTCAAAGCATCAATTTCCTCAGAAACCTTCATAGTACCAATCTCGGCAGCAAAAGCAGAACCCGAACGACCTCCTACAATAATTGCTGCCATTAAAGGCGATAATTCTCTTGTTATTGAAATGCCTACCAAATCAGCAATATAAATATCTGCTCCAAATTCTTTCAATTGCATAGCACCTTGATAACCAGTTATTATGCCAATCAAAAACACTATCAACAAAACTATAAAAATAGCTGAAACACCAGCTCTCATAAAGAAAAATGGAAAATCCTCCCATCTGATGCTTTTCGGTTTAATCAATAGAACAAAAAATTTAATAAATAGCTCACCAATAAAACTAATAAATAGAATTGAGTCGTTAATAAACTTTATAAACCCTATTCCGACAGTTGTTATTTGTGATATGATTGGTAATTCAGGTTCTAGAATTTCTTCATCTAATGTTTGTCGAGAATCCAATACAGTGAAAAATTTCTGCATTTCTTCGCTAATTCCAATTCTCTCGGTTTTAATAGATTGTGCATCACATAACTGCTCAATCTTCTGTATTAACATATATATAAAAGTGTCATAGTTAATAACATTCGAAAAATCAATAACAGCTAATTCTACACCTTTGAGCTTAATTTTATCAATTTCTGAATAATAATTTTGAGCATTGGAAATAATTAACGAACCGTTCAAAAGAATAGTCAGTCCTTTATCTTCCTTTATTAAATCAATTCTATTTTTATTTTCATTCATTTAATCTGTTTTTGCAAAAAGATATATACTTTCACATTATCAAATATAATTGTTTTTAAGATAACGCTCCTCACAAAAATAAATTAATACTCTCCTCGCTTTTGTTCCAAGATAGAAAATTTAATAAAAAATTTTTTTAGATTAATACGTTAATAGTCAAATAAAAAATAAAAATGTTAAATAATTGATTTGGTTCAGCACTGAAAAAAGCTATAGTAAAAAATGAAGAACAATTCCCCTTGAGCCATACTAAATGGGTTCAGGGTAGTCGCAGACTCGCAAGAGAAAAAATCCTGCAGTTTTTAAGTGCCTATAAAGATAATAATATTGACTTCGATTTGCTATTTGGTCATATTTTTTTTAGAAAATTCAATTTGACTGACGATAAAAATCAAGAAACAGCCAGAATACTAACTCCTGAAGAAATCTACGAGCTTGAAGCTGATATTCCTATTCATTGGAACGAAGATGATATTGATTTCGCAAAAAATATCATTCATAAAGTTTTCGATAACGAAGAATTATTCGACAAATATATCCAAAAACATACTGAAAACTGGGAGTTGGATCGTATTGCTTATTTGGACAGAACTCTAATGCATATTGCACTTACTGAAATTATGTTTTTTAACGAAATACCCTTTAAAGTTAGCGTAAACGAAGCGATTGATATAGCAAAAAAATACTCTACTGAAAAAAGCAGTCAATTTATAAATGGAATATTAGACGCAATTTTTATACAACTCAAAGAAGAAAAAATAATAACCAAAAATAACGTTGACCCGCCTGAAGAGTAAATTAATCTATATTCTGCATTATTTCATTCGATAACAGATAAAATCTTGCAATCTTAACAGTAAAAATGCTCCCATCTCTTCTTCGCATCTGATACTCGCCCTCCATTGTACCCCATTGCGTATCAAGAGGACAATAGCTGGTATAAGTGAAAGATTCTCCAAGTTCCAATTCTGGAAAATATCCCACTACCCCTTCGCCCACAACATCAGTGCGATTTCCATCGGCATCAATAATAATCCAATGGCGACTTAGTAGCTTAGCCCATTGAGTTCCTTCATTAATTATAGTTACTGTATAGGAAAAGTAATACTTCCCTTCCTCCCCCTTCAATATATCTTGAGGGATATATTCTGGGATAACTTGTACTCTAATTCCTTCAGTAATGCAATCCGAACCCGTATTCAATAATTGTTCCTTAAATACTAAAACTTTCTAATAAGTCTTGCAGCAAATGCTCCATCAATATTATGCTTGTTTGGAAATGTCTGCATAAAACCATCCTGGCATACAGCTTGTGGCAAATAATTCTCGGCTGGATCAACAACAAATCCCTTATATTCATTTAAAAACCATTTAATATTCTCCTCGTTCTCCTCGCTTTCAATCGTACAAGTCGAATAAATGATGGCACCGCCTGTCTTAACGAGTTTAACAGCATTTGCTAATATAGCTCTTTGTAAAATGACTAATTTTGGTAAATCATCTATATCACGTTTCCATTTTATATCTGGCTTCTTCGACAAAGTTCCAAGCCCAGAACAAGGAACATCGGCAAACACAATATCAAATAATTCATCAGAAACGATGCTTGTTGCATCTGCATTTTTTATTTCTATAATTTTTACTCCCAGCCTTTCTGCACCCTCCAAAATAAATCGTTCTTTAGAGGAATATTTTTCCACAGCCAAGATTCTGCCTTGATTCATCATTAATTCAGCCAAATAAAAAGATTTGCCACCAGGGGCAGAACATAAATCAATAATGGACAATCCAGGTTTTACATTCGATAATCTAACTGCCAATGCAGCACTCACATCTTGAACAGTTACAAAACCATTTTTAAAAGCATCTGTACTCTCTAAGCTCCTTCGAGGATTTACAATATATAGAGATTCGTTAAGAAATTCAGAACGTACATAGGGGACATTTTTACTTTCCAGATGTTTATAAAAATTCTCAGCAGTTGTTTTCAATGTATTAATTCTCAAGTAAATATTTGGTCTGTTATTATTTGCTTCGAGCAGTTTAGTAGTTTCTTCAATTCCAAATCGTTCTGCCCAACGCTTAACCATCCATTTCGGATGCGAATGAACCGTGGATAAATGATAAATAATATCTTCTTCAGGCTCAGGATAACGCACATTTTCCAAATTTCGATGAATATTCCTAAGAACTGCATTAACTATATTTGCTGTCTTCTCGCCCTGTATTCTTTTAACTATTTCGACCGATTCATTTATTGCAGCATAAGCTGGTATTCTATCCAAGAAAATCAATTGATAAAGAGCAACTCGCATAGCATTTTTAATTATATTAAGGCACTTTTGATAATCTCCTCGATAAAACCCAGTCAATGCCCAATCAATCTTAGCTTTCCAGCGAATTACCCCACATACTAATTCATTTAATAATGCTATATCAGATGGGGTCAATTCCGAATATTTCTGTTCATTATCAAGAATTTTATCAAGATAAGCATCGGTTCTTTCGTGTAAACTCAGTAGTTTAATCGCTTTATATCTTACACTCGAGATAATTGACTCATGGTCATTTTCATTAAAATCTGTATCTTTATCCATCGTCGTTGTGTTTATATTCATTGAAATAGAAATAATTTCTAATTAATTATAATACATAGCCGTAAAAACTATATACGAGGCAAATTATGTTATTATTGTTTAGAACACTCATAATATTATCTTTAGTAGCAATTATCTCGAATACAGCTATAACCCAACAATTAGCAACCCCAATCCTTCCTGGAACTCTACCATTGGATAGGCAATTGGGCTTATTAATTGGTTTCGGAAGCAATTATCAATCTGGTGAATTCTTAGTAGAATGCGACGATTGTATTTTCGATAAAGGAACCGGATTTGGATTTGCTATTGGTGCACTTTACGAAAATGAAGTTTTTACCGACATACTCATTGGCGGTCAAGTTTTATATGATATTATGAATATTACCAGCACTTATAGAGAACGAGAACCAATAAACTTTCGTATCGAAGATACCGATGAATTCGAAACTGTACCAGTGCTTTTCAGGCACAAAGGCGAAGTAGATGTCTCCTATTTAACAATTACACCATATATCAAATGGACTCCTGCCCATTTCTTTTTTATAAAGATGGGTCTATCAGGTTCCTTTGTAACAACAGCAAACATTAAACACACCCAAGAACTTCTCGATAAAAAGATTCTTCTGAGCAATGGCGAAACCGCTACAATAAACTTTGGTGATGGCACAGGAAATACAAGAACCATACAAGACAACAAATTACCCCAACTGAATTCCTTCCAACTATCGTTCACACCAGCTATAGCTTTTAATTTTAGATTATCCCATAGACTATTTTTTTCACCCGAATTTCAATATAATCTACCCTTCAATAATATTTCCGAATATGGAAAAGACTTTAAAATTAATTCTTGGAGATTTTTAATCGAATTTAGATACTCATTAAAAGAAGATAGAATCAAATATGTGCATTAGAATATTCATATATCTCCTCAATAAATACCAACCAAATTCAACAAAAAATTATTTTTAACTTGTGTTTTAGAAAATTAACATTTAAATTATTTATTTCAAATTTGCAAAATTTGAAATTATCATAAATGAATTTTATTATCTTGTTAATTGATTGATATTGGAAATAAGTTTAATTCGAAAACAAATAAATGTTTAATACCTACAAATTATGACAAATATTTTCCCTTTTTATGTTTATATTCCATTAAGAAGTTACCAAAATAATTAATGATATTCATATTAATCAAAATGGGTAGGAGCTTATGCAAAACATTAACTCAATAATCAAATCAATACTTATCGTATTGTTAATGACTTGTCTCAATCCTCATCGTAGTTATGCAGAAGGAGACAATAATACTGGCAACTTATTGGCTGACGGAGGATTAAATTTATATGGATTAGTATTATTATCAGGATCTGAACGTCCACAAGACGAATCGAGTTCCACAATCCTTGATAATACACGAATAAGAATAATCAATCTCGGACCAATTGTTAATTATTCTGGACTTGATTACGCACCAACAATTAGTGCTGATGGCAGAACCTTATTCTTTGTTTCTGATCGCCCAGGCAGTAAGAAAACACCCCAAGGCATCAATTCACACGACTTTTGGGCAGCAAAGAAAAACCATCGCTTAGATACAATATTTTTTACTCCTTATAACATTGACGAAACAACTCACTTGGGGGTTTTTGGCGTCAATACAGAGTTAAACGAAGGTGCAGCATCTATTGCCGCCGATGGACAAACTCTGTATTTCACAGCTTGCAATCGTCCAGATGGTCTCGGTGATTGTGATATTTATAAAACAACTATCGAAGGAGATAAATGGGGACGTCCAATTAACCTTGGACCAAATGTCAATTCCAAAAATTTCGATAGCCAACCATCCATCGCTCCCGATCAGAGCAGAATCTATTATGTTTCAACCAGACAAGGTCCCAATAGTGATGGTAGAAATATCGAAGAAAATTTCGATATATGGTATTCTGATTGGGATTTTGAACTCGAGGAATGGAAACCAGCTAAAAATTTAGTCGAAATAAATACAAAAGGGCGAGAAGTATCTCCATTTATTGCTGCCGATAATCAAACACTATTTTTCGCATCTGATGGATATCCTGATAAAATTGGAGGTTTAGACTTTTATGTTACTAAATATAATCCCGAAACTAATAAATGGACCAAACCACTGAATCTGGGAGAACCAATAAATACCAAACTAGACGAGCAATTTATTACTCTTCCTGCATCTGGTGATATTCTATATTTCTCTTCCAGAAGAACTGATTTATCTGGGTATCAAGGTAATTTCGATATTTTTATGGCTTTTGTCCCTAAATTTTACCAGACAGTCCTTGTTAAAGGTACTGTTGTTGACGAATGTTCCGACGAATTTATACCTGCTAAAATAACTATAAAAAATCCTATTACGGGCAAAGTTCACGAAGAAGAAATCACAACTTATAAAACTGAATTTTCAATTATTATAGCCAATCCAGATTATGGCGATCCAAAAGACTCTATTGATTATGTTAACCTCGAAATAAGCGCCGTCAATCCTAAATATGGCTCAACCTCAAAAGTACAAAGAGTTGATAAACCACCAATGATCGAAGACCCTGATGCAGCAGAAAAACCCGTTGACGAAATATTTGTTAAATTAACACTCGGTCAACGCCCTGTAATCGAAGCAAGAATGGATGAAGCTGACTACATTAGCCGTGCTAAAAAAGACGACCCATCACTCGCGAAATTTAGAGGGCTGGTTATGGAAGAAGTAAAAACTTGGGACTTATATCCACTACTAAACTACGTATTCTTCGACATCGGCTCTTCTACTTTACCAGAACGATATATATTATTTGAATCACCTGAGGATACAAAATTATTTACCGACACAACTATCGCTGGTGGAACTCTCGATAAATATTATCACATATTGAATATCTACGGCTATCGCCTTAATAAATTCCCCAACACACGAGTTGAAATCGTTGGTTGCAATGATGGCGTCAACCCCCAAGAAAAAAGACCTGGGCTATCTAAAGAACGCGCTGACAATGTGTTCAGATATTTACGAGATATCTGGAAAATTGACGAAAAACGTATGAAACTTACTTATAGAAATCAACCTCAAGTTGTTTCAAATTTAAAGGATTCATTGGGTATTCAGGAAAACTGGAGAGTTGAGATTTTGTCTAATGATTGGGAAATTATGAAGCCCGTTTTCGATAAAGATCCTAAAACATTCCCACAACCCGAACAAATGCAATTTGTTCTAAAAAATGGCATAGAAGATGCACTCGTTGCTAAAAGACGTGTCGAAATACTCCGTGGAAAAAATATGTGGAAAGTACTCACAGATGTTGGAATTACTGACCCCACAAAAGAGTGGAATTGGCAAAATGACAGGGGCCAATATCCAAAAGATGAAGTTAGTTATACCGCTCAACTTATTGTTACAACTCAATCAGGCGCCGAGTGCAAATCCGACCCCATAACAATTCCAGTGATGCAAGTATCAACTGAAAAGAAGGAAGTTATCAAAATTGCTGATAGTACCTTAGAACGTTACAATTTGATATTATTCCCATTTGATAGAGCCGATACTGGTCCTATTAACGAAAGAATTATGCGAGATTATGTCTATGACAGAGTATTTCCTACTTCAGTTGTTGATGTCGTTGGGCATACTGATATTGTAGGTATGTACGAACATAACAAAAAACTTTCTGAAAGACGGGCTAATACAGTCGAAGCTGGAATAAAAAATAGAACAAAAGGTAAATATGCACTGCTAACTAAAAAAGGTGTTGGCGAAGATGAACCGCTTTATACAAATGACTTGCCCGAAGGTAGATTCTATAATAGAACAGTGCAGGTTATTATCAGAACTCCTCTTACTCAATTTGGTGATGAATAAAAAGTGTTTTTTTTCAATAAAAACCAGGGGATGTTTGCACATCCCCTTTTTATATTTATTTTCTATTGGATCTATTGCCCATTAAATATCTCATCGAATTTTTCCCGGCGATAATCGAATATCTCTTTCAACTTGTTTTTAATTAAGACTGCATAAGCTATATAACCAATAATACCAAAAGGTAGTGCATAATTGATTATATCAGTCATTAAAACACCATCATTATGCTTTTTCAAACGATGCAAATGATGCCACAATTTATAAGGACCTAGTTTCTGCTCATCAATAAAATACTCATACTCTTTTATATGAGTTATCTCTGAACTCCAAACCATTTTCAAACCAAGAATTGGGACTAACTCTATAATTAATTATTATTCCAGGATACATCTTGTCCGGTAAATTGCTATTTAAAATATCAAAGCCCATATAGTCGGGAGTTATTATTTTCAAATTACTTGGAGTTGAAATAAATTCCCAAACAGATTCGATTGAACCACCTAAATACTGTTCCCGGTCAAATGTATTAATTAACATTTTTATAACCACTAATAATTAAATAACTCATAAATCGAACAATAATCCAATTTATTTGCTAATCAATCTTTATTATTGCAAGAATCTATTAATTTCAAAATACTTTGAATATAATATTAAAATTTGTAAATTTAATTAAAACAAAATGAAGTATTTTTGTATAAAAAAATCAATATTAAGCGGAGTGTAAATTGAAATCTTTGTTATGGTGCTTTATCCTGATTAGCTTGATAATTATCAGTTGCTCCAAAGGACCAATCAGAGAACTATATTATAAAGGTTTCAGCGAAATCAAAGAAGGCGAAAGTGCCAAAATAGAATGGTCATTCGAAAATGCCGATTATGTAATAATCGAAGGTTTAGATAAACAATTCTCTCGTATTGATAGCATCAATGTTAGCCCATTAAAAACGACGAAATACATAATTAAAGCATACCAAGATGAAGGCGATTCGCTAATTATGGATTGGCGAGTATATGTCAGGCAAACAAAAAAAGCTGAGCCAGTTAGAGGGCCCGAATTACTCAAGGGAATGAACTTATCGCCATCGAGCAGACCTTCAAAACTTCTTGAAGGTATGGTTTCTTTCAAATCAATCGAACAACCCAAACAAATTAAAATTATCCGCAAAATATATACTTCACCTTTAACAGACGAAATGGGTATGAGAGCAATCATCCTAGATGAATTTGGAAACTATATTTACGGTGCAAAAATTGATGGCAATATAAAAGTAATTTCCATTATTCGCGATGTCATTCAATTAGAAGATACATTCGCCAAAACAATCATACTCGACAAAGATAATCAACGATTTGGCTATATTAAATTACCTTCTTTTTATGCTGATTTTAGCGACCGTTACGGACGAAGAAGTGCCACAGATATGAAGCAAGAATTGATAAAACTAAAAAATGAAAATATAAACGGGCTGATTCTGGATTTAAGGAATAATGGTGGCGGTTCTTTAGATGATGTCATTGATATTGCAGGGCTATTTATCAAAACTGGTCCGGTTGTGCAGGTGAACTCCCGTTATGGAGCCCCTCAAATAAGACAGGACTTCGACCCAAATATATATTATAGCGGATCACTTGTAATCTTGGTCAACTCCGTGAGTGCTTCTGCTTCGGAGATATTAGCAGCGGCTATGCAAGATTATAGAAGAGCAATAATCATCGGTGGGGAACACACCTTTGGTAAAGGAACAGTCCAGGCGATGCTTGATTTAGACCAAAATATTAACCCCAAATTCAATTCATTGAAACCTTTTGGTGCGTTGAAGCTCACTATTCAAAAATTTTACAGAATTAATGGTGGAAGCACACAACTCAAAGGAGTAGAACCAGATATTATATTGCCCGATTCTTATACCCACACTGAGATTGGCGAAAAAAGTTACGACTATGCACTTCCTTGGACAAGTATCCAGCCAGCTAATTATGAACCAATGAAACTATCATCATTATATTTCGATAAAGTAATCGAGCAAAGTAGAAATAGAGTCAAAAATGACCTGTACTTTGCATCTATTGAGTCAAAAGCCAAAAGATTGAAGGAATTAAGAGAAAAAACCCATGTTCCGCTCAATTTCAAAGAATTCCAGGAAGATAGAAAAATCAGAAAGGAGTTAGCATCATCAATTGATGATGTCGAACAAGAGATGAAAAACCTCATTATTAAACCTTTGCAGGCTGATTTTTCTAACGAAGATGACACAAGCCAAAAAGACAGAACAGAAGCCTGGTACTCTTCAGTAAAAAAAGATAATTATATACGCGAAGCAATAAATGTGCTGATTGATTTGAATGACTATCTCAGCAAGAGATAATTATTTCTTTTGCTCTTTATATTTTCTTATGGCATTATGAAGCATCGAATTTATTAAATTCCTCATTAAATCAAGTGTTTTTTCAACAGCTTCATCAATCATAGAATCGGGCAAAGTTATCCCTTTCTCGCTTAATTGTTTCTTACTTTCACTTCTTAATTTTGAACGCATACTATCAATTTTAGAACTTTCGTGGAAAAAGCTAAAATCTGTTATTGTGCCGCATAAATAATCTATGTCTCTTGCTTCGCTTGAGTTAATTGATAATAAATAATAGTTATATGCCTCACTACTCCATTCATATAAACCTTTCTTTTTCAAAGTATCAGGGCATAAATCCCCTGCTATTTTAAATAATTCGAAAACTCTTTTATAATAAGTTGAATCATCTTTCATAAAGATACCACCATTATGAAAATAAACGAAGCCAGCTTTGTAATATGTTTCCCAATAATCGCCAAAACAATTTTTGGCATCTAATTCAATCAATCGAGTCAATCTTATCGAATCTCTTTTATTAAAATTTATGAAATCAAAAATCAAGGTATCTAAAATATATTCTAAGCGATCATATTGGTCAGTATCAAAAATATAAGCTACTTCCTCATCGCAAGGAAGCACTCGATTTGGCAGAGCAGAAGGTAATTCCTTCGATTGTGAAAATAATCCATAACTTATTAGTAACAGAAAAATAAATTGTAATATATTCATCTTTCATTTAATATTATAAATTTATAAAAAATAATAATACAGAATTATTTTTAAATTGATATATTCGTTTAACATTTATTACGTCTCCGTTTTATGATTTAATCGTTATTTATAATTGTTCTAAACAAACATAAAAAAAAATAAAATTTCCAAATTTTTTTTGATAAGAATGATTTTTTTTCAACGATTCCCATTATCCCATGCAATAGCATCCTATTGCGACAATGCTCCTTGTATTATTTCATTCCTGTTTTTGTCTGTCGGGGCTGTCTCATAAGAGAAAATTTTGGTATAATTGGTCAAACAAGGATGTTTGACCTACCGCTCTGGTAGAACAGACATCCCTGTTTGTTCAAAATGGTCAGACGAGGACGTCTGACCTACCATAAATTTCAAGGACTTAGTAGCACAGACATTCTTGTCTGTTCAAAATGGTCAAACAAGGATGTTTGACCTACTAAAAATTAATATTTCGCATTTGCCCGCGGGCGTGTATTATTTGTGATTCGGGAGCGTGGGAAAGATGTTTGTGAAGTTGTGAAAAAATTTGATATTAGAAACCTCTGAAAAATGAGAATTGATTGAATTCATTTTGTAATAATACTATGAATTTGGGCAATTAAATCGCTTAAAAAACGGTAAATTTGAGGTAAATAGCGATTTTAAGAGAATATTTCAATAAGAATGGGAAAAAATTGTAAATGAGAATGAAAAGAGTTATTTTCCAGATGTTTCAAATATTAATTTACCTGAACCCAACTTATTGATTCAATCATCTAAATATAGCATTCAAGCAATTTCGATGATAATTTGTGTTAAATGAAGATTAGAAGTGTACCGTTTTTAGCACACCCGGAGGGATTCGAACCCCCAACCCTCTGATCCGAAGTCAGATGCTCTATCCAATTGAGCTACGGGTGCAGTTATTCAAAATTAATGTATTATTATGATTTTTCAAAATTTCTTTTAGTTGTTAGAACTTTGCGTATATAATCTAATTCTTTTTTGTCAAAAAATTTGAATACAAAGAGAGAAATAAAAAATAGTATAATTAAAACAATTTTCACTAGTATTTTGACATCGTTTCCAATATAATTAATTAATTGATTATCTATCAAATAAACAACTAACGCTGATAGTATAATTGTCGAAATTCGCTTGAATTCATACTTTATTGGATAATATTTATTCGAAAAGTAATAAATTATAAAGGCCGAAACTAAATATGCAAAGAAGGTCGCCCAAGCAGCACCCCATATACCATAAATTGGGATTAAAATGAAATTTAAGGCGATATTGGCAATGCCAGCTATTCCGACGGCTATGGGTAAATATTCAGTTTTTTTGGAAATATGGATTCCTGCTGCAAAATTATTAAATACTCCATTGAAGTAATATGCTGAAAGAATAATTGGCACTATACCCAGACCTTGCCAATATACAGGATTGATAAGTTTCCCGCCAATAAATGGGATTTGAACAATGAAAATTAGGAAAAGTGAAATGAATATAAATATTATGGCGGAAATCAGAGTAAAATATGTTAAAACTCGAGCGAATAGTTCTCTTGAATCTTTATCAGTATAATTACTTAAATAGAATGGCTTCCAAGCATACTCAAAGACCGACACCAATAGCATCATTATTATACCAAGTTTGTAATTTACAGCATATAATCCTAATTGCTCTGGTCCAGCGAGTACACGCATAATTGGTTTATCTGCTACCTGCAATGCTATTGCGGATAAGCTTGCTGGTACGGTGGGTAAACCAAATCTAAGCATTGATTTGAAAAGATTAAGTGGGAATTCAATTGTAAAATTAGAAATAATATTTGGCAAAAGAATAATAAGTCCAATGATTGAAGCAATCAATTGAGCAAGGAAAATGCCAAAAGTTCCGTAACTCAAGACAGCCACAAAGAGTAAATTTAATAATACAGCGACAACAACCGTGATAAATCTAATCATTGCAAAAGAGAATACTTTCCTTTCCATTCTGAGATAGGCGTAGGGTATAACGAGCAGGGAATCAAAGAATGGTACAAGGGTGGCAAGTGCAATTGTTTGGACGTTGACTGCACCGCCAGTTAATAAAATGGATAAATATGGCGAATTGATAAGTAGAAAAATCGAAATTATTCCGCTGATTACTGCGATTGTGATAAATGATTGAGTGTATATTGTTTTGCTATCTTCTTCTTTATAATATCTGAAAAAAGCACTTTCCATTCCGAAAGTATAGATTATGTTTATGAAAGCAATTATTGAGAATATATTGGCAATTTCGCCAATTTCATTTTTTGGTATAAAGTTGGTATAAAAAGGAAAGAGCAAAAATGACAAAAATCTCCCGATAATTGTGAAAGTTCCGTAAGTGATGGTGTCCGAACCGAGAGATATTAATTTTTTTCGCATATTTAATTTATAATTCTTCACTAACGATGAATTAATAAAAATCCAAATTTATATCAATTCAGATAAATTAGAATACTTTTTTTAAATTTTAAAAAGTTTTTACATTTTTCAATATTTATAAATTCAACTATTTCTATGATATAAGTATTCCCATTCAATCATTTTGGTATTTTTATTAATTTAGAATATTTTTAGCTTTTACCATTAAACAAAATGTCAAAATCTGATAATAAAAGATATATATCAATAAGAGGTGCTCGTCAACACAATCTCAAAAATATATCAGTTGATATACCACGCAATTCCATAACAGTAATAACGGGTATAAGTGGAAGCGGTAAATCCTCGCTTGCTTTCGATACTATTTATGCCGAAGGTCAAAGACGTTTTGTAGAATCTCTTTCAGCTTATGCACGTCAGTTTTTAGAACGTATGCAAAAGCCAGATGTAGATTCTATAATTGGTTTACCACCTGCAATTGCAATAGAGCAAAAACCCCCTTCGAAAAATCCTCGTTCAACAGTCGGTACAGTTACCGAGATTTATGATTATTTGAGGTTATTATTCGGTCGGATTGGTGTTACATTATGCAAAAAATGTGGGAAGCAAGTTAAGAAAGATACACCTGAATCAGTTGTAAATGATTTAATTAGTGCTTGGAATGAAGGTGACCAACTTTATATACTTTTCAAATTGCCTGTTCAAGCCAGAAACATAAAAGGTGAATTATCAAAATATAAAGAATCAGGGTTTTATAGAATAATAATTGGCAATAAGAATGATTTTATTAATCTGGATGAGCAGGAAGTTCCAGAGGATTTATCAATTAATGATTTTTTTATTCTTACTGATAGAGTAATACTTGAAAATGATAGCGATTCGGTTAGCCGATTGACAGATTCCATTGAATCAGCTTTTAGTACTGGATTTGGTAAGATTGTGATAAGAAATATTACAAAAAATCTGGAAAAAAAATTTAGTAATGTATATGAATGTGCCGATTGTGATATTGTGTATATAGAACCCGAGCCACGGCTATTTGCATTTAACACTCCGTTTGGTGCTTGCCCGCATTGTCAGGGATTCGGACGCACTATCGGTATTGATGAAGATTTGGTTATACCTGATAAAACTAGAAGTTTAAGTGAAGGAGCTATACATACTTTTCGCACTCCTGCTTTTATGCATCATCAACGAGCATTGATTAAAGTTGCCTCAAAACTTGATTTCCCTATCAATCTGCCTTACTATAAACTTTCGGAGGAGGATAAAAAAATCATCTGGGAAGGTTATCACAATTATATTGGTATTAATGGTTATTTCGAAATGTTGGAAGAGAAATCATATAAAATGAATTATAGAATCTTAATGAGCAGATATAGAGGATTTACTAACTGCCACCATTGTGGAAGTTCAAGAATAAGAACATCAGCAAGGCAGGTCTTTATCGGTGGTATGAATATTCCAACTTTAATTAGATTACCAATAGATAGACTTTATGATTTCTTTCAAGGTTTAAGACTTGATGAATATCAATTGGAAATTGCTTCAAATGTTATTCAGGAAATAAAATGGCGACTGAATCTATTAATTGATATAGGTCTTGATTATCTTACAATTAATAGATTAACTCATACTTTATCGGGAGGTGAAGCACAAAGAATCAATTTGTCAACAGCTCTTGGTTCTTCATTGGTCGGAACTCTATATGTACTTGATGAACCAAGCATTGGCTTGCATCCAAGAGATACAGCAAGATTGATAGGAATTTTAAAGAAACTTAAATCACTCGGGAATACAGTTATATTGGTAGAACACGACCTTGATATAATAAAATCTGCGGATTACATCGTTGATTTAGGTCCAAAAGCGGGTGATAAAGGTGGCGAATTGATTTTTGCTGGTTTGACGAAAGATATATGCAATAATAATGATTCATTGACTGCGAAATATCTTTGCAATGGAGAAATTATTTACAGTACAAAAAATTATAAACCTACATTTAAAAATTGGTTGACTATAATTGAGCCAAGAAAATATAACCTGAAAATGAATAAAGTGAAAATTCCACTTGAATGTATCACGGCAATAACAGGAGTTTCTGGTTCTGGTAAAAGCACCTTGATTTATGAGATTTTATATCCGGCTTTGAAGAGAAATTTCGTTACAGAATCAGGATTTTATAAAGGTATTAAGGGTAGCGAAATTATCACACAAGTAGAAATGGTTGAACAATCACCGATTGGAAAGTCTTCACGTTCGACACCAGCTACGTATACCAAAGCTTTTGATGCTATTCGTGAGATATTTTCTCAAACTCAATTATCTCGCCAATTAGGATGGAAACCAGGTCATTTTTCTTTTAATGTTCAAGGGGGGCGTTGTGATGTATGCGATGGGGAAGGTACAGTAACTATTGATATGCAGTTCTTGCCAGATGTTTTGCTCGAATGTGAAGCCTGCAAAGGGACAAGATATAAACGGGAGGTTAGAAATGTATTATATAAAGGCAAATCAATTGTTGATGTATT
>JBBISM010000028.1:1729-2420 GCA_037441245.1 Ignavibacteria bacterium | reverse complement strand
ACTTGAATTTTTTGAGGGTAATCCAAAAGTTACTAAAAAACTTAAAGTATTGAGTGAAGTTGGTTTGGGATATTTAAAATTAGGACAACCGAGTGCAATGCTTTCTGGGGGAGAGTCGCAGAGAATAAAATTAGCTAATCATCTGGATGTTATATCTGATAATCATACTTTATTTATTTTTGATGAACCAACGACGGGCTTGCATCTTGATGATATATCCAAATTACTTGCTTGTTTCGAAAAATTAATTATTGCAGGCAATAGTATATGTATTATTGAGCATAATTTGAGTGTTATTGTTTATGCTGACTGGATAATAGATTTAGGTCCTGAAGCAGGTGAACTTGGCGGGTTGATTATTGCTGAGGGAACTCCAGCCGAGCTAGCAAAAAACGATGATTCACATACAGGTAAAGCTCTGAAGAAATTCTTAGAATCCATTGGAAATTAAGTATTGGGGCTATTTTATTTCGGTCAATAACTTATTCAGTTCGAACCAATATTTTTTTAATTTGAACTTTGCTGACTTCCAAACTAATTCCTCAGAAATTCCCTCATCAATGTTTAAAAAAGAGTAGGATAAATTCATAATATCATTCCAATCAATCATTGAATTTTGTTTTTTACATTCCTCTGGAATTTCATTTACTTCTTCAGTTATTTTCGCGAAGGTTTCAACTACCTGAATTTT
>JBBISM010000028.1:0-1719 GCA_037441245.1 Ignavibacteria bacterium | reverse complement strand
CAATCGAAAGTCTTCGAAAGCATATCCTTGAAGCATTTCCTCGATTGATGAAATGTTATCGAGTAAGTTACTAATGGATTCCTTGAATGTTTTCATTTTTGATACGAAAAATGCCTGAATTTTGTTTGTTATTGATATTTTTGAATTAATTATTATTTGCAACTTAACGAAATATTATGGAAAATGTATTTTTATTAGCTTTTATAAAATTTGCAATATTAGGAACAGCTGGCGAGGTTATAGGTAAATTAATTATAAGGAAAAAATTCAAATTATGGAATGTATTTTATTCTGCATTAGTTTGGGGTATATTGGGAATTATTATTAAATTTTGTTTCACTGGTTTTAGCGGATTTACCTCAATATTGATAGAGCGTGGATGGCTACCCGATGGATTCATTTCGAGAGCATTTTTTATGTCGTTTTTCACCAATGCAATGTTTGGACCTTGGGTCATTATCTTGCATCGCTTGCTCGATTCTTTGCCTTTTAAAAAATTTACGGTACCTAAAGAAGGCATTCGAGGAGCATTATTTACTTTGCTTTGGTTTTGGTTGCCTGCTCATACGATAACATTTGCTTTGCCAGAGCAATATCAAATTACCCTTGCTGCAATATGGAGTCTAGTGTTGGGCTTAATTCTAAGTATTTTCAATAAAAGCAAGCTCAAATGAGAAGATAATTAAGCTATTTGATATTATTGAGAAAATCTTTCGATTTAGCAAATTCTTCTTCAATTCCAGATAGCAAGTAACTTTCTCCCAGTTTATTTAATGGGGGGTATGAATCTACCAGTATTTTCCATGCATCGGTCGAGTCCAATGATATATTGGCAATCCCTTTATAGAAGCCATATCCATTTTGTTCGCTTATTATTCCAGCTAAATTAACTGAAGCTATTAGTTCTTTATTTTCTTCTGAATCCTGTGGGTTATAATAATTGCTTATTACTAATCTAATATCATCAGGCAATTTCCATAATTTAGCTAAATGAGAGCCTACTTCGATATGATTGAATCCGTAAATTTCCTTTTCAGCTTCAATATCGGTTAACGAATTTTTCTCGATTAGCTCGATGACCTGTTTGTATCTATTTATGTCATATTGAATCATAATTAATTTTCCAATCTGATATAACAGACCTCCAATAAACTCACTTTCATTGAAGTTTTTATTTATTTTTCTGACAATGAATTTAGCAAGAGTGCCAGTTGAACAGGAATGGAGCCAAAAATGATTCATTAGTTCTTCAGCACCAGGTTTGGTGCTTAACCAGAATTTAGAGAAAATTGATACTCCAAGAATTATATTGATTAGTTTGTTGAATCCGATTAACATTACGGCTTGATGGATAGAAGTTATTTCTCTTCTTGTGGCATAAAAAGGGGAATTAGCAATTTTCAATATTTTGATGCTTAATGCAGGGTCTAACTGGATGATATTCGTTATATCTCTTATATCAGTGTTATCACTTTCAAGCATCCTTAATACGTTAGTTGCTATAGTTGGTAATGTTATCAATTCTTTTGTATTTACTATGGATTCTATCGTTAACACAATATCTCGCAGAAATGTTTTAAACTTTTTATCAATTTGGAACATCTGAAAAATACCAATTTTCATTATAATTTCCAAATTCCTCTCAATTTTTTAAATTATTTTCATAAAATTGACTTTTTACCCGCTCTTTGACCCCATTTTATCGTTTTTTAAGCGATT
>JBBISM010000027.1:0-18002 GCA_037441245.1 Ignavibacteria bacterium | reverse complement strand
GTAGAGCATCAGCTTCCCAAGCTGAGGGTCGCGGGTTCGAACCCCGTTTCCCGCTCAAGGATTGATGCTGATGTAGCTCAGCTGGTAGAGCACGTCCTTGGTAAGGACGAGGTCACCGGTTCAAGCCCGGTCATCAGCTCAGTTGAATTTAGGGGCGTAGCTCAATTGGCAGAGCGACGGTCTCCAAAACCGTAGGCTGCGGGTTCGATTCCTGCCGCCCCTGCTGAATGAAATAATTTAATAGTTTGTGTTATGATTAAAAAAATTAAAAACTTTGCTTCTGATGTTGTTGCCGAGATGAAAAAAGTTTCTTGGCCTACAAAAGAGCAATTACGAGAATCAACAATTGTGGTTATTATTGTAACCATTATTATTACAGCGATAACTTGGCTATTCGATACTGTATTTACTAAACTTATTTCTGCAATTTTCTCGTGATTCTAATATAATGATTGAAACCGCCGAAGAATATATAGAAAAAAAGCCCGAACCGAAGTGGTATGCTTTACGTACCTATACAGGGCACGAGGAAAAGGTAAAAAAAACCATTGAAGCAGAAATCAAAAGATTAGAGTTAAATGAATTTGTTTTTGAAGTAGTTATTCCAAAAGAAACCGTTTTCGAAGTGCGAGGAGGAAAGAAAAGAACCAAGGAAAAAACATTTCTACCAGGATATATTTTAGTTAAAGTAGCTTTAACAAGGAAAATTCAGGAGCTTTTATCAAATCTACCCTCGGTTGTAAGTTTTGTCGGAAGAAAAAAAGAACCTGTTCCTCTTCAACCCCAAGAAATTGAGAGAATAATTGGTAGAGTCGAAGAACGAAAAGGCGTATCAAGAATAGTAACTAGTTTTGCATTAGGAGACCCGGTAAGGGTTGTTGATGGGCCTTTTACCAATTTCAATGGTACTGTTAGAGAAGTCAATTATGAAAAGCAAAAATTGAAAGTTGAAGTTGGCATACTTGGTAGAAAAACTCCAGTGGAACTTGACTTTAGCCAAGTCGAATTGGAAAATCACTAACTTTAAGATTATTAATAATTTTGATGAGTAGTTAAAATGGCAAAGAAAATAGCAGGAACTTTTAAATTGCAATTAAAGGCTGGCGAAGCGACTATGGCGCCACCAGTCGGTCCAGCATTTGGCCAAAGAGGATTGAATGGGATGGAATTTGTCAAACAATTCAATGCAAAAACTGCAAAACAAACTGGTATGATTTTACCCTGCCTTATTACTTACTATTCTGACAAGTCATTCACATTTATAATTAAATCACCACCGGCTTCGATACTTCTTTTAAAAGCTGCTAATACTGAAAGAGGTTCTGCTGAGCCAAATAAAAAGAAAATTGGCACTGTAACTGTCTCTCAATGCGAAGAGATAGCACAAATCAAAATGCAAGATTTAAATTGTGATACAATTGAATCAGGCATCAGTATGGTAAAAGGAACTGCAAGGAGTTTGGGTATAGTCGTTAAAGAGAATTAAGTTAGAATGTCAAATTAAATTATCAAGTCAATATGAAACGTTATGGTAAAAGATTAAGAGGGCAATTAAAATCTTTAGATATTAGAAAGGTTTACGCATTCGAGGAAGCGATTGACCTTGTCAAGAAGAATGCTACAGCTAAATTCGATGAATCATTTGAAGTAGCAGTTAAACTAGGAGTTGACCCAAGGAAAGCTGACCAAATGGTGCGCGGAACCGTTTCATTGCCCCATGGCACTGGTAAGACTGTTAAAGTGCTTGTTCTTTGTAAATCACCCAAAGACATTGAAGCACTAGATGCAGGTGCTGATTATGCAGGATTCGAGGAGTATTTAGAGAAAATCAAAAGTGGTTGGTCCGACCTTGATGTAATTATTGCAACGCCAGATGTTATGGGGGAAGTAGGTAAGTTAGGTAGAATATTAGGTCCACGCGGACTGATGCCCAATCCCAAAAGTGGAACTGTAACGTTCGAGGTAGCTAAAGCAGTGCAAGACGTCAAAGCTGGTAAAATAGAGTATCGTGTTGATAAAACCGGTAATGTGCATGCAGCTATTGGGAAATGCTCATTTGATGAGAATAAGTTAAGAGAAAATATAGCAACATTTTACAACAGCATCTTGAAATCCAAGCCTACAACAGCGAAAGGTAAATATGTAAAGGGGGTTTATTTCAGTTCGACTATGGGGCCTGGAATTGCTGTAAATGATGCTACTATATTATCAAAAGAATAAAATGAATATTACGCACTCTACTTATAAGGCATAGCTTCTCTTATCAAATTAATTTTGATATGGTGCCCCAAAGGTAGTTAAACATATAGTCATAGGAGACAATGATTACAAAAGAAAAGAAAAATGATGTAATCGAAGAGCTTGTCGGAAAGCTGAATAAAACTGCCGGATTATATTTGCTAAACTTTTCTGGTATGAATGTTGAAAGTACGATTGTCCTTAGAAGAGCATTCAAATCAAAAGGATTAGAGTATAAAATTGCAAAGAATACTCTAATACGACGAGCCTTGCAAGAATCAGGACAATTCGAATTCCCTGAAAATTACTTGCACGGACCGTCAGGTTTGATATTCAGTTATGATGACCCAACTCAACCAGCAAAAGTTTTAAAAGAATATTTAGATAAAAACAAAGTTGAGATACCGGTATTAAAAGCAGCAATTTTAGACAAGCAATTATTCGATGGTTCAAAGCTAAAAGAATTAGCGTCTTTACCTTCTCGTGAAGATATGATCGCCGGAATAATCGGTAGTATCCATTCGCCTGTTTCGGGTATTGTCGGTGCGTTAAATTCAATTATGCGAGATGTTACTTACTTAATTGAAGAAGTTGCCAAAAAGAAGGCAGCATAAAATTATTTTGGAACAATTTGGAGATATAAAATGTCAACAATAGTTGAAGAATTGGTAGAGAAAATATCCTCATTGACTTTAGTCGAAGCGGCGGAACTAAAGAAAGCACTGGAAGATAAATTCGGAGTGACAGCCGCAGCCCCAATGATAATGGCATCAGGAGCCCAGCCGACTGCAGCCGAAGCAGTTCAGGAAGAAGAGCAAACCGAGTTTACTGTAGAATTAACCGAAGTTGGAGCTCAAAAACTTCAAGTCATCAAAGCAATTCGCGAAATCTCTAATTTAGGATTAAAAGAAGCGAAAGATTTGGTAGAAGGAGCCCCATCAATTGTCAAGGAAAATATTTCAAAAGATGAAGCAAATCAAGTCAAAAAGAAATTAGAAGATGCTGGTGCCAAAGTTGCTTTGAAGTAGGCAAACAAAATAATAATAAGGAGAAAGCGGATAATCCGCTTCTCCTATTAATTTTTAGATGTTACTTATGATAAATGAAAATTTACAAAATGTTAACCTGATAATTTTTCAACAATTAATCGGGCATTTTGATTATTCCAATAAGTTGGAATTCTCAAAAAGTCCTATTCTATTAATCATTAGGGAGTTGTGCAGTGGATAAAACAACCCAACAAAATAAAAAAGTTTTAGGTCTTAACGAGAAATTGCTCGATAGCGAGGATGGAATTTTTCGCTTACAAAAACGAATAAATTTTGCTCGTTTTCAGCAAAGCAAACGCTATGATGACCTGCTCGATGTACAGCTTAAATCATTCCGAGATTTTATTCAAGAAGATGTCGAACCATCAAAACGCAAAATTATTGGGTTGCAACAAGCATTTACAAATAATTTTCCAATAGAAGATGCTTCGGCAGTTTATCAGCTAGAATTTTTAGAGTATTACCTCGAAAAACCAAAGTATTCCGAAGATGAATGTCGTGAACGTGAGCTAACATTTGCAAAACCGTTAAAAGCAAAACTAAGATTATCGAGCAAAGCCGAACCTGGAAGCGAAGATTATATAGAAGCCCTGGAACAAGATGTATATCTCGGTAATATACCTACAATGACAACTCGAGGAACTTTCATAATCAATGGGGCTGAAAGAGTTATAGTTAGCCAGATACATCGCTCACCTGGAGTATTTTTCGATGATACAATACATCCAAACGGCACAAGAATTTATTCAGCAAGAATTATTCCATTCCGAGGCTCTTGGGTTGAATTTACTACTGATATTCATGAAGTAATGTATGCTTATATTGATAGAAAGAAGAAATTCCCAGTTACGACTTTGCTCAGAGCATTAGGGTATTCCTCAGATGAGGAGATAATTAATTTATTCGAACTTGCCGAGGATATAGATATTGCTGATTTAGATAAATCATTACTTGATAGGAAAATCGCCACTGATGTGATTGATTTGCAGACCGGTGAAATAATTGCATACCGAGATACGATTCTAACTAATGAGCTTATTGACCTGATGCGTAGTACCGAAATCTCTAGGCTTAGATTATATAAATACAGAGATCCCAATGATGAGCCATTAATTGCCAGAACTCTATCAAAAGATACATCGCGAACAAGGGAAGATGCACTCGAGGTTATCTATAGGCAATTGCGTTCGAGTGAACCATCTGATATTCAAGCTGCTGAACAGTTGCTTGATAAACTCTTTTTTAATCCCAAAAGATACGACCTCGGTATAGTAGGACGTTATAGAATAAATGATAAACTTAAGCTTAATTTAGATCCTAAGCTTACCACCTTAACCAACGAGGATATAGTTACCATACTTAAGCACCTGATATATCTTCACGATAAAAAACTTACTGGCGATGACATAGACCATCTTGGTAATAGGCGCGTCAGAACAGTTGGGGAGCAATTAACTTCACAATTCAATGTAGGATTAGCCCGTATGGCACGAACTATTCGCGAAAGATTAAGTATCCATGACGGTGAACAACTAAGGCCAGTTGAATTGGTTAACGCACGTACGATAACTTCGGTTGTCAATCAGTTTTTTGGCACAAACCAATTATCCCAATTTATGGATCAAACCAATCCTTTGGCTGAATTGACTCATAAACGAAGAACATCAGCTCTTGGTCCTGGAGGACTAACGCGAGAACGTGCTGGATTTGAAGTTCGTGACGTCCATTATACTCATTATGGTAGATTGTGCCCAATTGAAACACCCGAAGGACCTAATATTGGATTGATTTCATCGCTTGCAATCCATTCAAGAATAAACGAACTGGGATTTATTGAAACTCCTTATTATCTTGTCGAAAATGGCATTGTAACAGATAGAATAGTATATTTAACAGCAGAAAAAGAAGATGACAAAAACATTGTTCCAGCTTCGACACTAGTAGATAAAAATAACAAGATTTTAGGAGATAGAGTAAAAGCTCGCCATTCTGGTGATTTTGTTATTGTTAGCCCGGAAGAAGTTAATTATATAGATATTTCGACCGACCAGATAACAAGCCCAGCATCATCATTAATACCATTTCTTGAGCATGATGACGCAAATAGAGCATTGATGGGTTCGAATATGCAACGTCAAGCAGTACCCCTTGTCTGTCCTAAAGCTCCTATTGTAGGAACTGGTATGGAAGGTCGAATCGCTCGGGATTCAAGAACTTTACTTTTAGCTGAAGGTGATGGTGTTGTAGATTATGTATGTGCTGATTACATTAGAGTTATTTATGATGATCCAAAAGATGAAGATGCGAAATTGATTACCTTCGGACATCAAAAGGTAAAGGAATACAAACTTCTGAAGTTTTTCAGAACTAACCAGGATACCTGTATTAATCAAAGACCGATTGTAAGAAAAGGGCAGAGGATATTTAAAGGTTTACCTTTGGCTGATGGTGCTTCGACTCATCTAGGAGAGCTTGCCCTTGGCCAAAATATAATGTGCGCATTTATGCCTTGGCGTGGATATAATTTTGAGGATGCAATTATTGTTTGCGAAAGACTGGTTGCTGAAGATATCTTCACATCTATTCATGTTGAAGAATTCACTTTACAGGTAAGAGATACAAAACGTGGCGAGGAGGAGTTTACCCGTGAAATACCAAATGTTAGCGAAGAAGCAACAAAAGATTTGGATGAAAATGGAATTATATGTATAGGAGCAAAAGTTAATGAAGGAGATATTTTGATTGGTAAAATAACTCCAAAAGGGGAAACAGATCCAACTCCAGAAGAAAAGCTTTTGAGAGCAATTTTTGGTGATAAAGCAGGGGATGTGAAGGATGTATCATTAAGAGCTACTCCTGGATTACGAGGTGTAGTAATTAATACAAAATTGTTCACTCGTCGTTTACTATCACTCGATAAAGAACAAAGACAAGAAGAAAAGAGAAAGCAAGAAGAATTCGAAGCAAGAGAAAAAAGAACTTTGCATTCCATAGAACTCAATTGTATAGAACGAATTGCGAAAATATTAGAAAATGAAAAGATACTTGGTTTACGACTGACCGATGGAAGATTAGTTTTTCGTAGCGGTACTAAGATAACAAAAGAACTTTTGATGGAAGCATTTAAATCTGAAGAACTTAAACCCAATTTGATTGACGACAAGGAGGATATATTACCATCGAAAAAGAAAAGTGAAGTATTCAGCAACTTAATCCAAAATTATAAAAAATATTGGGATGATGTAGTAGCAGAATTCAAAGCAGAAAGAAATAAATTAGCAGCGGGCGATGAATTGCAGCCTGGTATATTGCAAATGTCAAAAGTATATATAGCAAAGAAAAGAAAATTGCAAGTTGGTGATAAAATGGCTGGTCGTCACGGTAACAAAGGAATAGTATCGAAAATAGTCAAAGTGGAAGATATGCCATTCCTTCCAGATGGAACACCAGTTGATATAGTATTAAACCCATTAGGTGTCCCGTCAAGGATGAATCTAGGCCAATTATTTGAGACTGCATTAGGTTGGGCGGGAGCAAAGTTAGGTGAACAATTTGCAACACCAATTTTTGATGGTGCGGACTGGGAGCAAGTAAGCGAATATCTCAAGAAAGCAGGACTTCCTGAAGATGGGAAAATAACTTTGTATGACGGTCGCACAGGTGAACCCTTTACAGAAAAAATTACTGTTGGAGTGATATATATGTTAAAGTTATCACATCTTGTAGAAGATAAGATTCACGCACGTTCGATAGGCCCATATTCATTAATAACACAACAACCTCTAGGCGGAAAAGCACAATTCGGCGGTCAAAGATTAGGGGAAATGGAAGTTTGGGCTTTAGAAGCTTATGGAGCAGCCCATACTTTGCAGGAGATGATTACAATGAAATCCGACGATGTGCAAGGAAGAGCGAAAATGTATGAAGCTATAGTCAAAGGCGAAAATATGCCAGAACCTAACATTCCCGAATCATTCAATGTTTTGATTAGGGAACTCGAAGGTCTATGCCTTGATGTTAAAATTGATTAAAATTAAACATATAAATACAGGGAGATTCTATGCAATCACTATCAATACCGAGAAGAGGTTTCAGAAGGATATCAATCAAAATCTCTTCGCCCGATGACATACTTAACCGTTCACATGGCGAGGTAACTAAACCTGAAACTATTAATTATCGCTCATTCCGTCCTGAGAAAGACGGTCTATTTTGCGAAAAGATTTTCGGACCAATCAGGGATTGGGAATGTGCTTGTGGTAAATATAAGAGAATAAGGTATAAGGGTATAGTCTGCGATAGATGTGGAGTTGAGGTTACTCAAAAAACCGTACGAAGAGATAGAATGGGGCATATTATGCTTGCTGTCCCAGTTGTTCATATCTGGTTTTTAAGGTCGCTTCCAAGCAAGATCAGTGCTGTATTGGGTATGCCAACAAAAGATGTCGAAAGAATTACATATTATGAATCTTATGTTGTAATTCAACCAGGTACGACAACCTTAAAGAAAGGTGATTTGCTAACTGAAGAAACCTACCTTGATATATTGGATAGCTTATCACCAAAGGAACGAGATCTTGACGATGAAGACCCCCATAAATTCATTGCTCAAATTGGCGGAGAAGCAATTAAAGAACTTCTGAAAAGAATAGATCCCGAAACCGAATATTTACAATTAAAAGAAAATCGGCATACCGAGACATCCCAACAAAAGAAAGCAGATATATTAAAAAGGATGCGAATACTCGAAGCTTTTCGCCCAAGAGAAAATAACGAGATACCAAATAAACCTGAGTGGATGGTACTCGATATTATACCAGTAACTCCACCAGATTTAAGGCCACTTGTTCCATTGGAAGGAGGCAGATTTGCAACATCGGATCTTAATGATCTTTATAGACGAGTAATAATTAGAAATAACCGATTAAAAAGATTACTGGACATAAAAGCTCCAGCAGTCATTTTACGAAATGAAATGCGGATGCTACAGGAAGCGGTAGATGCATTATTCGATAATAGTAGGCGTGCCGTTAGAAGCGAATCTCAAAGGGCTTTGAAGTCATTAGCTGATACATTAAAAGGAAAAACTGGACGTTTCAGACAAAACCTACTCGGTAAGCGTGTTGACTATTCGGGGCGTTCAGTCATTGTAGTGGGTCCAGAATTAAAAATTCACGAGTGCGGACTACCGAAAGAAATGGCAGTTGAGCTGTTTAAACCATTTATTATAAGAAAATTGATTGAACGCGGTCACGTACGTACAGTGAAAAGCGCAAAGAAGACAGTCGAGAAGAAAACAAATGAGGTATGGGATATACTCGAAAAAGTTATCGAAGGCCATCCCGTTTTGCTGAATCGAGCTCCAACTTTGCACCGATTAGGTATCCAAGCATTTCAACCCAGATTGATTGAAGGGAAAGCTATTCAACTCCATCCCTTGGTATGTACGGCATTTAATGCCGACTTTGATGGCGATCAAATGGCAGTCCATGTACCAATTAGCTATGAATCACAACTCGAAGCTCTCCTACTTATACTTGCACCCCATAATATTATGCATACTCAGAATGGTGACCCGATAGCAGTTCCATCTCAAGATATGGTTTTGGGAGTATATTATTTGACAAAAGCTCGCAAGGGTGCCTTAGGTGAAAACAGAGTTTTCTCTTCAACTGAAGAGGTTATTATAGCTTATAATTCTGGCAAATTAGATTTGCATTCTCGAATTAAATTGAGATTAAAAGGTAAACTGATGGATACAACAACTGGTAGGGTCTTATTCAACCAAATTGTACCCAAAGAATTAGGATTTATTAATGAACTATTAACTAAGAAAAGATTAAGGCAAATAATCGGTATTTGTTTCCGCAAAGCAGGTATTGCTAAAACTGTCGAGTTTCTTGATGCATCAAAAGAGACTGGATTTACTTATGCTACTCGAGGGGGTCTATCCGTCAGTATCTCAGATGTAGTTATTCCTGATGAAAAGGAGATAATAATCCAAAAAGCCCAACAAAAGATAGACGAAATAGAAAACGCTTATAGAAATGGAGTTATTAGTAGTGGCGAACGCTATAATAAAATAATAGACAATTGGTCAACTGCAACGAATAGAATTGCAGATAAGCTATATTCTGAATTATCTAAGTCATCGCAAGGATTCAACACATTTTGGATGATGCTCGATTCGCAAGCAAGAGGTTCAAAAGAACAAATTCGCCAATTGGCAGGTATGAGAGGATTGATGGCAAAACCTAAGAAATCACTGTCAGGATCCACTGGTGAATTGATTGAAAATCCGATTATATCTAATTTTAAAGAGGGCTTATCTATATTAGAGTATTTCATATCAACTCACGGTGCTCGCAAAGGACTTGCTGATACAGCTTTAAAAACTGCCGATGCTGGATATTTAACCAGAAGATTGCACGATGTTGCCCAAGATGTTATCATTTCCGAAAACGATTGTGGAACAGTACGCGGAGAAGAAATGCGTGCATTAAAAGATGGCGAAGAGGTTAAAGAAACACTTTATGAAAGAATCCTTGGACGCGTAGCTCTGTATGATGTAATTGATCCAATAACAGAAGAGTTGTTAGTAAAAGGTAGTGATGTAATTGATGAAGATATAGCACAAAAAATCGAGCAAAGTTCAATAGAAGGAGTAACAATTCGATCAGTTTTAACATGCGAATCTAAACGGGGTGTCTGTGCTAAATGCTATGGACGCAATCTTGCAACTGGAAAGATAGTTGACGTCGGGGAAGCTGTTGGAACAATAGCTTCGCAATCCATCGGTGAACCAGGTACTCAGTTAACTTTAAGGACTTTCCATACCGGTGGAACTGCAATGCTTGTCGCTTCTCAATCTTCGATTTTTGCCAAATTTGATGGCATAATTCAATTCGAAAATATGCGTGTTGTAAAATACGAAGGAGAAGAGGGTGAAGTCCAAGTAGTTGTTAGTAGAAGCGGGGTAATTAATATTATTGGTAAAGATAGCAATCGAGTATTGACCAAATATGATGCTACTTACGGAGCTATACTCAAAGTACGTGATGGACAGGAAGTTAACAAAGGCGATATGATTTACGAGTGGGATCCATACAATTCAACAATTATTACTGAAGCTTCAGGTATTGTAAAATTTAAGGATTTAATTCTCAACTCTACTTACAGAGAAATTAATGATGAGACAACAGGACATATTTCAAAAGTTGTAATTGATTCAAAAGACAAGTCAAAAACACCATCACTTCTAATTATAGATGATAATGATAACATCATAAAAACATATATTATGCCGACACGTGCTCAATTAAGAGTCGAAGATGGAGAATATGTTGGAATTGGGACATCATTAGCCAAAATTCCTCGAGACCTCGGTAGAATGCGAGATATAACAGGTGGTCTACCCCGTGTGACTGAGCTGTTTGAAGCAAGAGCACCTCAAAATCCTGCAATTGTAGCAGAAATTGATGGTATCATCAGTTTCGAGGGGCAAAAGCGTGGTCAACGAACAATGATTATTACAAGCGATGACGGACAGACAAAAAAGGAATATAATGTTCCTATCGGCAAGCATATATTAGTGCAAGCCGATGATCACGTAAAAGCAGGAAGCAGACTGACAGAGGGACCAATAAATCCACACGACATTTTAAGAATAAAAGGAGCCAATGCTGTTCAAGAATACTTAGTCAATGAGATTCAAGAAGTATATCGAATGCAAGGTGTAAAAATCAACGATAAACACATTGAAGTAATAGTTAGACAAATGTTACAGAAAGTAAAGGTAGCTGATCCCGGTGATTCGCCTTTCCTAGAAAATGATAATGTTGATAGACTTAAATTCATCGAGGAAAATATACGATTAAAAAATATGGTGGTTGTTACTGAAAAAGGCGATAGCAAATTGAAGACAGGACAGCTTGTTCCTAAAAGAAAATTCCGTGATTTGAATCTGGAACTCAAAAAGAAAGACAAAAAGGTAACAGAATCACGTCCAGCAATACCAGCAATATCCGAACCAGTATTATTAGGGATTACACAAGCATCACTAACAACAGAAAGTTGGTTATCAGCAGCATCATTCCAAGAGACCACACGTGTCCTTGCAGATGCATCTGTTACAGCTAAGGTAGATCATCTAATTGGACTAAAAGAAAATATTATATTAGGGCAGTTAATACCAGCTGGTACTGGATTAAGACATTACCAAGAAATGCTCATTGCAAGCGAGGTCGGAAATATCTTTGGTTATAGAGAACCACTGAAATCCCCAGAAAGTAAGAGTGATGATGCTGTGACAGCAACTAAGACAGCTATTTTAGAATTAGAATAATCAATTTAAATGAGAAAATAAGCCCGATTTGATATAAAAAAATCGGGCTTTTTTATTCTATCATAAAGTGTATTTAAAATAAATTCAAATAAGAATTGTCTTTATATTTCTATAATTTCTTAAAATTTCACAAAGATATTTATAAGTCAATAATTCATAAAGAATTAACAAAGATTTTGCAAAATGAATATATCAAAATTACGAAATATCGGTATTGTAGCTCATATTGATTCGGGTAAAACGACTTTAAGCGAAAGGATACTATTTTATACGGGGAAAATCCACCAGATGACAGAAGTGCGAAGTAAAACTGGTTCTGGGCCAACAATGGATTCAATGGAACTTGAAAGGGAAAAAGGGATAACAATCCAATCAGCTGCAACTTATTGCACTTGGAAAGATTATCAAATAAATTTAATAGACACCCCAGGGCATATTGATTTTACTGTCGAAGTGGAAAGAGCACTAAGAGTTTTAGATGGTGCTATACTTGTACTATGTGCTGTTGCCGGTGTTCAGAGCCAATCATTGACAGTTGACCGCCAAATGAAAAGATACAATGTCCCGAGAATTGCTTTTGTAAATAAAGTTGACCGTTCAGGTGCTAATCCAGACAGAGTAATTCATCAAATGGAATCAAAGTTGAATCATCGAACTGTTTTATTGACTATGCCAATAGGACTTGAGGATCAATTTAGGGGAGTGATAGATTTGATAAATATGAAAGCAATTTATTATGAAGGTGATAGCGGTAGAGATGTAGTTTATCGAGATATACCAAGGCATTTAATTGAGGAAGCTCAAAAGCGTAGGGCTATTATGATAGAAACCCTTGCTGATTTCGATGATGAGATAGCCGAAAGATTTTTGGCAGATGAAGAAATAAGCTCTGAAGTTTTGCATAAAATTATAAGAAGAGAAACAATAAATCTAAGAATTACACCAGTTTTTATTGGTACAGCCAAACAAAATAAAGGAATTCAAACATTATTAGATGGCGTTTGTGCTTATTTGCCAAGCCCCAAGGAAGTTGTAAATTTTGCTTTGGATAGCAATAGCAATGAAACAAAAATCCAATTATATCCCGACCCAAATGAACCATTGCTAATGATTGCTTTCAAGCTCGAAGACGGACGCTTTGGCCAATTAACTTATATGAGAATTTATCAGGGGCGGGTCAAAAAGGGTGATGTGATATATAATGCAAAAGACGGGAAAAAAATAAAAGTCCCACGTCTTGTTAGGATGCATTCAAATGAGATGAATGATATAGAAGAGACCATTGCTGGAGATATCGTAGCTATGTTTGGAGTCGAATGCGCCTCAGGAGATACTTTCACAGATGGAAGGCTGAATTACTCTATAGAATCAATGTTCGTACCTATGCCAGTTGTTGAGCTAACAGTTGCCCCAAAAGAGAAGAGCACCCAAATGAATTTTTCCAAAGCATTAAACCGATTCATGAAAGAGGATCCTACATTCCAAGTTATGAGGGATGATGAATCAGGTGATACAATCATTAAAGGAATGGGAGAATTGCATTTAGATATATATATCGAGAGAATTAGAAGAGAATATAATTGCGAAGTCATAATTGGAAAGCCGAAAGTTGCATACCGCGAGACGATAACACAGAAAGCAGAATTCAATTACGTACATAAGAAGCAAACAGGTGGTGCTGGCCAGTTTGCACGAGTTGCAGGTTATATTGAACCGTTACCATTGAAGACAGCAGTTACTTATGAGTTTGTCAATGCAATAGTCGGTGGCGTTATACCGAAAGAATATATACCAGCTTGTGAAAAGGGATTTAAAGAGCAAATAGAAGAAGGAATCCTTATTGGACAAGCAGTTGTTGGAATAAAGGTTGTAATAAATGATGGTCAAACGCATCCAGTTGATTCTTCAGAAATGGCATTTAAATCGGCATCAAAATCCGCATTAAAAGAAGCATTACAAAAGTCCAAACCGATATTATTAGAACCTGTGATGAAGCTTGAAACAACAGCACCAGAGGAGTTTCAAGGAATTGTAATTGGGCAAATAAATCAGCGAAGGGGAATAATTATCAACACCAACATAGAAGTTGGATATGTTGTGGTCGAAGCAGAAGTTCCATTGAAAGAAATGTTCGGTTATTCCAATGATTTAAGGAGTTTGACACAGGGCAAAGGTGAATTTTCTATGGAATTTCTACATTATTCTCCAACACCAAAGAATATTCAAGAAGAAATTGTTGAAGAATATAAAAAGTAAAAAAGTAATAAATAGCAAAAAAATATTTTTATATTAATAATTTATTGTGTAATTTTGTAAGCTCTATTATAATTTATTTGTTTTATTTGGAGAACTAAGTGCCGACAATAAGTCAATTAATACGTAAAGGACGTGAAAAAGTAAGATATAAAAGTAAATCGCCGGCCTTGAAATCTTGCCCACAAAGACGTGGTATTTGCACAAGGGTTTATACTACAACCCCCAAAAAGCCAAATTCAGCATTGCGTAAGGTGGCAAGAGTAAGATTATCATCGGGTTATGAAGTAACAGCATATATTCCCGGCGAAGGACATAATCTCCAAGAGCACTCGATGGTCTATATCCGAGGCGGTCGAGTAAAAGATTTACCAGGGGTAAGATACCACGTAATTAGAGGTACTGCTGATACCCAAGGAGTTGACGGTAGAAAACAAGGGCGTTCAAAGTACGGTTCAAAGCGACCCAAAAAAGTAGCAAGTAAGTAGAAACAAAAATAGGCAAGACGATCTATGAGAAAAAGACGAGCAGAGAAAAGTCCATTAATGCCAGACCCAAGATATAGTGACCATATTGTATCAAGAATGATTAATTGCATTATGAAATCTGGTGAAAAAAATACAGCAAGGAAAATCGTATATCAAGCTTTTGACATTATTAAAGAACGCTCAAAACAGGAGCCAATGGAGATATTCAAGAAGGCAATATCAAATGTTGCTCCAGTATTAGAAGTACGTTCACGCAGGGTAGGTGGAGCAACATACCAAGTGCCGATGGAAGTAAGAGAAGATAGAAGAATAGCCTTAGCATTGAGATGGATTAAAAATTATGCAAGTGCAAGAAGAGATAAATCAATGTCTCTAAGAATTGCTGCAGAATTGATGGCTGCCTCGAAGGGTGAGGGAGCATCGGTTAAGAAAAGAGATGATACACATAGAATGGCAGAAGCAAACAAAGCTTTTGCCCACTTCAAGTGGTAAAATGAAAACGTTCTTTGTCAAACGGATTGCCTGACAAATAAATGTCACGGTTAGATGCAATATCGAGGCTGCGGAATATAGGCATTATGGCTCATATTGATGCTGGCAAAACAACAACAACCGAAAGGATACTTTTTTATACTGGCAAATTGCACAAAATCGGAGAGGTTGATGATGGTACTGCTTTTATGGACTATTTGATACAAGAAAAGGAACGTGGCATAACAATAGTATCAGCTGCAACAACTTGCTTTTGGAATGAAAGTCAAATAAATATAATTGATACTCCAGGTCATGTTGATTTCACAGCTGAAGTGCAACGCTCACTGAGAGTTTTAGATGGTGCTGTTGCTCTATTTTGTGGAGTTGGTGGTGTTGAACCACAATCCGAAACAGTATGGCATCAAGCGGATATGTATAATGTCCCGAGAATAGCTTTTATCAATAAAATGGACAGAACAGGAGCCGATTTTTACCGAACGCTCGATATGATGAGAGAGAAATTAGGGGCTAATCCTGTTGCTATTAACATCCCAATAGGACAAGAAGACACTTTTATAGGTGTGGTTGATTTACTGAAAATGACATCAATTTATTGGAATGAAGAAAGCCAGGGAGCCAATTATTACGAAGAACCAATTTCTGAATCAATGCTTGATAGAGCAGAAAGTTATCATACATTGCTTATCGAATCAATTGTAGAACATAATGACGAGTTGTTGAGTAAATATTTAAATGGCGATGAGATAAAAATTGATGAATTAAAATCAACAATTCGAAACTTGACAATTGAGGAAAGGATAGTTCCAGTTTTATGTGGTTCTTCATTAAAAAATAAGGGTGTACAATTACTCTTAGATGCGATTGTTGATTATTTACCATCGCCAATTGATAAACAACATATCGTGGGTTATGATTTGAATAATCCCGAGAAAAAAGTATTGCGTAAACCATCAATAGACGAGCCATTTTCGGCGTTAGCATTCAAAATAATATCTGATCAATTTGTAGGTCGATTAAGCTTTCTCAGAATATATTCCGGAAGTATCAAAATAAGCCAATCAGTATTGAATTCCAACGCCGGGAAGCAGGAAAAAGTTCTAAAGATATTGAAAATGCACGCAAATCGTCGGGAAGAAATTGAATTGGCATCGGCCGGCGATATAGTGGCAATCCCTGGTCTTAGATTTACTCGAACTGGGGATACACTATGCGATCACAAAAATCCAATAACTTATGAAAAGATTCAATTTGCAGAGCCTGTTATCAAGCAATCAATCGAAGCAAAAACATTAGCCGAACAAGATAAATTAATTGAAGCTCTAAAGAAAATTGAGGATGAAGATCCTACATTTTTCTTGCAATACGATGAAGAAAGCGGTCAGTTAATAATGAGTGGAGTTGGCGAACTTCATCTGGAAATTATTGTTGATCGCTTAAATAGAGAATTTAACGTGCCTGCAAGAGTCGGAAAACCCCAAGTTGCTTATAGAGAATCAATTTCATCAGTTGCTACCGAAGAAGCAATATTCGATAAAAATATCGCTGGAAAAAGGCAATGGGGACACGTCAAATTAAGAGTAGAACCAGCTCAACCAGGAGACGGAATAATAATTGAGAATCATATTAATGATAAAAAATTTCCCAAAATCCTAGTTCAAAGTATGGAAACTGGTGCAAAAGATGGTTTGCAAACTGGTCCTCGAGGTTATCCATTAATTGACATAAAAGTAAAAATTTTAGAATCCCAACAACACGAAGAATATTCAACAGAATTAGGTCATAAAATAGCATCAACGATAGCTGTAAGAGAATCTTGCAGAAAAGCAGAACCGATATTGCTCGAACCGGTTTTTGAACTAGAAGTAGTTTCACCCGATGAATATGTCGGTGATATAATTTCTGACTTAAATGCCAGAAGGGGTAGAATTGAAGGAATAAATCAAAGAGGCATTATGCAAGTTATTAAAGGAATGGTACCATTATCGGAAATGTTTGGATATGTTACCCGCTTGAGGTCTTTGAGTCAAGGAAGGGCAAACTATTCTATGCTATTTTCGCATTATGAACCAGCAATAAAGAAAGAAATATATTGAAGATAACATTAGATTAATAAATTATTAACACATTAATAAGGAGCATCATATATGGCAAAAGAAAAATTCGATCGAAGTAAACCACACGTAAATGTTGGAACAATCGGTCACGTAGATCATGGCAAAACAACTTTAACCGCAGCAATAACAATGGCGCTTGCAAAACAGGGCTTGGCAAAGGTACGTACTTTTGACTCAATTGATAACGCTCCTGAAGAAAAAGCTCGAGGAATTACAATAGCAACTGCCCACGTTGAATATGAAACTAAAAATAGGCACTATGCCCACGTTGATTGCCCAGGCCACGCTGATTATATCAAAAATATGATCACAGGCGCTGCTCAAATGGATGGTGCTATACTTGTTTGCGCAGCCGATGATGGACCAATGCCTCAAACACGTGAGCACATCCTTCTTGCTCGTCAGGTAGGTGTGCCTCGTATCGTGGTATTTTTGAACAAAGTTGATATTGCTGACCCCGAGCTATTAGAGCTTATCGAAATGGAATTAAGAGAACTTTTAACTTCTTACGAATTTCCTGGCGATGAAATACCGATAATAAAAGGATCAGCATTACAAGCATTAGAGGCAGGAGCAGACCCTTCAATTAGTCCCGACGACCCGAGAATGCAATGTGTTTTAGAATTGATGGAAGCTGTTGATAGCTATATTCCAACTCCAAAACGCGAAATTGATAAACCATTTCTTATGCCTGTCGAAGACGTATTCTCGATTACAGGCCGTGGTACCGTCGGAACAGGAAGAATTGAACGTGGTATGATACGAGTCAATGAAGAAATTGAAATAGTTGGCTTTGGATTACAGAAAAAAACAATTTGCACTGGCGTAGAAATGTTCCGCAAAATTCTTGACGAAGGACAAGCCGGCGACAACGTTGGACTGTTATTAAGAGGCATAGATAAAAATGAACTTGAAAGGGGAATGGTTATTGCTAAACCAGGCTCAATAACACCGCACTACAAGTTCAATGCTCAAGTTTACGTTTTAAAGAAAGAAGAAGGTGGAAGGCATACTCCATTCT
>JBBISM010000026.1:9882-18500 GCA_037441245.1 Ignavibacteria bacterium | reverse complement strand
GTAGCAAAGGACCTCTTTTTCCAATTTTATTTATAACTGTGGCTTGTGGGGCTATTTCAGGTTTTCACTCACTCGTTTCGAGCGGTACCTCTGCGAAACAACTAAAAAAAGAAAGCGACGGCAAAAAAATAGCTTTCGGGGGAATGTTAACAGAAGGAGCTTTAGCTATGCTTGTAATAGCTATGGTTTCGAGCGTACTCATCTGGAATCCCAATATTAGTGATGGCGAATTAATTTTCCAAAATCTATTGCAAAAAAGTGCAAATATCGTCTTTGGTACTGCTCTCGGTGCCACTGTTCAAAGTATTGGAATACCACTCTCGATTGGTATTCAATTCGGTGTGCTTATGTTGAATGCATTCATATTGACAACATTAGATACTTCTGCAAGATTAAACAGATATGTTTTGCAAGAAACCTTAGGCCGTCAATGGGGTAGCATATTTAATAACAAATACTTTGCTACAGCTCTTAGTTTATTTGGTGCATATTTACTCATTATTGTTGGCGGTTATAAATTGCTCTGGCCTTTATTTGGACTTTAGCACTTTTCGTTATTTCCACATATTTATTCGGCTTGAAAGCTCCAAAGCTATATACATTATTGCCTGCAATATTTATGCTTTTAGTTACTGAAATTGCACTGTTTTATCAGGTTTTCTGGGAATTTATACCAACTAATAACTGGGTTCTTGTTGCTATTGCTTCGATCTTATTTATTTTAGGTCTAATCATTGTATTTGAATCCGTAAAAAAGATGATAGCTATTAAAAAAGCGAATAACATTTCACAAGAATTAATTGATGAACAGAAAGCAACTACTCCAGCTTAATGATTGGTAATATTTCCCTTCTATTTCCAGCTATAATGTGAATTATATATATACCCGAGGAGATATTATTGCATATAATTTCAAGCTCTCCTTGATTAGAGCTAACAAGATAATTTTGGGAAAAAACTATTTTCCCATAAATATCAGTCAGATAGACTAGTAAATTGCTCTCAAAAACAGATTCGAAATGAATTTTATAGAAATCAACAAAAGGATTCGGATAGATTTTTAAGGTTCCCGATAGATTTGATTTATTCTCTAATACATTGACCAATTGGTTGCATACACTTGAATTACGATGGACATTATTCTGAAACATAAGCCAATCTGGTCCATTTCCCTTAAAAAGCGATATGCAGTAAGCTCTACCATAATTGTTAGAGAAATCAGGATATTTGGTATATCCACCAACGATGAATAAGTCCAAAATACCATCTTTATCAAAATCAGAAATAACGGGGGAATGGTCAATATTAAACTCCTTACCAATATGTTCGGCTAAATCTAAATTGAATATTTCCGCTCCATCTATGCCATTCAATCCAATAACATTGCCCTTGCTTGTACCGAAAATAACATCAGGCAAGTGATTGTTATTAATGTCTGCAAGAACAACCCCTCTAAAAGCATTTCCATAGTTAGGCATTCTATATTTCCATTTTATTGAGCCGTCATAATTTAAGGCGATAATTTCATATGCACTCGAAAAAATCAGATCACAATATCCATTTCCATCAATATCCCCAACTGAAACGGGGCTTCCGATGTATCTATAATTAGGGTCGAAGTGTGTCCAAACAATGCTACCATCTTCTGCCTTTAAACAATGAACCGTTCCACTATAATCACCGATAATAAGTTCTAACTTATTATCTTTATTTAAATCTGCTACAGCGGTTCCATGATATACAACATCATTCAAATCGTAAGTCCAAAGCAATTTTCTGTCATATCCCCTGTATGCGTATAACCTGTTTGTATCTTCTTTATTTAAACACCAAGTAGCAACGACAAAATCAAGAATGCCATCTCCATCAATATCAACAAGCGTGGGAGCGGTTTGAATCCAAGTATTCTCTAGTACTAATATTTCCCATTTCTGCGCGCCCGTTTTGGCATCAAGACAGATTACATAACCCCTGAATTGGCCGTGTAGAATTTCATTAATACCATCTCCATCAATATCGCCAATAACAGGCGGGGAATCACTTCCTCGAGTTGGAGCTTTCCACTTAATCGAACCATCTGCTCCAGAAAAACAATACGTTAATGGAGTACAGGAACTCGCAACTATCACCTCGGGCTTTCCATCGCCATCCACATCGTATATAAGCGGGGCTGTATCATTGCAACCTTCGAAATTGTTAACACCAGTAAAATATTCCCACAATATGCTCCCATCTTTAGATTTTAAGGCATAAACCTTTCCGTCATTTCGATAGCACCCGAAAACAAACTCAAAAAAATCATCACTATCGAGGTCTGCTGAGGCAGTTTGACCAAAACATCCGTCCTTTGTATCGAACCACCACTTGATTTCTTGAGAAAATGCTAAGTTTGAAATATTCGATATGATAATACAGATTATGATTATCCCGATTGAAACATTCGACTTACTGGTGTTTCTCACATTTAGTAAAGTAAAATTCATCGTTTTGATTTTATTAATTAATGATTTAATTCGTATATTATAAATATTTGATCCATTTTCTATTGGGAAATTGGTAATTGTTCAATAAATACATACATATCAATGGTTAAAAATATGAAAAAAATCTTTTATTCAATCATTGTGCTTTTCCTTTTCTCTGCAATATATCTATTTCCTTCTGAAAAGCTTCACTTTGCATCAGTTTTCGAAAAAGTCCATTATTACAAGGAATTATTCAAAATTAAATGTGCCGATGAAAAAATAACAGATAATCGAGGCAATGGCAATGAATCGCTTTATGGCACAAGAAATATGCGGGTTATATTGCACGGCATAGCATACCGAGGCGGTGCAAATAATGCTTATCATAGGAAGAATAAACGTGGTAATCAAAATCCACTCCAAGAAGATGGTTTAAAAAATCTATGTAATAATCATTTTTCAAAAGCAATTTATTTATACAGAAAAAATTTTGATAGAGCAGAAAAGATTATCACGAAAGAAACAAATAATAACATTCTCGAATATCACCAGATTTCAGGCAATTCTAACGAAGAACTGCGAAAAATTATGCAAGAAGTGTTTGATGTTATAATGCGTCCCGAACTCGGTCCTATTTATCTGCACTGCTGGAATGGATGGCATCAATCGGGATATATCGCATCAGCAATCTTGATGCAATTTTGTGATATCTCAAATGAAGATGCACTCCAATACTGGACTAAAAACACAGATGGAAATCATAACGGATATGATAAAATCAAAAAGCAAATTCAAAATTTCAAAAAATTCGACGAATTCTATATTGATGATGATATTGAAAAAGCTATTTGCCCTTGTATTCAAAAAATGAATTAATTAAGAAAAGTTTATGACTGGAAGAAAAAAAAATAAATTTATCATTCTGTTAATTCTTTTCTTAATCAACATTAACGCATTAAAATCCAATTTTAGTAAAGATTATCTGCTCATCAATGGAGAAGAAAGTTTAATCAGTTACGGAATGGATACGACATTTAACTGGTGGGCAATTACATCTCCCTTCGATAAGCACTATAAACTTTACATCAACGGCGAAGATGATGGCGTTTATTCAAGATTAACGGGATTAACTTTTTCTTCTGATGGCGATAATTGGGCTTACTTTGCTTATGATAACGTTCAACTTTTCTTAATTACCCCAGATACAATTATAAAGTTAGTTGGAAATAAGCACGGAGTGATTGTTTTTAGTCCTAATTCTGAAGTATTAGTTTACTCATATTTTGTAAATAATGAAGAATTTATACACCACAAGAATAACGTAATCCGAGCAATGTATCGTTCAAGCGATATTTACATTAATTATGATGGTACTTCAATTGCTTTTTACGAAAAAAGGTTGAGCAATCGCATACTCAATATTGATGGAATTGAAAGTCTGGCATTTCAAAATATTCATATATTTGGTTTCTGGCATACTGGCGAATTACTATTCGCTGGCGGAACAACAAATTATGTTGAAATTTACAAAGGTAAAAAAGTAATTTCAGATGCTTATTCTTCTATTCGAAATCTCTTGTTGAATCGCTATGGAACTGTTGCTTCATTCATTGGCACTGATTTCTCCGGCGAAAGTTTTGTTATACTTTTATCCAATGAATATAATCAGCCAATAATTAGCAAAAGATATGATGTAATCGAAACAATAACATTACATCCGTCTGAACCTATTATCGCAGCAAAAGCAAGGAATTATGTCAATTATCTTATATTGTATAATAGTATTGAATACTATGCTGGTAGAAATACCAACGACCCACAATTTACTCACGACGGCTCCGAAATGTATTATATATACTGTGAATTGAGTTGTTTTCTCGTTAAAAACGGCAAGAAATATCGTATTGATAACAATAGTCTCATTTACAAAACTGTTGCCATCAAACCTAATAGCTCGACTTATGCCTACACAACTAACTCAACTCTGATTTTAAGTAAACTTGAATCAAATGAATATATAACTGGAATGATGGTTGATGAAACATCAGAGCCACGCTATAACTGGCGAACTAACTCATACGAAGCTCTCGGCAGAATTAATAATCGCTTATATTTACTAACAATTACATCAAAAGATTAATGCTTGAAATGTCTTATTCCAGTAAATATCATCGCAATGTTATTATCATCGGCAGCACGAATTACTTCTTCATCTCTAACAGAGCCACCAGGCTGAATAACAGCAGTTGCACCAGCTTCCACGACTTGCAGTAAACCATCAGCAAATGGGAAGAATGCATCAGAAGCAACTGATGAGCCTTTCAGTTCCAAGCCCATCGTTTTTGCTTTTTCAGCAGCAATACGAGCAGAATCCACTCTCGACATTTGACCCGCACCTATTCCCAGTGTTCTATCGGATTTAGCGAATACAATTGAATTAGATTTGACGTGCTTTGCTAATTTCCAACCGAATATTAGCGATTTCATTTCCTCTTCGCTTGGTTTCTGGCGAGTTACTACTTTTGTATTTTCTTCTTTATAAAGTATTCTATCTGTATCCTGAATCAAAAATCCACCAGCAACAGAACGTAAATCGAATTTTAAGAATTTGTCTAATTTTTCATAATTCAACTTTATCAATCTTCTATCTTTTTTCTTTGTTAATAAACTCAAGGCTTCTTCAGTAAATTCTGGAGCTATTATAACTTCACTGAAAATTTGATGTACTTTCTCAGCGATTTCCAAATCAAATGTTTTATTCACAACAAATATTCCACCGAAAGGCGACACAGTATCAGTAGCAAATGCCTTATCCCACGCATCACATAAATTATCCGCACTTCCAACTCCACAGGGATTTGTATGCTTGATAATAACAAAGGTCGGTTCATCAAATTCGTATATTAAACGTGCGGCAGAATCAATATCCAAAATGTTATTATACGAAAGCTCCTTTCCGTGCAATTTTTCGAAAATCTCATTAAATTTCCCATATAAAGCAGCATCTTGATGTGGATTTTCGCCGTATCTCAATTTCTGAATTAAGCTCAATCCTATACCTTTTTCCATCGGGAATGAAATATTCAACGAATTGAGAAAATAATCAGCGATTATTGAATCATAATATGAAGTAAGCTGGAATACCTCACAGGCAAGTTCACGACGTAAGGACAATGGTATGGTACAACTCCTGCTCTTCAAAATTTCAATAATTTCAACATATCTATTTGGGTTTACAATCACTGCGGTCCAATGATAATTTTTTGCGGCTGAACGCAACATAGTCGGACCGCCAATATCAATATTTTCTAATATTTCATCATTGCTCGAACCCTTTTTATTCAATGTTTCTTCAAATGGATATAGATTGACAACGATTAAATCAATGGATTTATAACCCATATCTTCCAATTGCTTTGTATGTTCATCACAATCCAATCGGGCTAATAATCCCGAATGAATTGCAGGATGCAATGTTTTTACCCTTCCATCAAGCATTTCGGGAAAATTTGTTAATTCACTAACCTGCCTGACATTGATACCATTAGATATCAATTTTTTGGCAGTGCCTCCTGTGGAATAAATAGAGATATTCATTTTCTCCAATTCTTTAGCAAATTCGACGACACCCGTTTTATCCGATACTGATATTAAGGCTGTTTTGATTTGATAATTATCAGGATTAATCATTTTAAACTCCATTAATTTATTTTCAAATTACATTTATCAACTAATAAACTATCTATCATTTACTTCCAAAAATTCAAGCGTTTCAGCAACTAAATAGAATGAACCCGTAATAATTAAAGGGCGATTCACACTTAATGCAAATTTAACAGCATCATTTACATTTTTTATACTTTTTATTTTATTGAAATTGCTTTTTATTGCAAATTCTTGCAATCTATCTATTTCGCAAGCCCTGTCAATTTTTGGCTGCGTAAGAATGATTTCATCTGAAATCAAGCGTAGCTCATTGACCATTTTCTCAATATCTTTATCACTCATTACTCCGAATAGTATTATCCAATCATCTCTTTGCAATCTGGATTTATTTATTGTATTGACCAATTCTTTGATAGCATCTGGATTATGTGCAACATCAATTATAATAGGTGGGGTCTTTCTGAGCAGTTCGATTCTGGCTCGATAACCAGTATTTGTCTGTATATTTTTTATTCCTTCAAATATGCTATTTTCTTTGATAGGTAGAATATCTTGCAATACTGAAATAGCACAAATTGCAGTAATTATGTTTTCAGATGCTTTTCCACCACCAAAATTATAAGAGATATTATATTTATTTCCAAGACATTCGAATCTTAATTGATATGTAAAATCATTATGATAATTCAAATCAATTATTCTGGAAAAATCATCAGAAAATAGAATTTTTACTCCAAGCTCTTGCCCAATTTTATTGAATAAGCTCGCAAGTTCAGGTCTTTTTTCTGCGATAATACAAACTGAACCATTTTTGATAATTCCAGCTTTTTCTGAAGCAATTTTTCCCAATGTTTCGCCAAGATATTGCTGATGGTCGAGTCCAATAGAGGTAATAATTGAGAGAATAGGATTTATTACATTTGTTGAATCGAATCTACCGCCCATTCCAGTTTCAATTATTGCAATATCGCAATCATTATCAGCAAAATATTTGAACGCAATTGCTGTAGTTATTTCGAAAAAAGTAACATCAATTTGTTCCGAAATCGGAAGTAGCTCGCTCGCTAAGTTTATTAAATGTTCATCGGGAATTTTCTCGCCATTGATTCTTATTCTTTCATTAAATTCCATAATATGAGGAGATGTATAAAGAGCAGTGCGGTAGCCCGCTTCCTTAAGGATAGATGCTAATAAAGAAGCAACAGTACCTTTGCCATTTGTGCCTGCAATGTGTATTGATTTAAATTTTCTTTCTGGATTTCCTAAATATTCCAATAAGAATTTAGTCCGCTCAAGACCAGGTTTGATACCAAAACGTTGGAGGGAAAATAATTTATTTATTATTTCTGATTTGCCCATCTTGAATGCAAAAGGGCTGTTTCAATTCTCAAAAAAGTATTCATCTGAAATCAGAATCTTTAATATCTCATAAATGATGGATTACGTTTAGCGATAAAATACCGATTATTATGAAACAAACAGCTTGAGTTCAGCCCAAAATCAATAATTTTGTTCAACTTTAAAATTTACCGCTGAAATGTTTCATAAATTGAGCTCGTTCATAAGCAGCGGGATTCCTACTTTTTGATTGAGCCAATTTTCCACGAAATTCATCAATTTTATCGAAATGATGCTCTTCCATCCATTCGATTAATTCATTATTCATCGTTTTTAATATTTCAGAGCCATTTTTATAAATTGCTGAAACAACTTGGACAGCATTAGCTCCCGCAAGCAATTGCTTGATTACTGCCGAACCATCGTGAACACCCGTTGATGCTGCAAGATCGCACTTGACCCTATCAGCCATTATTGCTATCCAACGCAATGATATAGGCAGATCCGATGCACTGCTCAATATATTCGATGCTGTTACCGTAAAATTATCAATATTAAAATCTGGGCTATAAAAACGATTAAATAAAACAAGCCCATCAATTCCTGTTTCCGATAATTTTTGTATCATTGTGCCAAGATTTGAAAAATAATAGCTGATTTTCAATGTAACAGGTATCTTCACAGTATTTTTGACTTTTTCGATTACCTCGAAGTATATTTTTTCGTTATACTCGGCTGTGCGAGAAAAATCCGATGGAAGAATGAATAAATTCAGCTCGAGAGCATCAGCACCAACATCTTCGAGTTGTTTGGAAAAATCAATCCATTCATCTGAGCTAATGCAATTAATACTCGCAATTACTGGTATTTCTACTTCTCGCTTGCAATCCCTGATAAGATTCAAATATCTTGTTACGCTATCTTCGACTGTATCATAATCGAACATATCGTAAATTTCTGGATAAAGCGGTCCGTGTTGTATCATTTGCGATCTGCTATGCTCCAATTCCATTATTATTTCTTCTTCGAATAATGATTTGAGGACAACAGCACCTGCTCCATTTGCTTGATGATGCTGAATATCTTCGAGCGTATTGGTCAAACCGCAACTACCTACTATAATCGGTGATTTTAAATTCAAACCAAGGT